>JAHEJT010000025.1 GCA_024638765.1 Verrucomicrobiales bacterium
AGAGGCAGAAGCTTGCGGACGGGCGGGCGGTGTTCGACCTCGTGCAGGATCTGCTGCGGCGGGCGGAAGAAGAGGGATTGCCGGGGACGGGCGGCCTGGTGGTGGGTTTGACGAATGCGGACGAGGACATTCTTTCGGAGATTGCGGATGTCCCGCTCCTGATCCCCGGCTTGGGGGCCCAGGGAGGTGACCTCGCGGCACTGTCGGGCCAGCAGCGGGCGGCGCCCATCCTGATCAATGTCTCGCGCGGGCTGATGTACGGGGAGGATGAGAAGGGTTTCGGGGATCGGGCCGCGGAATTCGCGGGGCGGATCGCGGAGAGCTTGGAGTAGGCCCGACGCTCCGCGGCGGGCTCCTCCCGAAAAAACGCCCGCCGCGGAGCGTCGGTCCTACTTTGGCGCCGGGACTACTTATTCCCGGCCCCTTAAAAAGGATTGATCCGAGGGGCGGTTTCCCTATTAATTGTTCATGGGAGATATCTCCACCGGTCTTAGTTTCGACGACGTTCTGCTGGTTCCGCAGAAGAGCGAAATCCTGCCCTCCAATTGCGATCTGCGCACGCATCTGACGGCAGAACTGGAGATGAACATCCCGATCCTGTCCTCGGCAATGGACACGGTGACGGAGGCCGACCTGGCGATCGCCCTGGCACGCGAGGGCGGTATCGGCGTGATCCACCGCAATTGTGCCCTGGAAAAACAGGCGGAGTTCGTGGCACGGGTCAAGCGCTCCGAGAACGCGGTGATTCAGAATCCTTTCACCGTGAGCAGCGATCTCACGATCGTGGATTTGGAGAAAGTCATGCGCGAACGCGGGGTGGCGGGTTTCCCTGTCGTCGACAGCGAAGGCCAGCTCGAGGGAATGGTGACTAGCCGCGACATCTGGTACATTGAAGATCCCGCCAAGACGCGGGTGCGCGATGTGATGACGCCGCGCGATCGACTGGCGACGGCGCCCTCGAACACTTCGCCCGAGGAGGCCCAGAAGATTCTTTACGAGCATCGCATCGAAAAGCTGCCGCTGGTGAGCGAGGACGGCAAGCTCGCGGGGATGATCACGAGCCAGGACATCGAGAAACAGCAAATGTACGTGGACGCCTGCAAAGATCCCAACGGTCAGCTCCGAGTAGGGGCCGCGGTGGGGGTGGGCGACGATGTTGAAGAACGGGCCACGGCGGTCCACGAATCGGGATGTGACGCCTTCTTCATTGATGCGGCCACCGGGCACACCAGCCGGGTCCTTGAGGTCCTGGAAAAGCTTCAGGAGCGCTTTTCCGAGGTGCCCGTGGTGGCAGGGAACGTGGTCACCGCCCAGGGGGCGCGGGAACTTGTGGAGGCCGGCGCCGCGGCCATCAAGGTCGGGGTGGGGCCGGGCTCCATCTGTACCACTCGGGTGATTTCCGGCGTGGGCGTGCCCCAGTTCAGTGCGGTCCAGGAGGTCGCAGAGTATTGCCGGGGTAAAGGCGTCGCCGTGATCGCCGACGGTGGGATCCGGTATTCGGGTGATATCGTCAAGGCGCTGGCGGCGGGCGCCGACTGCGTCATGCTGGGCTCTTTGCTGGCTGGCACGCGCGAGAGTCCGGGCGCGATGATCAATTACCAGGGCCGCACCTTTAAAGAATACCGCGGCATGGGATCGACCAAGGCGATGCGCAAGGGATCCAGCGATCGATACGGACAAAACGCTTCCGGGAAACTGGTGGCGGAAGGCGTCGAAGCGCGCGTCCCTTACAAGGGCCGGCTCGCGGATACCGTCTTCCAATTGCTGGGCGGAGTGCGCTCGGGGATGGGTTATGTCGGCGCGGAAAGTCTCGTGGAACTCCGCGAGAAGGCGAAATTCGTCAAGATTACGCCGGGGGGCTTGAAGGAAAGCCATCCCCATGACGTGGTCGTTACCGAGGAGCCGATTAATTACCAGAGCTTGTGACCTTGTGCGTCGCGGCCGGCTCGGCAACTTGATTTTTGATTTCAGTTACGTATTTATTTAACGCCATCCCACCAGAGCCCCCCCATCCCACCAGAGCCCCCTCACCCTAACCCTCTCCCCCAAGGGGGCGAGGGGATGGGAAACGCAAGCTTTGTGTGGAGAAAAACCGGGGTAAATCGTCGACACCGTTTTTTTCGATAGCTTTTATATTCAGATGCAGCCAATGGAGCGACAGATTGCCGTCATTGATTTCGGTTCGCAATACACGCAGCTGATCGTGCGCCGGATCCGGGAGCTGGGGTATTTCTCCAAGCTCTATCAGCCGGAAGAACTGCGCGAGACCGGGTCGCCCGCCGCAATCATTTTGTCGGGAGGACCCCGCAGCACGCTCGAAGAGGGTGCGCCGGACATTGATTTCGATTACTTGAAGTCGCTCGATGTCCCGGTGCTGGGAGTTTGTTACGGGATGCAGCTTCTCAACATCCGATGGGGCGGCCAGGTCAAGCCCGGCAACTCCCGGGAATACGGTCCCGCGACCCTGGTGCCTTGCCAGGCCGATACCTTGTTCCAGGGGGTGAGTCGAGAATCGCAGATCTGGATGAGTCACTCGGATACCGTGAGTGCGCTTCCCGAGGGCGCGGAAGTGCTGGCGCGCAATCAGCACGATGTCCCGGTGGCGATCCGGTGGACGGACAATTTTTTCGGGATCCAGTTTCATCCCGAAGTGACCCATAGCGAAGAAGGGAAGACGGTGCTGCGTAATTTCCTTGGGTTGGCCAAAGATCCGCACGAATTCCGCATCGATTCCTTCAAAGACTATCTGGTGCAGGAGATCCGCGAGGAGGTGGGCGACCGCGAAGTGGTCTGTGGGGTCTCCGGTGGTGTCGATTCGACGGTGCTCGCGGTATTGTTGAAAGAAGCGGGGGTCAAGTTGAATCCTATCTTCGTGGACACCGGGTTGCTGCGCAAAGACGAGGGAGACGAAGTCGAAGCGCAATTCCGTGAGCTGGGTGTCGAGATCAGGCGGATCAACGCGGGGGAGAAATTCATGGGACGGCTCGCGGGGGTGACGGATCCCGAAGAAAAGCGGCGCCGCATCGGCGATCTCTTCATCGATATCTTTTTCGAATCGGCGGGCAACGTCGAATTGCTGGCGCAGGGCACCCTGTATCCGGATGTCATCGAGAGCGCCACCAGCGGATCGATCGCATCCAAGATCAAGACCCATCACAACCGGGTCGACCGAATCCTGGAACTCAAGGCGGAGGGCAAGGTGATCGAACCGCTGCACGAATTGTTCAAGGACGAGGTGCGGGCGCTTGGCGAAGCCATGGGGGTGCCACACGCCCTGGTGCATCGCCATCCTTTTCCGGGGCCGGGCCTGGCGGTGCGGGTGCCGGGGGAAATCACGGAAGACAAGTTGCGCATCACCCGGGAGGCTGACGCGATTTTCATCAATAACCTGCGCGAGAGCGGTTGGTATGACCAGGTCTGGCAGGCGTATGCCGCCGTGCTTCCGGTGAGGACGGTCGGCGTCAAGGGAGACGAGCGCTCGTATGAATTCGCTATTTCCCTGCGCGCCGTGGTCAGCGAGGACGCGATGACAGCGTCCTGGGTGGAATTGCCTTACGAATTGCTGGGGAAGATCTCGAACGACATTCTCAACAAAGTGCCGGGAGTGAACCGAGTCCTTTACGATATCTCCACGAAACCGCCTGCGAGTATTGAATGGGAGTAGGTTCGGCCGCTCCGCGGCCGGGTTAATCGATATTGGTTATCAGTTATTAGTTATTGGGGCCGGAGTTGGGATCGGCGTGTGGAGAAAGGCTCGGCAATGACAAAGCATTGCCCTCCAGGTCAGACGTGGAGGGTTGCGCTTCGTCGCAACCGCCTTCTACAGCCAAAACCAGGGCCTTGGTGCGGTATGAAAAACCTCGGCCCCATCATCCTATTGTTGCTCGCCGGGGCCACCCTCGCCTCCGGGTGGAGGGAGGAATGGCGCTGGGGGATGGTGGGGGCGTTGTTTCTGTGGGCAGCGGTGCTCTTCGTGATCTGGCGGAAAGAGACGCGCTTCGCGCCCGGGTGGGTGCTGGCAGTGGCCATCGTGTTGCGCCTGATCCTCTTCCCGCTTCCGCCGGTGTTGTCCGACGACGTTTACCGGTACCTCTGGGACGGAATGCTGACCACGGAAGGGGTTAACCCGTTTGCGCATCGGCCTGCCGATCCCGCGTTGGCACGTTTCCACGACACGGCGATGTTCCCGCTTCTCAATTCGCGCGAATTTTTTTCGGTTTACCCGCCCTCCAGCCAGGTCCTCTTCGCGGTGGGGGGATGGGTCTACGGCTGGAAGGGGATGTGGGCGGGAGTTTACGCGATCAAAGGGTTGCTCGCATTGTGCGAGTTGGCAGCGCTGCTGATCCTCGCGCGAGTCCTGACGAGAGACAAATTTCTCCTCTACGCCTGGCACCCGGTGATCGTGCTCGAGTGCTGGGGACAGGCGCACACCGAAACCATCGCGATCCTGGGACTCGCGTTTTGTATCTGGGCCTTGCGGCGAGGACGGGCTGTCGCTGCCGGCGCCGCGTTGGCGCTGGCGGGGTGGGCCAAGCTTTACCCGCTCTTCTTCTTTCCGTTTCTCTGGCGGCGGATGGGGTGGCGGGTGATGGCCGCGGGCGCGGCGGTGACGGCGCTCCTGTGGTTGCCGTTCCTCGCCGGGTTTTCTCCATTCAAATTCAAGGAATCGCTGGATCTCTATGTCCGAAGTTTCGAGTTCAATGCGGGCCCGTATTACGCCCTGAAGGCGGTGAGCACCGGTGCGCTGCGGCTGGTGGGAATGATTGGACCGGAGACGGAGACGAGCAAGGTCGTGGGGCCGGTCTTGCGGGGACTCTTCCTGCTATGTGCGGTGGGGCTCTGGTGGCGCGATTGGAAGAGGCGCGAGGGCGGCGTGGGTTGGTCCTTCGAAGCAGCATCCGCCCTGCTCCTGATGGCGCTGTTAGTGACGATGGCCACGGTGCATCCCTGGTATTTCACGTTGCTGCTGGTGCTGGTGCTTTGCCTGAAGCACGCGTTCTGGAGCTGGCACTGGTTGAGCGTGGTATCGCTCGGGACGTATCTCTTTTATTCGCACGGCCTTTATTGGCCGTTTGTGTGGCTGGCTTGGGGAGGCTGGGTGGTGCTGGCGTGGCGCTGGGACCGGCCGTCGGCGTGGTTGGGCGACGAGGCCGAGTAAGAAAGAAAGGGAGGGTGGGATGAAAAGGGGAAGGCGGCCGGCTGCGGCGGCCAATTCACTGGTGACGAAGGTAGGGCGCAGCGTTTATCCCGCTTCGCGGGCTCTGCAGTCTCGCTTCGCTATTTTTATCGCGCTCCGCGCAAGGCAGTCGCCAAGCCGCTGCTTCTCCACGCGGCAATCCCGCCAGCCTCCCCTCGAATTGAGAGTCCTTCATCGTGTGATTGCGGCTCCACAGGGACGCGCGTGCCACGCCGAAGCTTCAGCGAAGGCGGGTCGCCCTACCCACTTCGTCTCTGATGGCGGGGGTTGTCTTCAGGGGAAAAGGCAGCGTTTACTTCGACAGCCGAGGAATTGACAATATTCCGGGATTGGGAGAGGGTGGAAACTCTAGCCATGTGGAAAATTCTTTTGCTCCCCGTTGCGGCGCTTTCGGCGCTGAGTTTTCTGGCGTCTTGCAAGCAGTTGCCTCGTGGATTTGAGGAACCGGAAGCCAGTATCGTGATCCCGGCGTATTTCCTGCATTCCGGAAACAAGGATCTCGACAGCTGGCTGGAGGAGCCGTTCCAGGTCCAATACGATGAGGTGCCCCTGCCGCACGTTTTTAATAAGTTCCCGTTGAACGACATCAATTACCGCCTCGAAAGACTTCCCCCCGACGCAGAGTCCTTCAGCGTCGATTCACCCGGGATCACGCGGCGCCAGTTGCTCTGGGCCCTGTCGCAGGAGTATCACCTGAGCATGACGTTCGAATACGCCAACCGTCAGCCGACAGTGCTGGTGGTCCGGGCCCGGCCGCAATCAGTCATGGATTAGGCTGAGTTCATCCGCCAGGATCTCGATTCCCTTACGGACGGTTTCTTCGTCCTGCGAAAAAGTCATGCGGATGCACTGGGAAGCATGAGGCCAGCTCGGGTCTTCCAGGTCATAGAAAAAGTATTCGCCCGGGATAATGAGGACTTTTCTCGCTTTCAGCCGCCGGTAAAGTTCTCTCGAGGTCACGGGCAGCTCGGGGAACCAGAGCCAGAGAAAGAAGGCGCCCTCGCTGCGGTGGACCGACCAGGGAAAGCGATCCGCGAACGCTTCCCGCACCCACTCCAGGGCCTGGCGGGATTTTTCGAGGTAATAGGGACGGATGATTTCCCTGCTGACCCGCAGCAGTTCGTCGTTTTCCAGGAGGGGCCGGGTAATGGCCTGGCCGATGTTGTTGTTGGCGAGACCGACCACGGAGGTCAGCGCCGAGATCTGCTCGATCACCGATGCATGGGCCACCACGATCCCAGTGCGGGTGCCAGGCAGACCGAGCTTGGAGAGGCTGAAGGTGAGGACGATGTCCTCGTTCCAGAAAGGTTTGATATCCTCGAATACGACGTTGGGGAACGGAGCGCCATAGGCATTGTCGATGATTAACGGAATGCCGCGTTCTTTGGCGAGGCCGGCCAGGCGTTCGATTTCGGTGTCGGTGAGGACGTTGCCGGTGGGATTGGTGGGCCGGCTGACGCAGATGCCGGCGGCGTCTTCCCCCACCTGGACTTTCTCGAAATCGACCTGGTATTTGAATTCGTGGCTGTCGAGTTCGACGATTTTCGGGAGGCAGGTCGTAAAAATCGGTTCGCGCATGCCCTGGTTGGCGTACCCGATGTATTCGGGGACCAGGGGGATGACGATCTTGTGAATAGAGCCGTCCGGAAATTCGCCGGCCAGCATGTTGAAAAGGAAAAAAAACGCGGTCTGACCTCCGTTGGTGACTGCGACGTTCTCCGCTTTGACATTCCACCCGTAATGGCGGCGCAGGCAGTCGGCGAACGCCTCCCGGAAACGCGGATTCCCCGCCGGTCCATCGTAATTCACCAGCATGCGGTCGCAGGATTCGGGAAACTCCAGAATCTCATGAAGGCGACGACGCCAGATTTCCTGGACTTCAGGGATGTGTGCGGGATTGCCTCCCCCCATCATGTGCATCTCCCCGGGGGCACGATTCATAGCTTCGCCGAGGTCGTCCATGAGTTCGACGATCCCGCTGTGGGTGGCGAGTTTTTGGCCGGTATTGGAGAGGGGGAATTTCATGGATCCGTGCGCGTGTTCTTGGCGTAATAACCGCAGAACCGGGGAGATTTTTTTAACCACAGAGGACGCAGAGGGCACAGAGATTTTTTTGACCGTAGATTATGCGGATTACGCGGATCAGTTACAGGAGGGTTGGATCAATGATTGCGGTTCCCAGCTCGTCTGCATTCGTGTAAATTCGTCGCTATTCGCGTTCATTCGTGTTAAAAAAGTAAAATTCTTACGCGAATGGCCGCGAATCGCTTTTGGCAGGATTGAATTGTTCTCACTTGCCGGACACTGGATGTATCATCCTCTCTTTCTGATGAAATCATTATTAAAGCGTAAGCAGTAGAAAACATGAATATCAGTTATGTTTCCTTAAGATTTTTTCTCTTTGTGATGGGGCCCTTCATGGGTCATCTCTCCCTCTCGGCCGCCGATTGGCCCCAGTTTCTGGGCCCGAATCGCGATGGCATCTCCAGTGAAACCGGCTGGAATGCGGATTGGGACCGACGCGAGCCGGGGATTGCCTGGCGGATGGAGGTTGGCGTCGGTGCCGCCTCTTTTGCCATCAGCGGGGGGAAACTTTATACCACCGGTCACGACAGCGAAGCGGACGTAGTTTCCTGCCTGGACGCGGGGACGGGTAAGGTGCTTTGGACGCATCGCGTGCCCGGGAAGTTCGAGAAGCGGATGTTCGAGGGGGGCACCGCCGCGACGCCGACCGTCGATGGGGACCGCGTTTACACGTTGAGTCACAAGGGGCATCTTTTCTGCCTGCAGAAAGACACGGGAAAGGTGACCTGGGAAAAACACCTGGTGGACGATTTCGGAGGGGAAGAACCGCGCTGGGGCTATGCGGGATCACCCCTGGTTTACGGCGAAAAGCTGATTACCGAGCCGGGTGGCAAGGGCGCGTCGGTGGTGGGGCTGGATAAGAAGACCGGGAAATTGATTTGGAAATCGGGGGACGACGAGGCCGCTTACGCGTCGCCGACAGTCTTCGGGAGCGGCAGGATCGCCGTGTTCAACGCCTACGGATTAGTCGGGCTGCAAGCTGCGGACGGCCGGGAGGACTTCCGGGTGCGATGGAAGACGTCTTACGACGTCAACGCCACGACCCCGCTTTTCGAGTCTCAGCGAGGCCTCTTTTACATTACGTCCGCCTATCGCAAGGGCTCGGGTGTGGTGGCGTTGCGCGGGTCCTCCGGCGCGGAATTGGTCAGCGAAAGCAAGGACATGGGTTTGAAGTTTCAAAGCGCGGTGCGCCTGGGCGACCGCGTCTACGGTGTGGTGGACGAACTGAAGTGCGTCAATGCGGCCACCGGGGAGGAGATCTGGGACCACAAGGTCAGCGGGAAGGAAGGGAACGTCATCGCGGTGGACGGAAAATTGATCGTGCTTACGGAAAAAGGGGAATTGCTGGTGGGAATTCCCGAGGCTGACGGTTTTCGTGAGACCGGACGACTCCAGGTCTTGAAAGACCGTTGCTGGGTGTTGCCGGCATTTTCCGAGGGGCGTATTTATTGCCGTAACAACAAGGGATCGGTTGTGTGCGTGGATGTGCGGGGGTGAGACCCCCACGCTTGTCCCCGCGCTTGTCATCCCGAGCGGAGTCGAGGGATCCCTCTTATCGGGCTTGATTCGCGGAATTAAAGAAAGTGTCGCCTCGTCCAGGACGATACCCGAATGATCAAGAAAACGTAAATCCGGGCCGTAATGTGAGATCCCTCGACTCCGCTCGGGATGACAATAGGGAGAATTGGGACCCCCTGCTACCACCGTAATTTCGTCTATTTCCGGCACCGGGCTTGGATCGACGGCCAGCCCCATTAGCCCCCCGTATTCCCTGAAAGAAAAGCGCTTGTGCAAACGTTCTCTTTACTTCAAGTAAGAGGCCCTATGCCTGACCCATTGCGACTCGTGAAAGCCTTTGTTTTAGCGGCATCATTCAGCGGATTCATCGTTTTCCTCGCCGGTTGCGGACCGGCGTCTCAGGAGGACGGCCCGGAAGCAGCGGCCCCGCCCGCCGAGGAGAAGGCCATGGGGGAGACGGCTGCCGCGGCGGCACCGGAGAAAAAGGAAATTGCGCCTGCCGCACCGGTGGCGCCTGAAGCTGAGTCGGAAGCGGCCGCAGCGGGCGGGGCCGACTGGCTCTCCTGGAGAGGACCGCTGCAGAACGGGTTGAGTCTCGAGGAATACGGGGAGTGGGCATTTGACGAGAAACCAGCCTGGACCTGGGACGTCCCCGGTCGCGGGACGCCGGTGATCCACGACGGCCGCGTTTACGCGATCGGGTATCGCATCCGCAGCAACGAAGACGTGCGCGAATACCTGGTCGCACTCGACGCGCAAAGCGGCAAGGTCATTTGGGAAAAGGAGTTCAACGATTTTATCAGTGACACGGTTTACAACCGGTATGCGGTCGGCAGTCCGGCGGTCGATGCGGACACGGGCAACGTTTACCTGATGCTGACCAACGGTCTCTTTTCCTGCTTCAGCAGGGACGGAGATCTGCTTTGGCAGTATTCGCTGATGGAGCGCTTCGGCAGATTGACGTTTCCCAACGGACGCGCCGGATGTCCGGTGATCGAGGGCGACCTGGTGATCGCCCGCGGCATCACGACTTACTGGGGCAAGCAGGGGCCGGCGCGCGACCGGTTCCTGGCGTTCGACAAGAAAAGCGGGGAACTGGTCTGGGACTCGACTCCCGGCGTGGGACCGCCTTTCCTCAAGGATTCCTCGTTCTCGACGCCGGTATTCGAGACACGGGCCGGCAAGCGGGTTTTTTACGTGGGCCTGGGCTGCGGCAACGTGGCCTGCGTCAACGCGCTAAACGGGCAGCCGATCTGGCGATACCAGGCGGCCAAGGGCGGTATCAATGTTTCCCCGATCCTCCACAACGGCGACAAGCTGATTTACCTCAATGACAAGGTCAACGTCCACTCCACCACCAAGGGCGGGATGGTGGCCTTGAAGCTGCCGATGGATCTGGAGAATCCGGGAGGAGAAATCGATGAGGCCCAGGGCGGCGCCCCGGGGCTCCCCCGGGACACCGAACTCTGGCGCAATCCCGAGCTGGCGATGTTCACGAGTTCGCCGGTGCTCATGGGCGACCGGGTATACCAGGTCACGATTACGGGTGAGTTATTCTGTGTGAATCCCGTGACGGGAGAGACGCTGTGGAAGGAGAAACTCGGGCCCGATCAGATTCACGCGTCGCCGCTGGGCGTGGACGGACTGCTGTTCGTCCCGGTGCACGAGGGGACCATGTTCGTGGTCAAGCCCTCCGACCAGGGCGCGGAGATTCTTCATAAGATCGATTACAACGAAGACAAAGACACCGACGGGGCGGAACTCTGCCTGGGATCGCCTTCGGTGTCCAATGGCCGGCTTTACGTGCACACGACGCGACGGCTTTATTGTTACCAGATGAAGATCGGGGGGGGGATCACCCTCAAGGAACTCCCGAGACAAATTTCGCCAGTGGCACAGGCGCCCGCCGGATTGCGGGCGATTCCGACCGACATCCTCTTGCAACCGGGCGATTCGCAATCCTTTTCACTGCAAACTGTGGATCGCAACGGGGTCGTCACCGGGAGCGCGGAATCCGCAACCTGGGAGAAGTTCATTCCGCCGACCGCCAAAGTGAAATCCGAGATGGACGCAGATTTTGATGCGAGCGGCGCGCTGGTGACACGGGAAGACTCGAAGATCTCCGCGGGCGCGTTCATGGGCACGGCGGGGGAATTGAAGGGCACGATCCGGGGCCGGATTCTCCCGGTGCTGCCTTACGAAGAAGATTTCGAATCCTATGAACTGGCCGTGGACCATCCCGCCGACGGCGTGAAATTCGCCTATCCCCCGCTGGCCTGGATCGGCGCGCGCTTCAAATGGGAAGTGCGGGAGTTGGAAGGGAACAAAGTCTTCGCTAAGACGCTGGACCGCATCCTCTTCCAGCGGGCGCTGACTTTTATCGGGCATCCGGATTTGAGCAATTACACCATGCAGGCCGATGTCATGACCGATGGAAATCGCCGGATCAAGAGCGTGGTCGGGTTCCTGCACCAGCGATACAACATCTCGCTGGTCGGAAATAAGAACATCCTCGAGGTGAGTTCAAACTTCGAGCGTCTGGCGGAGTCGGTGCCCTTTCCGGTCGCCGCCAACCAGTGGTACACTTTGAAGACCAAGGTGGAGGTCGGCGAAGATGGCAACGGCATGATCCGGGCGAAGGCCTGGGTCAAAGGCGAGCCCGAGCCGGAGGCCTGGACCATCGAGGTGCCTCACGAGAACGCCCACAAGGTCGGGGCGCCCGGTCTCTTCGGGTTCTCGCCCCAGAGCCAGAAGCGGGTCTTTGTGGATAATATCAAAATAACCTCGAACGAATAGCGCATCCACGGCGTCTAAATCCTGAACTTCCCCCGGAAACCCACAGAAAAGAATGCACGAAATGAAAGCAGAGCCCTTCGCACGGAATTTTCAAGACGCTGTAGCGGAAGATGCAAAATCTTCCGATGTTAGCGCGCACAGCGTCGGAACTATTTGCAAGTTCCGCTACTGCCAGCTATCCGGCAAGTCCGCGGCAGGCCTCATGGCGGCGATTATGCTTGCTGCGACGTCCGCCCTCGCGGGCGAGTGGCCGGAATGGGGAGGTGATCCCACCAAGAACATGATCTCGGACGACACCGGGCTGCCGACGGAATTCGGTTCCGGTGAGCGAATCGGCGATACCGAAGACATCGATCCCGCGACCGCCAAGAACTGCAAATGGGTCATCAAGCTGGGCTCCGAATCGTACGGCACCCCGACCATTGCCAACGGCAAGGTCATTATCGGGACCAACAACGAGTCGCCGCGGAACCCGAAGATCATCGGCGACCGCGGGGTGGTGATGTGTTTCACCGAGGATACCGGCGAATTCCTCTGGCAACTGACCGCCCCGAAACTGGGTGCGGGGAAAGTATCGGACTGGGAATACCTGGGGATGTGTTCTTCGACCACAATGGATGGGAAATACGGGTACGTGGTGACGAACCGGGGCGAAGTGATGTGCCTGGATCTCGAGGGAATGGCCGATGGCAACGAGGGATACCAGGACGAGGGCAAGTACATGGCGGGCCCAGGGAAGGATCCTGTCGAAGTGGGTCCCACGGATGCGGACATCGTCTGGATCTATGATATGCGCTCTGAATTGGGCGTCTTCCCGCACAACATCACCAGCAGCTCGGTGGTGCTGGGGGATGGCAAGGTTTTCGCGTCGACTTCCAATGGGGTCGACTGGTCGCACACCAACATTCCGGCGCCGCAGGCGCCCTGCTTGATCGCGTTGGACGCCAAGACGGGCGAGCTGGTCGGCGAAGAAGGTTCCGGGATCGGCAACCGGATCATGCACTGCAACTGGTCGTCCCCGGCCTTCGCGGACGGGAAAGTGTTTTTCGGCGCAGGCGATGGCTTTCTTTACGCATACAATCCCGTGGCGGAGAAAGACTCCGAGGGATTCGACATTCTGCCGGAGCTTTGGAAGGTCGACTGCAATGCCCCGGAATACCGCAAGGACGCGGACGGCGAGGCTATCAAGTATGCCACCTATGACGGGCCCAGCGAGATCATCGGCACGCCTGTGTATCTCGACGGAAAGGTGTATACCGCCATCGGTCAGGATCCGGAGCACGGGGAAGGCGTGGGAATGCTGGTCTGCGCAGATGCCGAGACCGGTAAGGAGATTTGGAATTACAAGGATATCAACCGCACCATCTCAACAGTTTCGATTATGGACGGCCTGCTTTATATCTGCGATTACTCCGGGCAGGTCCACTGCCTGGATGCGGAATCGGGTGAGGCGCAATGGGTGCACGACACCCTCAGTCATATCTGGGGCTCGACCCTGGTGGCGGACGGCAAAGTTTACGTCGGGAATGAAGACGGCGAGGTGGCGGTCCTCAAGGCAGGCAAAGAACTTGAGGAGATCGCGCTCAATGAGTTCAGCGCGCCGGTCTTTTCCAGTCCGGTGGCCGCCAACGGAGTCCTTTACATCCAGACGCAGAACCATCTCTACGCGTTTGAGGCAAAAGAGTAGCGGCTTCGCCGTGTTCAAGGTTCAGGGTTCAAGCTTGTCGAAGGGGAGGGCATGAAAAAGAGGACGGTCATTATTGTCGCGGTTTTTATTCTCCTGGCGGTTTTGCACCAGGACGAGTGGAACTGGGATAAGTCCACGCTGGTGTTCGGGTTCATGCCGATTGGCCTGGCGTATCACGCCGCCTATTCTATCGTGGCGGCGCTTTTCTGGGCGCTGGTGCTGAAGTTCGGCTGGCCGTCGCACCTGGAGCGCTGGGCGGAAGGTGAGGATATCAGGGCGACGGAAGGGGACAGTGGCGCTTCATGACTTCCCTGATCATCATTGGCATCTATCTCTGTCTCCTGCTGAGCCTGGCTCTCGCCAGCAAGCGGCTCTTCCGTGGCACCAGCAAAGATTACTTTGTCGCCAGTCACAGCATCGGGCCGTTCCTGCTGCTGATGTCCGTGTTCGGCACCACCATGACGGCTTTTGCGCTGGTCGGGTCGACTGGAAAGGCGTTCCAACGGGGCGTGGGCACCTACGGGTTGATGGCGTCTTCCTCGGGGCTGATTCACGCCGCCTGTTTTTTCCTGATCGGCATCAAGCTGTGGTCCATCGGGAAGCGGCACGGCTATGTCACGCAGATCCAATTTTTCCGCGGGCGCTTTGATTCCAGCAACCTGGGATATCTCCTGTTCCCTATCCTGGTGGGACTGGTGGTGCCTTACCTGTTGATCGGGGTGATCGGCTCTTACCGTGTCATGGGGCCGCTCACCAAGGGCCTCTTTCCCAATGCGTTCGCCGCTTACGACGGATCGCTCCCGCCTTGGTTGATCGGCGCCGTGATTTGTGGTGTCGTCCTGACCTATATTTTTGCGGGCGGCTCGCGCGCGGCGGCCTGGGCCAATACCTTTCAAACCTTGGTTTTCATGGCGATGGGCGTGCTTGCGTTCTTCATGATCTCGCAGAAACTGGGCGGCCTCGGGGCGGCCATCGAGCAGGCCAACGCTGCCCACCTGGTGCGGACTCCGTCGGAGTTGGAGGTCACCGGGAAGGCGGGGAGCTTCATCCGGGAGGTGGGGATACCTCCTCTCATGTTCCTGACCTACATGTTCATTCCCTTGAGCGTGGGGATGTTCCCACACCTCTTTCAGCACTGGCTGACGGCGCGCAGCGCGCAGAGTTTCAAGCTCACCGTGGTGGCGCACCCGCTCTGCATCATGATCGTGTGGGTGCCCTGCGTGCTCATGGGCCTGTGGGCCACGGGCGTATTCTCGGCGACTCCTTCCGACGCCTGGCCGGCGCCTGCCTTGGGGATCATGAAGGGATTGCCCGACGCCAGCGTGGGCGCGGTGCTCAGCTTGAGCCTCAAGTTTCTCGTGTCGAATCCCATCATCGTCGGCCTGGTCACCGCGGGGATTCTTGCGGCGATCATGTCTTCACTGGACTCCCAGTTTCTCTGCCTGGGGACGATTTTTACCAACGACATCGTCCTGCACGCCGCGGGCCGCGAAAAGTTCAGCGACACGCAGATCATCCACCTGGCGCGCGGATTCGTCGTGGCGATCGTGCTGATCACCTACATCCTCTCCCTCGTGCTGCAGAAATCGCAGAACGTCTTCGATTTGGCGGTCTGGAGTTTTTCCGGCTTCGCGGCCCTGACCTCGCTGGTGATCCCGGCCCTTTACTGGAAGCGGGCCACCAAGGCCGGGGCCTACGCTTGCATCTTGGCCGTGGTGGTCACTTGGATTTCCTTCTTCGCCAAATCCGGGTTCGGGGGCGAATACACCGTCCTGGGCGGCGTCATGCCGGTGGCCATCTGTTTTGCGGCGGGGGCGGCCGCCATGATCGTGGTTTCCCTGTTTACCAAGCCCCCATCGAAGGAAACCGTCGATAAGTTTTTTGCGTAAGAAGTCACTGTTGTAAGTTGAGGGAGAGCGGGCGACTGTCCGTAAATCCACGAAAATCTCATGAAAGAGGCCGCCACGACCATGGAACCGAAGCAGGAGGGAAATTCGCCCGAGGAGACCCTCAATTCGCATCTTCGCGAGATCATCGACTGGCATTTTTCGCCCGAGACGGGCTGCCCTTTCTGGCTGGAGTGGGCGCAGAACGCCGGCTGGGATCCCCGCAAGGAAATCCAATCCATGCAGGACGTCACCCGGTTCCCCCATTTCCAGGACGAGTGGCTCCGCGACGAGAAAAACGAGCGCTTCGTGCCCAAGGGATTCGGGGGAAGGCCCTTCAACGTCTTCGAGACCGGCGGCACCACCGGCCTGCCCAAGCAGCGCATCGGGTGGGACGATTACAAGCACGATTACGAGATGTTCGGGGACAACCTGAGCGACGAGTTTTTCCCGCGGGGCGCCAACTGGATCATGGTGGGCCCCACCGGCCCGCGCCGGCTGCGTCTCGCGGTGGAGCACCTCGCCAATTATCGCGGCGGAAGCTGTTACTTCGTCGATCTCGATCCCCGCTGGGTGAAGAAATGCATCGCCCGAAAGGCGCTCGATGAAGTCGAACGATACCAGAAACACGTCGCGGATCAGGCGGTGGAAATCATCAAGCACCGCGACATCCAGTGCATGTTCACGACGCCGCGTCTTTTAGAATCCCTGGCGGAACGGGTCTCCATTCCCGGGCGCGGGATCAAGGGGGTGTTCTGTGGGGGCACTTCCATGATGCCTGAATACGTGCGCTTTCTCATGGAGGAAGTGCTCGAGGGGAAGACCCAGTTCGTGCCGACTTATGGGAACACCCTGATGGGGCTGGCCTGCAGCATCCCCGAGGAACTCAAGGCCAACGGATACAGCATCACGTATTACGCGCCGCAGCCGCGCGCGGTCCTGCGCATCGTGGATCCGGATAACACGGAGAAAACCCGGGATTACGACGAATACGGCCGCGTCGAGCTGACCACGCTGACCAAGGAATTCTTTATGCCACGCTTCCTGGAGCGCGACGAGGCCATCCGGCGCAAGCCGCATCCCAAGTACGGCTGGGACGGCGTCGGCGATGTCCGGCCCTTCGGCGCCTTGGAGAAAAAGGTGATTGAGGGGGTGTATTGATTGAACATTTAGGATTTCTCATTTGGTCATTTCCGGACCCCCGTTCCCCAAATGCTGAATTCCAAATGCTAACTGCTAATTGCTAAATCTTAAATGTCTACGGTTCCCACGATACCTGTGTTAAGGCGGGGCGAAGTTTACGAGAGCCTCGATGTCAACGAGGTCAGCTCGGTGGCGGGAGATCGGGCGGCCTGCCGCGTGGGTTTTGCCTGCGGGGGGATGGTCAAGCGGGACTTGCTCGAGATTGGCAAAGCGCGCGAGATGCTGAAGAGTTATAAGGCCGCCGATCTGGCCCACATCACCCGGCGCGCGGGCGAGCTTTATCTTGAAGGGACGCTCCCGGTGGGGATTGAGGGACATCCGCAGACGCCCGACGATTACGTCCAGTCTCTGGCCCTCACCAGTGGCCTCCCGCATTCCTTGATCCGCATGGGAATGAATCGGCTGCACTCGGTGTTCTCGGAGATCGAAACGATCTTAAGGGGCTTGACGCGTGGGCTCGACCTGGAGGTCCTTGACCGCGGGTACGGGGAGCAGGGGGGCGCCCCGGTGAGCTTCGCGGTGTCCACGGATAGCCTGGGCGTGATTCTTCCGAGCAACTCGATCGCGGTGAACGCCCTTTGGATTCCGTCGATCGCTATGAAGGTGCCGGTGGTGCTCAAGCCCGGCCGGGAAGAGCCGTGGACGCCCTGGAGGATCATCCAGGCCTTCATCGAGGCGGGCGCCCCGAAGGAAGCGTTCAGTTTCTATCCCACCGCGCACGATGGCTCCGCGGGTATCATTCGCCGCGCGGGCCGCGTCATGCTGTTCGGCGACGATAGCACGGTGAAACAATACGAGCACGATCCCCGGGTCGAAGTGCACGGGACGGGCTATTCCAAGATCCTCATCGGGGAAGACAAGATCGAGCAGTGGAAAGATTACGTCGATATCATTGCCGAATCGATTTCCGCGAACAGCGGCCGCAGTTGCATCAATGCCTCCACGGTGGTGGTGCCCAAGTATCCGGATGAGATCGCCGCGGCGGTGGCCGAGAAACTGTCGGAGATCGTGCCCAAGGCGGCCGATGATCCGGAGGCCAAGCTCTCCGGTTTCGCGAATCCGAAGTTCGCCGAGTGGATCAACGACGCCATCGAATCCGGATTGGAAAGTGGCGACTCCGAGGACGTCGCTGCACGGTTCCGGGAGGGCGACCGCTTCCAGAGGCGGGACGGCATGAATTACCTGCTGCCGACGGTGGTGCGCTGCGCTTCCTTTGAAAGTGAGCTGGCGATTCGGGAGTTTCTCTTTCCCTTCACGAGTTTCGTGGAAGCGCCCCAGGCGGCAATGCTGGAGCAGATCGGGCCCTCCCTGGTGGTAACAGCCATCACCGAGGACGAGCAATGGATCGCGGAACTCTTCGATTCGCCGCTGATCGACCGGCTCAACGTGGGGCCGGTGCCGACGAACCGGATCCAATGGGATCAGCCGCACGAGGGCAACCTCTTCGAGTTCCTGTATACGCGCCGGTCGTTCCAGTTCGCAGCCAATGCCTGAGGCCGCCTCCATCACCATCGAGGAACTCTGCCGCGGCTTCGAGGTTCCCGAAGAGATCAAGCATTTCGGGCACGCGCCCGGTGGCGAAGTGGTCTTCGGAATCGGCGCCATCGATACGGTCGGCGAGCGCGCCGCGGCCCTCGGCGCGCAGACGGTGCTGGTGGTGACCGATGCGCACATCATGGCGGCTGGGCACGGGCCGCGCGCCGTGAAAAGCCTGCGTGCGGCCGGTCTGGAGGTAATCGTATTCGATCGGGTGCGGGAGAATCCCACCACCTTTGATGTGGGCGAATGTCTCCGCGCCATTGAGGGGAAGAGCATCGACCTCATTGTCGGCGTGGGCGGCGGCAGCAGCATGGACACGGCCAAGGGTTGTAATTTCATTCTGACGAACGGCGGCCGCATGCAGGATTACTGGGGGGTCGGCAAGGCGGAGAAAGAGATGCTGCCTTTGATCGCGATTCCGACGACCGCGGGTACGGGGAGTGAGTGCCAGTCGTTCGCGTTGATCGCGGATGCGGAGACCCACCAGAAGATGGCCTGCGGCGATCCCAAGGCCGCTGCGGCCGTCGCGATTCTCGACCCGGAGGTCACGCTGACGCAGCCTGCGGCGGTGACGGCCCACACCGGGATTGACGCGATCGCGCACGCGGTGGAGACGGCGGTCTCGCGCAAGCGCACCCCGGTATCGGCGGAGTATTCCCGGTTGGCGTTGCATTTATTAGCGCAGGGATTCGAGCGTGTAATGGAGGCGCCCGACGATCTCGAGGCCCGGGCCCGCATGCAGCTGGGGGCGGCCTATGCGGGCACGGCGATCGAGAACAGCATGCTGGGCGCGGCGCATTCGGCGGCCAATCCGTTGACCGCGCATTTCAACGTGATCCACGGGGAAGCGGTCGGCGTCATGCTGCCGCACGTGATCCGGTTCAATGCGCGGGATCAAAAGGCGGCCGCGCAGTATCAAGACCTCAGCCTGGACGGCGATCTGGCTGCGCGCGTCGAACAGTTGCTCGCGAAATCGGGAATGCTGGCGCGACTCAGTGACGCGGGGGTCGCGGAGAAGGATCTGCCCAGGCTGGCGGAAGAAGCGGCCGGGCAGTGGACCGCCCAGTTCAACCCGGTGGAGATCGGCCCGGCCGATTTCGAGGCGCTATACCGGGCGGCGTTGTAAGGCCGCGCCCTCGTCTTCAAAGTTAACGCCTCCGTCGGATTCGCCCTCACCCTAGCCCTCTCCCCCAGGAGAGGGGAGCAGCATTTTGGCCGTTGGTTCTGCCGAGAGGTTTCTGGCCTCCTCTCCCTGGGGAGAGGATTGAGGTGAGGGGAGTGGTAACGCCACGGTCAATGATTGTCGGACCGGTGACGCCACGGTGGCTCCGTTCAAAAAAACGCCGGCGCGGGCTGGTTGGGGAAGGGCTCCAGGTCGGCGGGGACGCCGGGGAAGTTTTCCTGGACGAATCGATCCCAGACGTCGCGCGTTTTCTTGGAGACCAGCGTGTTCATGATTTCGACACACTCTCCGCAAACCATGTTCATGTCCAGGAGTTGCTCTCCGAGACAGGCGGCGACCAGGGCGTATTCGCCGTTGGGCGTCTCGTCTTGTTGCTTGCCGCAGAGGACGCACTCTTCCGAGCCCATGGTATCCCGGATCCGGTCTTTCTGGTATTCGTGGAGAGCCTCCTTGGTCTCGTCCGAAGACTCGTCGAGGATGCTGAGAAAGCAAGGGGCGCAGAGTGCGTATTCGAAAAGCACCTCGCCGCCGCGGTAAACTTTAGAGACGCGGTAACCGTCTCTAAAATCGACAAGCGTTTCTCCGCAGCGGGTGCATGTCTTGAAGGGGCGCTCTTCGTACTCAGAGTACATTTCGCGCGGAATCGGTCCGAGGGGCCGGATTTCTTCCGAAAAATCATGATCCGCCATGGGGGCACGATAGCACATCGGCCGGGATCGTCGAAAGTTTTGGGGTGTTTTTTCTGTGGCAAGATTACGGAGGCGCTCCCATCAAGAGGACGCGTGCCCATGGCTGTTGCGGGCTGTCAATCATTGATTCTGCGGTCCGGAGGATCACTTCAAGATTGCCAATTTCGGTGCGATGGTTAGAGTGGCGGCGTGTATTCAGCCATGAAGCGGTTACTTGCGGGTGGTCTCCTGGGTCGACTTCCCGGGTGGTTCTTTTTTTGTGTCGTCTGCGCTTCCTGTGCGGTGATGCAAACAGCGCCCAGTCAGGGAGAAGAGAGTTACATCGTGGTGGATTTCCACTCGAAGAAGATTCTCTCACAAAAAGATTCCGCCAGGAAACGTCAGGTTGCCAGTCTCAGTAAAGTCGCCACGGCGATGGTGGTGTTGGATTGGGCGGATCTTACGAAGACGGATCTGGGGACATGGATCCAAGTACCGGTTTCGGTGGCGCAGATGGGAGGCGCCAATCCTCTCAGCTTGGTGCCGGGGGACGAGATCAAGATTCGCGATGCCCTTTACAGTGCCATTATCGGTTCGGACAACGCCTCCGCGCAGACACTCGCGACGCACGTGGGAAGCAGCTTCGCCCAGAGACAGGGCCGCCCCGGTGACCCCGTGGAGGTTTTTGTCGCCCAGATGAATGCGCTGGCAAAAACCAACGGGTGCATCTCGACGCGGTTTACGAATCCTCACGGACTCGACCATCTGCGCCCGGTGCCTTATTCCACCGCGGCGGATATGGCCAGGCTCACGATTTATGCGATGTCCAAGGCATCTTTCCGGTATTACTGCTCACAGCCGGAACGAAAACTTTCCATCCGCCGGGCCGGGCAGGAACAACGCTTTCTGGTTAAGAATACCAACAAACTTCTCGGGATCGAGGGCATCGATGGCGTTAAGACGGGGATGACCTCGAAGGCGGGCCAGTGCCTCATTACCAGCTCGACCAAGCGCGCGAGCGTCATCGATCTGGATGAGGAACGCAAAATGATCATCCCGCATCGCCTGGTCTGCGTGGTCCTCGGCTCTTCGAATCGTTTCGATCAGAGCCTGGCCCTGCTGCGCGGGGGCTGGCCGGCCTACGACGCCTGGTATGCCGCCGGCCGGCCCGTGGCGACGGCGGAGGAATTGCTTTCGACGCAACCGCCGGCCCAGTAAAGTAGCGGCGGCATCCTGCCGCCGAGTCTAGGGAAAATGGTGGCAGGACGCCGCCGCCACGTGATTCACCCCAATAGAGTATGAAAATCGGAGTGCTCACATGTGGAGGTGATTGCCCCGGGCTGAACGCGGTGATTCACGCCGTGACGAGTGCCGCGAATAAACTCGGCTGGGAGGTCATCGGGTTCCGGGATGGATTTGAAGGTCTCCTGCCCCCGGGTGACTACATGATGCTGGATACGCGGAAGACCGAGGGGATCATGCCACTGGGGGGCACGATTCTGGGGACGACCAACAAGGGACATTTCGTGGCCAAGGCCGGTAAAGGCGATATCATGGAAGCACCCGCGGAATCCATCGAGAAAGCGCGTAAAACTCTGGAGCTGCTCGATATTGGCGGATTAATCGTGATCGGAGGCGATGGATCGCTGACGACAGGTCTGCAACTTTACCGGGAGGGATTCCCGATTATCGGTGTGCCCAAATCGATCGATAACGACCTGGATGCAACGGCGGCGACCTTTGGATTTGATTCCGCGGTCGCGACGGTGATGGACGGCCTCGGGCGCTTGCACACGACCGCATCGAGCCACAAGAGAGTTCTCGTGGTCGAGGTAATGGGCCGCCACGCGGGGTGGATCGCACTTTACGGGGGAATCGCCGGAGGTGCTGATGTCATACTGCTTCCCGAAATCCCGTTCGATTATGATAAGATTGCCGAGGTCGTCGCGCAGCGCGGCGCCAGGGGTGAGCACCACACTATGATCGTGGCCGCAGAGGGGGCCAGCGCGCGCGGAGAACAACAGGTCAGCGTCGATCACAGTAAGGAGGGCGAGATCCGCCTGGGAGGGATCGGCGCCCGGGTCGCCACGGAGTTGGAGAATCTCACCAAGAAAGAATGCCGGGCCTGCACCCTGGGCCATTTGCAGCGAGGGGGCGCCCCCACCAACCTCGACCGGATTCTGGGGACGCGATTCGGAGTCAAGGCCGTCGAACTGGTCCAGGACGGCGCTTTCGGCCAGATGGTGAGCTATCAGCAATACCACGTCGGGGCGGTCCCCATCGAAAAAGCAGTGCACAAGCTGCGGCTGGTGGATCCGGAAGGCGAGATCGTGGCGGCGGCTCGGGCGGTCGGGATTTCCTTTGGAGACTGAGGCAGCCCCGGAGGGGGCGAGAGAGGTCCCAGGCTCGGATCCCGCCGCCGAAAGATGCGGGCCTCCGCACGAGAACAGGTTCTTTTGCGTAACATAAATTGGGACATATGCCCCAATTTATGTTACACGCACCTCGCGCCCTGCCGGGCAGTGAACCGGGAGTTGTCTTTGATGGCGGGTCTTTCCGGGCGCGTCCCCCGGCCCGGTCAGGTATCAGGGTCGCCGCTGGGGGATAAGCCCCCTTTTCCATTGTCTGCCCGGCGGGATTGCCGTATTTCAGGGCTCCTTAAATCCAAGAATCCAGCCGCGAGGGTGGATCTCGCGGGAGACCTGCACTATTCTACCCAGGTCTGCCTAGACCAATACTGAGCCATGGACCCGATACTCGAATCTCTTCACCGAAACTCCAAAGTGGATGCCGTGCAACTTGCCGAAATCCACAAGCTCGACGAGAAGGGGATCGCGGCAAGAATCGCCGGTTGGGAAAAGGACGGCACCATCCTCGGGTATCAGGCAGTTATCGATCTCGAGAAGGCGGGCAACAGCGAAGTGACCGCCTTGATCGACGTCAAGATCACGCCGGAGCGCGGCGGCGGCTTCGACCGGCTGGCGCGTCGTATCGCGAAGTTTGATCAGGTAAAAAGCTGCATCCTCATCAGCGGCGGGTATGACCTCCTCGTGATTGTGGAGGGCCCGACCCTGCAGGAAGTGGCTCGTTTTGTTGCGGAAAAGCTGAGCACCTTGGAGGGCGTCCTTTCGACGGCGACTCATTTTCAGCTCAAGGTTTACAAGCAGAACGGGTTCCTGGCGCACGCAGAAAGTGAAACGGAGCGTCTACCGGTTACTCCCTGAGTCGATAGTATCACCGGAAGACGGCCGTTAAGTGATGAACCTTCGCAGCGCGCGGTTATCAGTTCCGCATTTCGCCGGCTGCGACGGGTGAATCCGGGCCACGCAAAAGCCCTCATTCTTAAAGCCCTCTGACGGCGCGGCCCTGAAGCAATCCATGGATTTAGCTGACAAAATCTCACGACAAGTTAAAGAGATCCCACGCTCGGGAATCCGCGACTTTTTCGAGCTTGTGCAGTCGAAGGAAGGAGTGATCTCGCTGGGGGTTGGCGAGCCCGATTTTCCGACGCCGTGGCATATTCGTGAAGCGGCCATTTATTCCCTTGAAAAAGGGGAGACCAGTTACACCTCGAACCTTGGATTGCTGTCCTTGCGGCGATCGATCAGCCGGTACGTGGGCGAACATTTCGGTGCGGAATATGATCCGGCCAACGAAGTCCTGGTCACGGTCGGGGTTTCCGAGGCCCTGGACCTTGCCTTCCGGGCTTTGCTTAATCCGGGTGAGGAAGTCATATTCCACGAGCCTTGTTATGTCTCTTACAGCCCCAGCATCGCGATGGCCTACGGTAACGCCGTCGCCGCGCCGACCCATGCGCGTGACGATTTCGCTTTGAAGGCTTCCGAGGTTGAGGGCCGGATCACGGAAAAGACGCGGGTTTTGATGCTGAATTTCCCGACCAATCCGACCGGCGCCATCGAACCGGAGGCCGAGTTGGAAAAATTGGCGGCGCTGGCGGTGAAACACGATTTGATTGTCATCACCGACGAAATTTACAGCGAACTTCGATATGACGATCCGGGCAGGTACGTATCCATCGTTTCCTATCCCGGAATGCGGGAGCGCACGGTCTTGCTCCACGGATTCTCCAAGGCTTTTGCAATGACAGGATTCCGCCTGGGTTACGCCTGTGCGCCGCCCGAGATCACAGAGGCCATGATGAAAATCCACCAGTATTCCATGCTCTGCGCACCTATGCCGAGTCAGATGGCGGCACTGGAAGCACTGGAGCACGGAGCCGGCCCCGTCGAAGAGATGCGCACCGCTTACGAGCAGAGACGCAATCTCGCGGTGGCGCGATTGAACCGGTCGGGATTGCCCACCTTTGAGCCCGGAGGCGCGTTTTACGTGTTCCCGGACATCCGCGGCACCGGTCTGAGCAGCCGGGAGTTCGCCGTCAAACTGCTCGAGGAAGAAAACGTCGCGGTGGTGCCAGGCGACGCCTTCGGCCCCAGTGGGGAGGGTTTTGTGCGCTGTTGTTACGCGACGGATCCCGATCTCCTGGAGACGGCCATCCGGAGCATCGAAGCTTTTGTCGGACGGAATGGGAAGGGAAAGTGAGTACAGGCTAGTTCAGAAGACGGATTCCCCTCACCCTAACCCTCTCCCTGAGGGAGAGGGGAATGGAAAGCACGCATCCGGAAGTGATGAAGTCCAACAAGTCTTCGAAACAACTTGAATTGGAATAGACCCCAATCACCGCTCTATGACCGATAATCGGGTTACCAAAGCAGTCATTCTCGCCGCCGGTAAAGGCACCCGGATGGGTGATCTTACCGCCGATCTGCCCAAGCCGATGATTCCGGTGCGAGGCGTGCCCGTCCTGGAATCCATCGTCGCAGGTCTCGCGGGCAACGGCATCACGGAGATACTCATCGTCGTCGGATACCGCCCGGAGACCATTCGCGAACATTTCGGTGACGGTGCCGGGTTTGGGGTGAAGATATCTTACGTGACCCAGGAGACTCAGGATGGGACCGGGCGGGTCTTACTCCTGGCGGAGGACTTCGCGGGCGACGATCCATTTATCCTTAGTTACGGCGACATCCTGGTGCCGCCGGAGAGTTACGCGGGGTTGACCTCTTTGGAGGGCGCCGACGCCCTGCTCACGGTGAAGCACAGTGAAGAGGTCGCCAAGGGCGGCGCGATTTTCATTGGCGAGGGACAGCGTGTCACCAAGGTGATTGAGAAACCGGGGCCCGGAGAGCCGACGAGTCCGTGGTATAACGCAGGAATATACACCTTCACCAAGCCGATCTTCGAGTTCGTGCGTAATTTGAAGAAATCGCCGCGTGGAGAATACGAACTCACGGATGCGCTTCAGGAAATTGTCGACCGGGAAATGATTCTGAGGGCAGTGGAGTTGCAGGGGGATTGGGCGGATGTCCGGGATCCCGATGTGTTGGAGGAATTGAATCGTGAGTAATCGGATCTCCCGTGTGCGTGGAAGTGCGACGGCGGCGTTCGTGGCTCCGTTCCTGGCGTACATGCTGTTGCAGCCGCTGGCCTCCATCTTTCGCATCGAGAACTCGGCGCTGCCCTGGTATGAGCACTCACCCGAGCACTGGGTGTATCCCCTCCAGACGGTCGTCTGCCTGATTTTGCTCGGCTTTTTCTGGCGGCATTACCCGTTGCGACCGGCGCGGGGCGTGGGAATCGCGGTGACCCTGGGTATCGCAGGGATTCTCATCTGGTTCACACCCTCGTGGCTTTACGGACCACTGGGCGTCGCGGACTGGCCGCAGCCCACCTTTGAGATTCCGCTGGTGGTCGCCGAGGGCACCCCGGTCTGGAGCTTGCTCGGACTCGCGGAGCGCACCGAGGGATTTGATCCGACTCTCTTCGAGGGCCAGCCGCTGGTGACGGTGCTGGTGATTTTTTTCCGCTTCCTGCGGATGGTGGTGGTGGTCGCCCTGATCGAAGAAATCTTCTGGCGCGGGTTTCTGATGCGCTATCTGGCGGACCCGGACCGGTCGTTCACGGAGACGGCCTTCGGCACCCATACATGGAAGGGTTATTGGATTACGACGCTCGCTTTCACGATCGTCCACCTGCCCGAGGACTGGCTGGGGGCCTTCATTTACGGGAGCCTCGCCTATTGGTTGGCGGTGCGCACCAAGAGCCTCTTCGCGTGCGTCATCATGCACGGGGTTGCGAACCTGCTTCTCGGGCTTTATGTCATGGTAACCCGGGAGTGGGGGTTTTGGTAGGGGGATGGTTAATAGTTAATCGTTAATAGTTAATCGGGCATGAAAATGGATCGCCTGCTCCGCTGGAAACGATTGCGCTTAAGGACGAATAACGAATAACGAATAACGAATGCGCATTGGCATCGCACAGATCAATACGACGGTCGGGGATTTCGCGGGGAACCGGGAAAAAATCCTCTCCGCGTACCGGGATGCCGTCGGGCAGGGGGCGGAGCTGGTCATTACGCCGGAACTGGCGGTGACGGGGTATCCCCCGCAGGACCTGATTTTCCGGGAGCGTTTCGTCGAAGAGAACCTGGGTGTGGTCGACGCGCTGGGTGAGGCGGTGGGAGACGTGCCGCTGCTGGCGGGGTACATCGAGCGCCACGACACCGGCGAGGGAAAGCCATTTTACAATGCCGCGGTCCTCCTGCAGAAAGGCGAGGCCCCGAGAAAATTCTTTAAATCGCTGCTGCCGACCTACGACGTCTTCGACGAAGCCCGGTATTTTCAGCCGGCGTCCGGCGTGGGGCCGTTTCGGGTGGGCCACAAGGATCTTGGGGTCACTATCTGCGAGGATATCTGGAACGAACCGCACCTGCCCTCGAAACTTTACGTGGAAGACCCTCCGGACTCGCTCAAGGAACAGGGGATGGAAGTGCTCGTGAACTTGAGCGCGTCTCCGTTCCACGCCGGCCGGCCGGCGGAACGCTTCGAATTGCTCAACCGGCTCGCAAAGCGTCTCGAGGTCCCGCTGGTATACTGCAACGCCATCGGCGGGAACGACCAACTGGTGTTCGACGGCAACTCCCTGGTCCTGGACGGCAAAGGCAACGTCCTCCTGCAGATGCCCGCCTTCGAGGAAGCCGTGGCAGTGGTGGATGTCGGCGACGAAGCCTCGGGCGGCGCCTTCGTGGAGGCGGACGAATGCGAGGAGCTGCATGGCGCGCTCGTGCTGGGTGTGCGCGATTACATGGCCAAGTGCGGGTTCAAGAAGGCTGCGATCGCCTTGAGCGGCGGGATCGATTCCGCGTTGACGGCCGCGATCGCGGCGGAAGCGGCGGGTCCGGAACACGTGCTGGGCATCTGCATGCCGAGCGAATTTTCGTCGCAGGGGAGCATCGACGACGCGGTGGCCCTGGCGAAAAACCTGGGCATCGAGTGCCGGCAACTGCCGATTCAGAAGGTGTTTGAAACCTTGAAAGGGGAGATGGTCCCGGTGTTCGACGATCTTCCGGAAGACATCACCGAGGAAAATATGCAGGCGCGCATTCGCGGCGTCATGATGATGTCGATCTCCAACAAGATGGGGCATCTCCTGCTGACGACGGGGAACAAGAGCGAGTTGGCGGTGGGCTATTGCACTATTTACGGGGATATGTGCGGGGGACTGGCTGCGATTAGCGACGTTTCCAAGACGCAGGTCTATGCGGTGTCCAAATGGTTGAACCGGGAGCAGGAAGTGATCCCGTGGAATACCATTGAGAAACCGCCCAGCGCGGAGTTGAAGCCGGATCAAACCGACCAGGATACCCTGCCGCCGTACGAGACGCTGGATGCGATATTAGAACTTTATGTCGAGGAACGGGCGAGTATCCCCGAGATCGTGGCGCGCGGGTTCGAGGAGGAAACCGTCCGCTGGATTGCGCGCCGGGTGATTTTCAACGAGTGGAAGCGCCACCAGGCGGCCCCTGGCATTCGGGTGACGGCGAAGGCGTTTGGGCTCGGACGGAGGATCCCGATCGCGCAGAAGTTTTTGGGGTAGCGGGTTCGCGGTGGATTGAGGTATAGGGTTATACGGCTGCCTCCCGCTGCCCTCGATTTGGCTGCTTGAATTTGCGCTTCGAGCGGGTAGACTTTTGTTATGTCCTCCATTGCCGATCAGGCTCTGAGCTTGCCGCCTACGGAGCGGCTGCGGTTGATCGACGCGATTTGGCGCAGCCTCTCAGCTGTTCCCGACGACATCCCCGTAACGGAGGATGTGCTCGACGAGCTTGAGCGACGACGGGAACGCTATCGCAAGGATCCGTCTTCCCTTCGCGATTGGGAAGACGTGAAGGCCTCGATTTCGCAGAAACGTGGCAAGAAAAATTAGGCTGGCCCCTGAGGCTTCGCTTGAGTTTCGCGAGGCTCTACTCTGGTACGAAGAGCAGGAATCTGGCCTGGGCGAAGCCTTTCTTCGCACATGCGATGAGGTATTCAGTCTAATCGCCGCGGATCCCGAGCGGCATCCTGAAGTTGGTCGCGGATTTCATCGCGTTGTCATTCAAAAATATCCCTATGCCATTTATTATGAGTTCGACGAAGAGCAGGTAATTGTCGCCTCTGTATTCAACTGTTCTCGTGATCCGGTAATCTGGAAGAGAAGGCTCGGCAGTCCTGAAGCGGAGCGGTAAACAGCCATGGACGATTGAGCAATGGAGTTCCTCATAGCAATTATTATTGGTGCTCGCGAAACGGTGATCGGTATTCTTGTCCTGTTAGGCATTGCATCATTCATTGCAGTCATTTGCCCGCTGCCATTTTCGGCGCAAACCCGGCGCTTCGCGCAGCGAAACAAAATCCTCTTTTGCTTGTTGGCTTTACTCGCAATTGGGTCGATATCGTTGATCGCATGGAGATTGGCGACAGCCGAGATCCACGCGTTGAAGCGCTACACCCGGCGCCAAGTCAATTTCATAACCCAAGAAATTTCTTATTACCACATGGAGCATGGAAGATTTCCTGGAAAGGAAAACGGTGAAGTCATGTCGAAGCTCATGGAGAGCGGTGAATGGATGAATTCTCTGCCCAATAGACTCCAGCCGAATTTCGACGATCGAGGTCGAGTCATTGATCCGTGGGGCAGACCCTACTCTTTTGAAATGCGGCGGGATTCCGTAGTCATTGTAACTTCAGCCGGGCCGGATGGGATCTCCGACACGTCAGACGACATCTTTTCTCTGGCTTATCCTTAGAAGAGCAAGCAGCCTCTTGAAGCAGGCAAATCTTGTTGGCGACCGGGTAATTGCGGATTAACGATTAACGATTAACGATTATCCAGCATGTCCCTTTGGAAATACGCGAACGAATGGCTCGAGGACCTGGTGTCCTACGATCCGGGCAAGCCCATTGAGGAAACGGCCCGGGAACTGGGGCTGGATCCGGACGAGATCATCAAGCTGGCCTCCAATGAGAATCCGCTGGGACCGTCGCCCAAAGCGGTGGCGGCGATGACCGCCGCCCTGCAAAAGGCGCACCTTTACCCGGACGGCGGCGGATACAAGCTGCGGACCGCGATTGCGGACAAATTCGGGCTCGGCATCGAGAACGTCATCCTGGGGAACGGCTCCAACGAGATCATCGAGTTCATCGGCCACGCGTTCCTCAAGCCGGGCGACGCGATCGTTACGGCCGACCACGCGTTCGTGGTTTACAAGCTGATGGCGAAACTGTTCGGCGCCGAGACCATCGAGGTGCCGGACCCGGGCTTCATGCACGATCTCGACGCCATGGCCGCGGCGGTGACGCCGAAGACCAAGGAAATCTTCATCGCCAACCCGAACAATCCCACGGGCACGCTCGTGGGGCAGGAGGAGATCGACCGGTTCATGGACAAGGTGCCGGAGCACGTGGTGGTGGTGTTCGACGAAGCGTATTACGAGTTCCTGGAGAATCCACCGGACACCCTCAAGTTTGTGCGCGAGGGCCGCAACGTAGTGGTGCTGCGGACGTTCTCCAAGATCCAGGGCCTGGCGAGCCTGCGAATCGGGTACGGTCTGGGCCCGGCGGAACTCATCGACATCCTCCAGAAGACGCGGCAGCCCTTTAACGCCAACGCCATCGCCCAGGCCGGGGCGCTCGCCGGATTACAGGACGAAGAACACCAGACCAAGACCCGCGAGATGAATCGCGCGGGCTTGAAGTTTCTCGAGGGCGCCTTTGAAGAGATGGGCCTGGAATACGTGCCGAGTCACGCGAATTTCGTGCTGGTCAAAACCGGGGATGGCGAGCAGCGTGACGCTGCACCCGGTTCCGGCGGCAAGGCTGCCGCCGATGAGCTCTTCCAGCGCATGCTGAAAAAGGGCGTCATCATCCGGTCCATGACGGCTTACAAGCTCCCGGACTGGATTCGTGTCACTGTGGGGACTCCCGAACAGAACGCGCGGTTTATCGAGGTGCTCAAGGAGGAGCTGTCGGCGACGCCCGAGTTGGGGTTGTAGATCAATGTAGCCGAAGTGGAACACTTCGGGCCCGAATTGTTCCAATTCGGCTACGGGGAATCACCATGGAAGAAGACACCATCGCTGCCATCGCGACGCCGTTCGGGCAGGGCGCCATCGCGGTGCTGCGGGTGTCCGGGGCGCGGGCGAAAGAAGTGTCCTCCGCAGTGTTGCGGGAGGGCCGAGGACCGGAGACCATGACAGCGCGCGCGGATCACCTGCGCGAGGTGGTGGATGGGGACGGGTATCGCGTGGACGAGGTGCTCATTACCGTGTTCGAGGCGCCGGCAAGTTATACCGGGGACGACGTCGTCGAGATCAGCTGTCACGGCGGGATCCTGGTGACCCAGGAGATTTACGAGCTGCTGCTGGGCGCGGGCGCCCGGGCGGCGGAGCCCGGAGAATTCACGAAGCGCGCTTTTCTCAATGGGAAGATGGACCTGACCCAGGCGGAAGCGGTCATGGATCTTATCAGCGCCCAAACCTCCCTGGCGGTGCGCGCGGCCAACGAACAGTTGCGGGGACGCTTGGGCCAGGAAGTGCACGGGTTGCGGGAGAAACTCATCGGATTGCTGGCGCACGTGGAGGCCTACATCGATTTTCCGGAGGAAGACATCGATCCGGATACCGGGGAGCGTCTGCGTCAGCGCGTGCGTGAAGTGGTGGATTCGGTGGGGCAACTGCTGCGCACGGCCGACCAGGGAAAGATCTTGAGAGAGGGCGTCCGCACCGTGATCTGTGGCGAGCCGAATACAGGAAAATCGAGTCTCCTCAATGTGCTCCTGGGATTTGACCGCGCCATCGTGAGCGAGCGCGCAGGGACGACCCGGGATACCATCGAGGAAGTCATCAATCTCATGGGAATCCCGCTGCGCCTCGTCGATACTGCCGGAGTGCGCGACTCGGAAGACGATGTGGAGCGGGAGGGGATCGAGAGGACCGGGGCACAGATTGATTCGGCCGACCTGATTCTGGAGGTGGTGGACGCCTCGCAGCCTAAGCCAGACGATTTCGTGTCGGTGGCGGGCGAGGGGAACAAGCGTCACCTCATGGTGTTGAATAAGAAGGACCTGGGGATAGATTCGGGCTGGAGAGGGGGAGGGATTGAGATTTCCTGCCTGAGTCGGGAGGGCGTCGACGCGCTCGCGGACGGAATTTACGGAGTCCTGACGCACGGGGAAGGAGACTGGTCGGCCAACCCGGTGGCGATCAATGCGCGCCACAAGGCCTGCCTGAGTTCCGCCCGCGCTTACGCGGAGGCCGCGCTCGAAAAGCTCGAGGGCGGGGAGTCGCCGGAATTTATTGCCCTGGAACTTCGTTCCTGCCTCGACTCGGTGGGCGAAGTGGTCGGCAAAGTCGACGCCGAAGAGATTCTCGGCGAGATCTTCGCGTCGTTTTGTATCGGGAAATAGGCCGGCTTGGGCGGGGTTGCTGGATACTGGATGCTAGAAATGAAGCAGGGGCAGGCACAACGCGTTGTCATCCCGAGCGCAGTCGAGGGATCCCTCTATGCAATTTCGATCCCCGGTTCTCCCAGGCGGTAGCGAAAGCGCACCGGCGGTCGAAAAGTTTATACCTAATCAACTCCTGGCGGACACGTGAGATCCCTCGACTCCGCTCGGGTTGACACGAAAAGAATTGTATTGGTGAAGCGAGAATCGCACCCCTTCCGTGGACCGTGGAGCTAAGAAAAAAGAAAGCCATCCTCGGGGGACGAGGATGGCCTTCTGCAATGCTTCCTGGCTGTTACAGGATGGGGTGGTGTGTTGAGGGAAATTTTACGATTCGGACGCCTCTTCTTCAGGGGCGGCGGTTTTCTTCTTGGCGGTCTTTTTCTTAGCTGCCGGTTTTTTCTCCGGGGCCGGCTCTTTCTCCACGGTCTGCGTGGACTCGGGGGCCTTGGCGATTACCATGTCCACCCAGCTGATGAGGGCCATGGGGGCGGCATCGCTCTGGCGCTGGCCGATTCGGGTAATGCGAGTGTAACCGCCTTGCCGGCTGGCGGAAGCAGGGGCGACCTCTTCGAAGAGTTTTTTCACCGCCGTCTTTTTACCGAGAAACGCGCTGGCACGTCTGCGGGCGTGGATACTGCCGGTCTTGCCAAGGGTGACCATCTTTTCCGCCACCGGCCGCAACGCTTTAGCCTTGGCGAGTGTGGTCCGGATACTGCCGTGCTCGATGAGACTGCAGGTGAGGTTTGAGAGCAGCGCCTTGCGGTGCGCTGAGGGCCGCTGCAGTTTGGTGGTTTTCCGACGGTGTCGCATGTAGCGTGGGGCGGTTGGCCTGTGCTTTAAAGGACTCTAAAGGAAGAAGCAGGAGAGACTACGGCTTATTCCTCCTTGTCGATGTTTTGGTCAATGAGAGCGGTGAGATCGGCAGGACCACCGACTTCAGCGCCGGCCATGGCCGGTTCTGCGGACAGGAGCGGACCTCCGAAGGGCGCTTCAAGGAGCGCCGGATCGATCTGCATGCCGAGAGCCAAGCCCAGTTCGGCAAGCTTATCCTTGATTTCATTGAGAGATTTTTTGCCGAAGTTCCGGTATTTGAGCATCTCCGCCTCGGTCTTCATGGCCAGTTGACCCACCGTGGTGATGTTGGCGTTGTTGAGACAGTTGGCCGCGCGCACCGAAAGCTCGATCTCGTTGACGCTCATGTTGAGGAGCTTCTTGAGTTCGGCGTTTTCTTCGCTCTGCGCTTCCGGGGCTTCTTCGAAATCGACGAGGCTGTCATCGTAATTCACGAAGACATCGAGGTGATGACGCATGATGGCGGACGCCTGGAGCAGGGCTTCGGCGGGTTCGATGCGGCCGTCGGTCCAAAGTTCCAGGACCAGCTTGTCGTAATCGGTTTTCTGGCCGACGCGGGTGTTTTCCACCGCGTACTTGACGCGGCGCACCGGTGAGAAAATGGAATCAATCGGAATCACCCCGATGGGCATGTCCGGATACTTGTTCTCTTCGCCGGTATTGAAGCCGCGGCCGACGCGGACTTCGAACTCCGCCTCGAACTTGGTTTTACGGTCGAGCGTGCAGATGAGCTGCTTCTTGTTGAGGATCTCATACTGCGCAATCTCCTGGATGTCAGCGGCGGTCACCTGGCCGGTTTTATTTACCGAAAGCGAAAGCGTCTGAGGATCTTTATTCTCGTGGTGCCTGAACTTGATTTTCTTCAAGTTAAGGATGATGTCGGTCACGTCCTCCACGACCCCGGGCAGGGTGCTGAATTCGTGAGCGGCTCCGGTGATCTTGACCGAGGTGATGGCCGCGCCTTCCAGGGAAGAAAGCAGGACGCGGCGTAGAGAGTTTCCGATGGTGTGACCGTATCCGCCTTCGAACGGTTCGGCGGTAAATCTAGCGGAAGTGTCGGTGGCGGTAGACTCGTCTTTAACGAGCCGGTTTGGCATTTCAAACCGGGCTAATGTAGTAGGCATGATATCAATAAGGTTGCCGGGTTTCCTCTGGCAAGCGATGCTGCCGGTTCCCCCTCGCGGATCCGGAGCCCAGAGACCAACGGCGGTTGAGTTCGCTCGTGGAGGCGGGAATTAAGAACGAATTCCGACCTTTGTAAACTATTTTCTCGGGAAAAATAAAGGATTCGGGGCGGGGACCGGAATCCGGTGCTGGAGGCCTCTTTCACACCCGGAAAAGAGCCCCGAGACGCTTCCCGAGGATCATGCCGGCTCCGACGATGGTGACGGCCAGGAAGATCATGGCCCAGACCCCGAGGGCCGATGCCAGGAAAGGCCCGTTTCCAAGGACATTGAAGAGGGAATAAATGGCCTTGGTGATGGGGTAATGGGTCTGCCGCTGGGCCAGGATGAGAGAATCCGACACTTCCAGCATGGCAAAAGCGAAGGCCAGAAGGCCTCCCGCGACGAGGTTGGCTCCGATCAGGGGGATCGTAATCCGGCGGAGCGCCCGGAGAGGAGTGGCGCCGAGATTTTGAGCCGCTTCCTCGAGGGATTCGCTGACCTGCTGGTAGCCGGCGGCAGCTGAGCGGACGACGAAGGGAAGCCGGCGGACGGCGTAAGCGATGACGAGCAGGAGGATGGGGTTATCGCCGATCATGAGCCAGTCCAACGGTTGTCCCTCCCGGGTCATGGCCAGGTAACCAAAGGCCAGCACCAGGCCGGGGACCGCCAGGGGGAGCATGGCCAGAGTGTCGAGGATCTGTCTCCCCGGAAGGGTGGTCCGCACCACCACGTAGGCAATGGCGATGCCGAGCAGGATATCGAGAAAAGTCGAGAGGCTCGCATACTTCAAACTGTTTGCGATGGAGGGCACCGTGAGTTCGTGTCCCAGCGCGGCCCGGTAATTATCCAGCGAGTATTCCGTGGGGAGCACGGTTTGATACCAATCTGACCCCAGCGAAGCCAGGATCACGCCAAGATGCGGCAGGAGTGCGGCAAATATTACGAGGGCGAAAGCAGCGGTGCACAGCCAGGCGTGATTCGGGGGCAGTGGCTTGGCGCCTCCGGCGACGCCGGGCTTTGCCGTCATGGCGAATTGGGAACGTCCGAAGAAGAATTTGCTGACCGCATAAAGCATCGAGGTGCACACGAGCATCACCGCGACGAGCGCGTAAGGTATGGGATTATTCCCAAGATCCTTGATGCCGTCGAAGATTTGCACGGGCGTGACGCGGGTAAAATCGAAAATCAGGGGCACGCCCAGCTCGGTGAACGACCAGATGAAGACGATGGTGCCGCCCGCGAAGATCCCCGGCATGGCAAGCGGGAGAGTGATCCGGAAGAATCGTCTCCACGTGGGGCATCCGAGGTTTTCCGCGGCTTCCTCCATGGCGGGATCGAGGTTGGCGAGCGCCGCAGCGAGATTGAGATAGAGGATGGGATAGAGGTGAAGGCAGTTCATGATGACCACGCCCCAGAAGCGTCCTCTCCCGAGCCAATCCATGGGATTATCGAGGGACATTAAGCCAAGTGACGTCAGCAGCGCGTTCAGAGATCCGTTGGTCCCCAGCATCTGCTTGATGCCGATGGCCCCGACAAAAGGAGGGAGGATGAGAGGAACGAGAATCAGCGAGGTCAGAAGAGCCTTGCCCGGAAACTCGAAGCGGCTGGCGATCACCGCCAGCGGCATAGCGAGCAGCATGGAGCCGATGGTAGTGGCCAGCCCGAGCATGAAAGCATTGACGAGACCTTCGCGGTAAAGCGGATTCCGGAAAATCAGGAATACATAATCCAGGGTGAAACTTCCCTCCGTGAAAAAGGCTTCGCGCAGAGTGGTCCATATGGGCAAAAGGAAGAAGGCCAGAAAAAAGAGGGCGGACAACGCGAAGACGGCGATGGAAAATTTCCGGCTCATGGATGATTGATCGTGGCGGGGTTGTTTCAGAGTCCGCGATCGGCCATTGCGGCCGCACGTATATAATTTCCACGGAATTGAGCGCTGAGTTCTCTCGCGAGATTGATCTCGGAGAGCTTGAACCCGGATTTAAGAGTGTCATTGATGAACCCGCCGGCTTTGTCGTAACTGACAAACCCCAAGTCGAAGAAGATGCGGGTGGCTTGCTCGGGAAAACCAGCATCGGAAATTTTCTTCCAAGCCATCCGCATTTCTTCCTGGGGATCGATGCACATGCAGCGGATAATGAAGCGGATCGGGCCGAAGACGCGGCCCGTCCATTCGTACCGGTATTCGAACGCCTTGGCGCTTTCATACGGCAACACGTCCGGATCGGAGAAAAACCGGAGATGTTCGGGAGTGTAGAGATCCTTACGCACAGGGAGACGTCTTAAGGCGATTTCGTGAGGTCCCCCGGGAGTTCCGATGCGATAGTTCCAGAGCTTTTGTCCCTGGGGCGAAAGCACGAATTCGATAAAGTCCAGGGCCAGCTCGGGTTCCGGGGCGCCTCGCAACATGGCGATGGGGTCGACGCTGACGGAAGAGCCTCCCAACGGTGTCAGGTATTGGACCCGGGAGCTTCCATCAGGCTTGCGGACCATCTCGTTGCTGGTGCGTCCGAAATAATCGATACACATGCCGGCAGCGGCATTTCCCTGGGCCACGTCGAGCGGGATCTTGCTCGACGAATCTGTGAAATACCTGGCGTTGGCACAGATGCGCTGGATCAGGTTGAGGCCTTTGCGCCAGGCCAGGCGGAGGGCTCGCGCTTCGTGTTCCTCCGGAGTTTCGTTGGAGAGGGGCTCGAGTTCATCGAGGACCTCTCGCATGCGCTCTTGAATCAGCATCTCGAAGGCCTTGGTCACGGATCCGCTCTTGGAGGGATCGGCGAGCGCAATCTGGGCAAAGAACTTGGGGTCGCCGAGATCGCTCCAGGAAGACGGCGGCGGATCCGCCCGCAGCCGGCGCAGGGAATCGGTGTTGTAACAGATTCCGAAGCTGGAGAGGCAGGCTCCAAGCCAGCGGTGCTCCGGGTCGTAAAATGTTTCTCCGCTGACCCGCGCCGGAATAGTTTCCTCATCAAACCATTCGGGCTGGAGCTCGAAGATCCCTGAATCCATGAGGTGGCCGCTCCGTGCCTGCGTGATGAACGGATATTCTCCGCCGCCAAACATCAGATCGATTCCGATCCCGACATCGGACTCGAGGAAAATGCGGCGCGCTTCCTGCCCGGGCGAGTCCCCCTCGGCATCCAGGCGTCGATTATTGAAAGCCTCGCCGATTTCGTGGTCGCTCCACTCGCGCTTGAGGGTGTTCGTCCAGTAATACTCAAAAGCGGCCACGTAAGCCGAATGAATGTACTTTTCAATCTCACTGGTGCCGCCAGGGACGCGCCATTCGATCAGGACGTCCAAGCCCTGGGTCGTCAACATGTGTGCCCGGAAGGCGCGCGTGAACTCGGCCCGGATGGTTTCGTTGTGAGGAGAAATAATGACCAGGACCTTGTCCGGATTCCGGATGTAACCCGTCTGCGCGGGCCGCAGGAGGAAAGGGGCGGCCAGTGTCAGGACGAGGGCCGTGAGTATGGCGATGGTCTTGGACATTCGTTTCGAGGGGTGCCCGCGATTCAGCGCGGGAGAATGACGACGTCTTCCTGCCTCGCGGTTGCGCTGATGGGCGTTTCATTCCCTCCCTTCAGGTGCGCGGGATTAAGTTCCGAGATGTGGATCGTGGAAGGTTCCGAGTCCGTGCGGAGGATGTATTGCGCCAATTCGCCCAGGTAAAGGGCGTCCTCAAGCCGGCCGCGAATGCAGTTCTGCGCTTGCGCGGAAGAGTCGCCGTTGTGATCCAGCTCCAGGCACTCCGGCCGGATGGAGAGCACCACGGGTGCGCCTTCCCTGGGCACAAAAGGGGACGAGGCGGGGAAGTGTCCGATGAACTCTCCGAACTCGGTGCTCACCCGGTGGTGGTGTTCGTCCACCGGATCCATGAGCGTCGCTTCGATCAGGTTGGTTTCGCCAATGAAATCCGCGACCTGCCGGGAGATCGGATTGCGGTATATTTCCTCCGGTGTGCCGACTTGGCTGATGCGCCCGGCTTCCAGCACCGCGAGTCGATCCGCCATGCTCAAGGCCTCCTTCTGATCGTGGGTGACATAGATCGCCGTGAGACCGAACTGCTTGCAGATGCGCCGGATCTCGCTGCGCATTTCCAGGCGGAGACGGGCGTCGAGATTGGAGAGAGGTTCGTCCAGCAGCAGGCAGCGGGGCCGGACGACGAGTGCACGGGCCAGGGCGACGCGTTGCTGCTGGCCCCCGGAAAGTTGATTGATTTTACGCAGGGTGTAATCGCGCATCTTGACCATTTCCAGGGCCTTGAGGACGCGTTCCTCAATTTGAGGCTTGGGCACTTGGCGTTCTTCGAGGCCGAACGCGACGTTCTTGGCCACGCTCATGTGAGGCCAGAGCGCGTAACTTTGAAACATCATTGCCGTGTTCCGGGCATGCGGCGGAGTAAAAGTGACATCCTGATCATCGAACGAAATCGTGCCCTGATCCGGCTGGTAAAAGCCGGCGATCGCACGCAAGAGGGTGGTTTTGCCGCAGCCACTGGGGCCGAGAAGAAAAAAGAGTTCGCCGGGCTCGATTCTCAGGCTGACGTTGTTGAGCGCGGTAACGCTTCCAAAACGCTTTGTCAGATTGCGGATATCAACGGCGACCATGGCTCCCTTGGGGGGGCGAACAATGGGGTGGGACGATCTGGCCCTAAGTATCGTCCGGGGGTGTTGAAAGCAAGATAATCGGGGAGATTGCGGCGCCTGGCCCGATGAAATCCCGCGTTCACTCTGCGGGGTAGGAGTCGGGTCGATACCGGTAAACGTAGCGGGTACAGGGGTCGTGGAGCCCATGGAGAGTCTCCACCCACGTGAAATACTGCGAATTCTCAAGCGTGGCCATGATCTCGGGAAAGTGAATGCGCGCCATTCCCGGTTGCGCCAGGTTCACATGGAGAGGTTTGCCGGCGTCATCTGCTTCCCGCAGGACTCCGGTAAATTCCGGAAAGGTGCGCACCCTCCGGAGAGCCGGATCATACCCGATGGTAAACATATGGAATCCCACCGTCATCACGTCGTCGATGCGCGGGTCAAAGGGATTGATAATCTCCCGTGTCAGAAGCACCGATTCGCGGTTCGGTTCCACAGGTTTGGTCCGCTCGATGCGCCTCTGTTGACGGGTGATCGTGAAGAAGAGAATCCCGAGGGTAAGTCCGACGCCGAGGAACGCCTGGGAACGGGTGGAAGGGTCGCGCGCCGCGCGCGAGGAAAACTCCGCGCCCAGGGCCCAGAGCATGACGACGGCCGGGACCGATCCGATGAGATACCAGTGGTAAAGGAGATTCCCGGCGAGAGTGTTATGGAGGACGGTGAGGGGGGCGGGAAGCAGGAGGGGCAGGAGCAACCAACGCCAGGGCGCGCGCCGGGCGAGATGCCAGACGCCGAGCAGGAGCGCCACCATCGCAAGGAGGGCCAGGAAGCCCATGAAGGCGGAGTGGCCGTGCGCCATCCCAAAGAGGGAGTGCGCCAGTGGATTGTTTTGTTCCCAGGGACTCCACGGAATGCCGGTCGCGAGGTACCCCAGTGTGTCCCGGATCCAGGAAAGGCCGGGTGCGCCCTGGGCACGAGGGCGTTGGAGCCACGCCTGGAAGGGGAGCAGGCAGGGGGCCATCATCTGGATCACGGCCATGGCGGAGGTGACTCCCGCCACGATCCAGCGCCGGACAAGGAAGGCACGGCCTGTCGTCAAGATCAGGAGCAGGGCGGCGGCGTTGAGAGTGAGGATGAAATAAAGGGTGGCCGGGTTGGTATAAAAGAGGAGAAACTGCGCCCACGCGTAGAGCATCCACCATTTCCAGCGTCCGGATTGGAGGCAGCGGACGAGAAGGATCAGGCAGATGAGTTGGAACAGGAGGACGAGGGAATACCCGCGTGCCTGCGCGCTGTAACGGATAAACCAGGGGTGCACGGCGAGCAGGAATGGGGCCAGCAGGGCCGCGCGGCGGTGGCCGAGCGAGCAGAGAAAATATCCGCAAGCCCAGACCGCGGCGATCCCGGCGAGGTAAGCCGGCAGGCGGAGAGCGAACTCCGAGAAATACGGTCTGTCCGGCGCGGTGATTTTGGGGACAAGAGAGTGGGAAAGGCGAGACAGTATAGTGAAAAATATGTGATTGTTAGGATTCTTGTAGAGCCATAGCGTTGTCTGCCACGACAAATCTTCCAGCGCGAGTTCTCCCGTGGACGGATCGCGGGCGACCTCGCCGACGATGTGTTTTCTCATGGTGAACTCTTCATCGCCCCAGAGACTCTGGGTCAGGAGGGGCGCATTAATCCAGGCGGAGAGAGCGACGGCGGCAGCGAGGGCCATGGAAACAATCCGCGCGGATGGTCCTTCCTTGGAAGGGCTCTTTGAGGGAGTGAGAGGCGCGCTGCAGGCCGCGGGGGCGGGCGCCAGGAGCCATCGCCCAGCGCCCAGGAGCAGGAGTGAAAGGGCGAGATTGATGGCCGCCGCCCAGTATTCGCCGCTGACGATATATTCGCGGATACCGACGGATTTGCCGGTTTCGAGGCGCGGTCCGATGCCTTTTTCCCAGGGCTTGGGGCCGGCGGCGAGATAGAGGGTGCAAGCGGCAGCCGCGAGCGTCAGCAGCGAGTAATAGATTCTAGAAGGGGCGGGCAATGCGCGGAACCACGATACCGGCTGCCGAAGAAAGTGCATGCGGTGTTCCCGGTCTTCAGGCCGCCTGATCTGCGGCGGTGTGTGTGTCGAGAAGGCTCCGGTAATGACCTGCAACGAAGCGCCCCATCATGCGGAGAACGTTGAGCCCGTAGGGAATGGGACTGAGACTGGATACTTCATCGTCGTAGCGGGTGGGGATCGGAATCTCGGCGCAACGAATTCCAGCCAAATGCGCCATGATAATCATCTCGGCGTCGAAATTGTAATTGTCCTGGAGTTCTTCGAAAGGGACGCGTTCCAGGAGTTTCCGGGAGTATACCATGTAGCCGCTGTGGAACTCCGCCATACGCGTGCCGACCACCAGGTTTTCGAAGGTGGTCAGCACTTTGTTGGGAAGGTAGCGGGTGAGAGGCATGCCGCCTTGGCGGGCGCCTCCACCCAACATGCGGGAACCCTGGACAATTTCCGTTTCTCCCCGCTCAATAGGCTCGCAGAGCCGGATCGCCATGTCGGGCGCATACTGGCCATCCGAGTGGACGATGATCATGATTTCCCATCCGGCGTCATAAGCTGCTCGCATTCCCGTCTTAAGGGCGCCGCCGTACCCCCGGTTCTTCGCATGGTGCAATGCGGTGACATGGCCGTGTTTCTCCGCAAGTTGGTCGGCAACCTTTCCGGTTTCGTCCGGGCTGGCGTCGTTGACGATGAATACCGCGCCCTCCCTGGCGATACCATCCGGAAGGGTGTCGATGACGCCGGCCAGGGTGTGCTCGGCTTTGAAGGACGGGATAATAACGGCTTTTTTCATGGGCGCATTCGCGGGCTAGCCGGCGGTTGCGGCTAAAATAAATGCGAATTTCCTTTGTCAGTTCGACACTACGCATTTAGATTTGCCGGGCAAATGCAAAGACGAATTATTGGCATTATCTCTTCGATCATCGCCGGCTAGCGCGTTCCTGCGGCTGGGTGAGGTCTTCGTCTTTTTGCATTCGAATCTTCTGTTCCAGCCCAGGGCCGCTGGCGTTTCGCGGTGATGGTCCCCTCCATTTACGGGAGAGAATCGGTCATGAGTAAGAAACATAAAATCGCCATATACGATACCACCCTGAGAGACGGCACTCAGGGCGAGGGAGTTTCATTCAGTTCGCTGGATAAGCTTCGTATCGCGGAGAAACTCGATGATTTCGGGGTGGATTACATTGAGGGGGGGTGGCCCGGCTCAAACCCCAAGGACGTCAAGTTCTTCGAGGAAGCTGCCAAAAGGGATTGGGGCCAGGCGCGGATCGCATCCTTCGGCAGCACCCGGCGGGCCGATCTCAAGGTCGAGGACGATCCGCAGATCCAGCTACTGCTCAAGGCGGAGACGCCGGTGGTGACGTTTTTCGGCAAGAGCTGGAAATTGCACGTGACCGAGGTCCTGCGGACGACGGAAGAGGAGAACCGCGCCATGATTCGGGATACGGCGCGTTACCTCGTGCAGGAGGGGAGAGAGGTGATCTATGACGCCGAACACTTTTTCGACGGCTTTAAGGACGATTCCGCCCATGCGCTGGGAACCCTGCGCTCCGCCGCGGAAGGGGGCGCCGGCATCGTGGTCCTTTGTGACACCAACGGCGGCACTCTGCCGGACGAGATCGAAGCTATCTGTCAAAAGGTGTCGGAAGAACTGGATATCCCCTTCGGGATCCACACTCACGACGATTCCGGACTGGGGGTCGCCAACGCCCTCGCGGCGGTGCGCGCCGGCGCTTGCCAGGTCCAGGGCACGGTCAACGGGTACGGAGAGCGGACCGGCAACTGCAACCTGACTTCCGTAATTCCCAATCTGCAGCTCAAGATGCAGTTTCCCGCCGTCAGAGATCTCAGCCGGCTCACCGAGGTATCGCATTTTGTCGATGATCTCGCCAACTGCGCGCGCAATGAGAGGGCACCTTTCGTGGGCAGCACCGCTTTTTCACATAAAGGGGGCATGCACGTGAATGCGGTCCAGAAATTGGCGCGCACCTACGAGCACATCGAGCCCCGCGAAGTGGGAAACCGCCAGCATATCCTGGTCTCAGAGCTTTCCGGTCAGAGCAACGTCCTCTTGAAGGCGCAGGAAATGGGGATCGCGCTGGAAAAGGGGAGCCCGGAAGTCCGGCAGGTGCTGGAGAAAGTCAAGGAGCTGGAGAAAGAAGGTTATGAATTCGAGGCGGCGGAAGGTTCCTTTGAACTTCTCGTGTTCGAAGCGCTCTCGAAATTTCGCTCCTATTTCGATCTCAATGAATACCATTGCAGTTACCGGCGCCGGCCCCAGGATAATTACGAGACCTGTGAAGCCACGGTGAAATTGCGGGTGGGCGACACTGACAATTACACGGTCGCCGAGGGGGATGGACCGGTCAACGCGCTGGACGCGGCGCTGCGCAAAGCGCTGGAACCTTTCTATCCCGAGATCTCCCGGATCTCTTTGAAGGATTACAAGGTCCGCATCATTGACAGCCAGATGGGGACCGCGGCCAAGACCAGGGTTCTGGTCGTAAGCAGCGACGGAGAGCAGCACTGGGGCACTGTCGGCGTTTCCTACAACATCATCGACGCCAGTTGGCTGGCGCTGGCGGACAGTTTTGAGTATTACCTGCTCAAGCAGGGGGTGGAACCGAAGCGGCGGGCGGCGGATGGTTAAGGATCCGCCTTCGCCAAGGCTACGGCGGGACACGT
>JAHEJT010000144.1 GCA_024638765.1 Verrucomicrobiales bacterium
CAACCAGACACAGGCATGCGCCACTCGACGAATCGATCGTTTGCAATGCACCTTCAAACCGGTCCCAATCTAAAGGATCTAATCCTCCCCGCCAGCCTGGAAATACGATGTCATGCAAGCGTCCTGCCTGCGATCCATCAAAACCGCAAGCCTACCCGCCTGCAATTCATCAAAACCGCAAGCCTACCCACCTGCATCAATCAAAACCGCAAGCCTACCCGCCTGCGATCCATCAAAACCGCAAGCCTACCGCCTGCATCCCACCCCCCCAAGGCCATGACATAACTTGTTACAATTGTAACAAGTTATTTCTAACGGTTCCGCACACCTGATATGTCGTGCTGCGCCCCTCACTCGTCTCCAGTCTCCCGATCTCCCCGACTACGGACTGCGGACTGCGGACTATGGACTACGGACTCCTCACGCCAGAAAAATTCATCCCTGTAATCCGCGTAATTTATCCCGTCCCTTCGGTCCGTGCTCTGCTTTTTGGCTTCTCCATCATCCATTGCGCTATCGCGCCGGCAGTGCGGTTTATCTTTCTACCTTAAAAAAAATCTGCGTAAATCTGCGTAACCTGCGGTTAAGTTCTGGTATCCTCTGCGTCGTGCAGTCCTTCGGAAAAAAACTCATCTTCCTCGGCGGCGGTCACGCCCATTTGCACGCGCTGGCGCGCATCGATGCCTTCATGCTGCGCGGTGTCGAAGTGACGCTCGTTGCGCCGGGTCCATTCTGGTATTCCGGCATGGGACCAGGCCTGTTCTCCGGAACTTACGAAAAAGAAGACGACACCGTCGACCTGCGCGCCCTCGTGGAACGCCAGGGCGGCCGCTTCCTCGAAGATCGGGTCGTCAAAATCCGTCCCAGGGAAAACGAAATCGTCACCGCCGGGGGCGAGACCCTCCCTTACGACGTCCTCTCCCTCAACATCGGCAGCGGAGTGCCTGCGGAATCGTTACAGCACAAAGAAGGCCAAGGAGAAGAAGCAAAGGAGCCTGCCGATCGCGACGCCGATTCCCGCGTCGTCCGGGTGAAACCGGTCAAAAACTTTCTCAAGCTGCGCGAGCAGATCAAGACGGGCCGGCTCGGGGCGGATCCGGAAAACCCGGCACGCATCCTCGTGATCGGCGGTGGGGCCGCCGGCTGCGAAACCGCGGCCAACGCGCGGGCGTTATTCAATCGATTGGGACGCCAGGCCGAGATCTCACTCGTCAGCAGCGCCGACCGCCTGCTGCCGGAACTCCCGAAACGCGCGGGGCGCCTCCTGGAGAAATTTTGTGCCCGCAATGGGATCGACGTCACCCTCGGCGTACGCGTGGCCGATCTGCGCGACGGCGAAGCCGTCTTTGAGGGCGGCGGCGCCAGCATCTCTTTCGATCTCGCGTTGCTCGCGACCGGCGTCCGCCCCGCGCCTCTGCTGTCGAAGTCCGGTTTGGAGACCGACGACACCGGCGCCATGCTGGTCGACGCGCATCTGCGTAGCGTTTCGCATCCGAATGTATTCGGCGGCGGTGACGGGATCCAGTTGCAGGACCACCCGATCGCCCGGGTCGGCGTCTATGCGGTGCGCCAGGGCCCGATCCTTTGTCACAATCTCTTGGCGATTCTCGAGAAGCAGCCGCTGGAGGTCTTCGAGCCTCAGGAAAACTATCTTCTCATTCTCAATCTGGGCGACGGCACTGGCCTCCTCTCCTGGCGCGGCCTCATCTTGCGCAGCAGCCTCGCGTTCCGATTAAAGGACCACATCGACCGCAAGTTCATGCGGACGTATCAGCAGGCAGCGTCGGCAGTCGACGGTCAGTAGACCGGAGACCAAAGTGGGGCAGGTTTTTAACCTGCCATCTGAATAAGGCGCAGGCGACTGCCAGCGCGCGACGCGCTTCATATATTGCGAAGCCTTCCTGCAGAGGCGGGCTAAACGCCTGCGTCGCCAGCTCCCAAAACGGCGTCAAGCCGCGGCACTCCAAAGGCTCCGCACTCTGGACTAGCGACTACGGACTCCCGACTCGGCAATGTGACGCAGGCGTCTCGCCTGCGATTCTCATACAAGGCAGGCGGGACACCTGCCTCATGCCTCTCTTATTAACGCTTAACCCGGCGCTCCACGCCGCCCCAACTCCACCCTTGTTCCCCCCGCCCCCGACATCGCAGAATATCCGCCTCCCTCAGCCGTCGCACACCGCGACTCACCCCTTTCACGCCCCCATGCCCCGTCTTCTCCTGCCGGTCCTCCTCATCCTCGCCGTCTTCACGACGCTCGGCCTCGCCATCGTCGATACCGACAGCGACGGGATGTCGGATGTCTGGGAACAAAACCACGGCTTCAGCACCTCGGACGACGGCGCGCTCTTCCCCATCCAGGCGCCCTCCGCAGATCCCGACCGCGACGGTCTCTCCAATCTCGCCGAGTCCATCGCCGCCACCGATCCCACTGACCCGCAACCTTACCGCGCCGGACAGGGCGTCGCTCCCGGAAAGTTTTCCACCGCACTCGAACCTGCACCCGGCACCAGCGATCCCACTCTCTACTGGTGGGGCGCATCCGGAAAAGAATACCAGGTCCGCGCCGCACCGGATCTCTCGTTCTGGACTAACGAAGGCCTTCCGGGCACCGGCGCCGGGACCGAGCTAAGCTTTTCTCCTGCCACCCCATCCCCACGCCATTACTGGCGCGTCCAGGCCGGCGATCTGCACTCCGATCTCGATGCGCTCTCCGACTGGGAAGAACACGAACTCGGCACCAGCCCCACCAACGCTGACACCGATGGCGATCTCATGCTGGACGATTACGAATTCGTCAACGATCTCGATCCTTTAAACGACGACACCGCCCTCGATCGCGACGGCGACGGGCTCTCCAACACGAATGAGAACAACCTTGGCACTGCTGCCGGCGATCCCGACACCGATCACGATGGCCTTTCGGACGGATACGAAAACCTTTCGGGCACCAATCCTCTCCTTCACGACGGCAACTACTCCCCACCCGGCGCAACTGGGCTGATCGTATTCACTCCCTGAACGGAGTTTCCCTCTCCCGATGATACGCCCTCGACACCGGCTCCCGCTCTTGCCCCTGCCAATTCTTAAGCCGGTGATCGCCGGTTTTTATGCCATGGCCGGATGGAGTCTCCCGGGGGATACCCATGCCCAAGGTCCGGATGTGTTCGAAGCAACTTATTCCGGAGGTGTGGGAGTTTATTCGAGTCCTTATACCTCGGCGTTGGCGGACGACGGAGCGCTTTTTGATCGAACCTATCACTGGGGCGGGAACGATCTCTTTTACTCGCCCCAATTCTTTCATGTCGACATTTACATTGAAAACCAAACGGGATCCCAAAGGGTCTACAATTACGCTTACACCCGAGAGGTGGGGACCGGCTCGCCGAATTGTAGCACTTTCGTCAACGAGACCTTTCCGAACGGGTCAATTCACGGCTTTACCATTCAGCCGGGGGGACAGGCCCACTTCGATCGATCGATCAGCGGACGCATCTGGGTGGACGACGGGAATGATATGTGGCCCGGTGGTTTCCCCGATGGCGCCGGGTTTGTTTCCGTCAGCGGAAACTTTCTGCGTTACGACATCCGCTATCACGATGGTCCCAATGCGGGACAAGTCTTCGCGACCCGGCTCTTCCGGGTCAACATGGAGGGGATCATCAACACGTTTTGGACGCCGTCCAGCCCTGGCAGCTGGTCCAACCACCTGAGAGCCACCGTGGTCGACACCGGCGGCACGCCCGACTGTCAGTTCTTTTACCATTTCAACTTCGTCGATATGCCGCCGGCCGAAGACACTCTGGAACTGATCCAGGATGACGGCACAGGGTCCGCTGTTATCGCAACCATTCCCGTGCCCACCGCCGATTCTACTCGCACGGGCACGACGCTTGCAGCTTGTAACGCCCCCGTCACCCTGCGACTCGCCAGCGGCACGGAGCTGGCCGTCCTTTCGGGTCCCTCTTCCTTTACCGCCCCCGCTGGTGGCCCAGAGTGGGTGGCGACCTTGACAGTGGGCCAACCAGCAACTCCCGCCGGCGAACAACCCTCGCCGGACCTGGAGCAAAAGGTGGAACCCCCTGATACCTCCTCACCTGCGTGTTTCACTTGCGACACCGGCGCCGGCTGCGTGGTGCCGCGCGTCGACAGTCTCGATCTCTCCATCGGCCTGGGCGGGGGCCTCCACGGTGAGCGCCCCGGTTACTTGCGCCTCCACGCCGATATCCCCTCGGACGATCTCTATAAGCCCGCGAGCCTGGCGCGTTCCGCAGCCGACGGATACGAAACCGTCCTCAACGGCGCCGGCGACGCCCCGCTCCAGTTCGTCGCGCCCACCATGCTCGCCAATGTCATCGACACCGATCCCCTCGACGATCTCTACCAGCTCGAGTTCTACCATCGCGATCCCGCCGCCGTCCCCAACCCGGACGGGACCTACCCAGTCACCGGCCAGCCGTCCACCACCGTCAGCGTCGAAAATCCCGATGGCACTGGCGCCACCAATAACCAGATCAAAGTCACACGCCTCATCGATGCCACCACCGAGATCTGCGAGTACTCTTACGATGCCGCCACCGATGCCTGGACCTTGACGACCGAGGACGGCACCCGCGTGGAAACCGTCGATAAGAACGATCTCGGCGATACCAACGGGAATACCTTCACTGAGACCGAGGAAATACGCACTCTCAAAGACGGCTCCGGCAATCTCATTTCGAAGACGAAAACGGTCCTGGAAGACTTTGATTTCGGCACCCGGCCCATCGAATACGTGCTCGATCCCGGCGGCCGCGACCTGACCCGGACCTGGCAATACCACGATACCCTGCCCAGCAGCGATCCGCTCCACGGAAAACTGGATCTGGAAACCCAGCCCTCGGGCCAGTGGACCCGCTACGAATACACGCTCTCGGGTGGCACCACGGGCACCGCGGAACTGACCAAGCGCATCCACCAATTCCTCGATGCGGCGGATACCGCCACCGAAAACGCAAGCCGGGTGGAGGAAGTCACCTTCGATCCGCCGGGCCCGCCCGCGCCCGCGGAACTCCGGACCGAGACGTTGCTGGGCCAGGAAGTCTCCCGCCGCTACCGCATTGAACAACCCGGGGGCTTCGACGATATCGTCTGCCTGAGCGCCGGGGCAACCTGGGAAGATCCCGCCAATCTCGTCACCGAAACGCGGTATTACACCAGCGGCGATTTCGTCGACGACCTCGCCAGCGTCGTGAACCCAGACGGGACCATGACGCTCTACGATTACTCCGTCGATCCCGTGACCGAGGATAAGACCACGACCGTTAAGTCCGGGGTGCCCAACCTCGCGGAAGACGACATCATCGACGGCACCGAGAGCGTCACCATCACCAACCGCCAGGGATACACTCTCGCCACCACGGTCACCGACATCGTGTCGGGCCTGGCGACCAGTCAATCCCTCGCGACAGTGGTGGATGCCTTCGGTCGTCCCACTACCGTCAGTTACCCTCTCGATGGCACTACCGAGACCACGGTCTACGGATGCTGCGGAGTGGATTCCCGCACCGATCGACGTGGCATCACCACCACCTTCACCGAATCCCCCACCACCGATACCGAGACTCGACTCGGCATCACCCTGACCACCACCACCGCGGCCCTCCCCACGGGCGGTCTCCTTACCACCTCCACCCGCACCGGGACCGACACGAGTGTCATCAACCTCGGTGAAACTGAAACCAACCTGGCGGGCGAGACCATCCGCACCCGCGACGCCCGCGCCGAGGACACCACCTTTTCCGAAACGATCGATGGCGGCACCGGGCATACAGTGCGCACTACCACCTTCCCGGACACCGGTACCCGCATCGAAACTTACTATCCTGACGGCAGCCTCTTCACCATCGGCGGCACCGCCGGTTACCCGAGGAAATACGAATACGGTGTCGATCCGGTCGATGGGCCCTTCACCAAAGAGATTTTCCTCGATGGTGCCGTGGAAACCGAGTGGGTGAAAACGTTCTCCGATTTCGTGGGCCGCACCACCAAGACGATCCGGCCTCTGCCCCCGCCTGCGGGCGGCACCGCGATCAGTCAGTCATTTTACAACGCCATCGGACAACTGGTGCGCACCGTCGATCCCGACGGTATCACGACCCTCTACGCCTACGATAACCGGGGACGACGCACGACGGTGGCGGTGGACATGGACGGCGACGACATTATTGATTTCGATGGGACCGATCGCATCACGAAAACTGCCACCGCCGTCACCACGCGCGGCTCCGAGACCGTCGAGCGCACCACTCAAAGCGTTTACACCACCGACAACGATGACAGCGCCATCGCCACGCTCTCGGCCACCGAGAGTGCCGTCGACGGACGCGATTCCTGGATCGAGGTCGGCGGGCTCACCACGCATACCAATGTGACCTACGGCACTGCCGGCGCATGGACTGAAACCGTCACCTTCCCCGATAACTCGACGCGCCTCCGCCAGTTCACCGGCGGCCGTCTCGCCTCGGATACCCTCGATGACGCTCTCTCCAATCAAATCCTTTCCACCGCGTACGCATACGACGCCCACGGCCGGCTCCAGACCGTCGCCGATGCCCGCAACGGCGCCACGACCTACACGTATTACGACGACGACCAGATCCACACCATCACCACTCCGGATCCCGATCCCGGTGATGTCACCGACGCACCTCAAGTCACCGCCTTTGTCTACGACAGCATGGGCCGGCGCGATATCGTGGACCTGCCCGATCACACCGTCGGCGATCCGAAACAGGTCGATTACAATTATTTTCCCACCGGCGATCTCGAGCAGGTCAGCGGTGCGCGCAGCTACACGGTGGATTACGCATACACCGCCCAGGGCCGACTGGAAACCCTCACCACCGCCGGCGGCACCACGACGTGGGATTACTTCCCCGAGAGCGGCCTCCTCGAAAAGAAAATCTACAACGACGGCACGGATGTCGATTATACATACACACCCTCGGGCCGAGTGGAGACCCGGACCACGGAGCGCGGTATCCTCACGACTTACGGATACAATGACGCCGGCCAACTGGATTCCATCGCATACTCCGATCCCACCCCCGGCGTTACTTACGGATACAATCGCTTAGGACAACTGGATCTGGTGACCCGCGACGGCGCGATGCGCACCCTCAATTACAATGTCTTTGGCCAACTGAAAGACGAGTCCATTGCCGGCGGCCTCCTCAATGGGGCCTCGATTGATCCCGGATACGATGCCCTCCGTCGTCGCGACGCGTTAACCGTGAGCAAAGGCGCCTTCGCCCTCCCCCATGCATACACTTACGACGACGCCTCGCGCCTGGAAACTGTCGCCAAAGGCCCACAAAATGCCACTTACGCGTACGAACCGAACTCGGCCCTCGTCAGCGACATCGAGTTTCGAGAAGGCGGCACGCTGCGCGGATCCATCACCAAGACGCACGACTTCCTCAATCGCCTCGAATCGATCACAAGCATCAGCACCGGGATAAATACGCTCAACCAGAGTTTTGCATACCGGTATAACGCCGCCAACCAGCGCGCGCGCATCGACCTGGCGTCGGGTGATTACTGGGAATACGGATACGACGGCTTCGGGCACGTCGATGACGGACGCAAAAAGGACGCTGCCGATCAAGTGTATCCCGCCCGTCAGTTCACTTACACTTACGACGCCATCGGCAATCGTCTGGAAAGTAGGACAGGCTTCCAGCCTGTCCCTCGTTCGGTAACCTACACCCCGAAAACCGGCGACCCCACCCAGTACGACACCATCACCTCTCCGGGATACCTCGACGTCACCGGCACTGCCGACGCCAGTGCTGTGGTGACCGTCAACGGCGGCACGGCGACTCGCCAAGGCGACTACTTTGCGTCCGAACTCCCCGTCGACAACACCACCGCCGCCGCCGCTGCCGCGGTCACCATCGAGGCGACGCTCGGCCCCGACACCGATACCATCAATCGGAGCGAGATCGTCCCCGCGGCCGCCGTCACGTATCAGTATGATCTCGATGGCAATCTCGAGAACGACGGCTATCGCACCTTCACCTGGGATGGTGAGAACCGTCTCCTCAAAGTCGAAACTATCCCGTCGGCCGTGCCCTCGGTCGACGACGAATATAAAATTGAGTTCGCCTACGATTACCTCGGCCGCCGCATCCGCAAGACGGTGTCCCGTAAGATCACCGGTCCCTGGGTCATGGTCCGGGACCGCAAATTCCTTTACGACGGCTGGAACCTCGTCGCCGAGTTCGAAGCCGACGACAAGTTAGTGAAGAGCTACCTCTGGGGTCTCGATCTCGACGGCCAGAACGGCGGCCCTCCCCACGGCCAAGGCGCCGGCGGCGTCGGCGGTCTCTTAGCAGTGACCCAGCACCTGGGCCCCGAATCCGGCACCCACTTCGCCACCTACGACGGCAACGGCAACGTCACTGCGTTAGCCGATGGCGCCACTGGCAACCAAAGCGCAAATTACGAATACGACCCCTTCGGCCAAAAACTCCAATCCACCGGCCCCGCGACGCACCTGAACCCGTTTGGTTTCAGCACGAAGTATCGGGATGGGGTGAGTGGGTTGGCTCACTATACTTATAGATACCTAGATACGAGGACTGGACGATGGTTGTCACGAGACAAAATAGGATTCCTCGGAGGCCTCAATCTCTATGGTTTCTTGGATGACGATCCTATATCTTACGTCGATGATCTTGGCCTAGTTCTTTACGCTTTTGACGGGACCGGCAATGATCGCGAAAGTGACGCTTGGGGCAACACAGAAACACTCAGAGCGCCAACTAACGTAGCTGTCCTGGTAGACTTGTACGCAGGGGAACGCTTTTACAGGCATGGAGTAGGCACAAGAACCAACATTAAGTTGGGCAATCTTTTTGGGCGAGGACTCAATGAACGCGTCGACTGGATGATGGAACGCTTCCGCGAGTATTACTGCGACCATCCGGAAGACCCCATCGACATAATTGGATTCAGCAGAGGAGCCTCTAGCGGCAGGATATTTTCGAATCAGATCGCTCGCCAGTTCCCCGATGCGAAAATCCGGTTCCTTGGACTGTTCGATTCTGTTGCGCAAATTGGTTTCCCGAATCGGTGGAATTTCCAATTTGGACGCCGCCTCGATATCCCGACTTCGGCCCAGTACACTGCCCACGCGGTTGCGAAGAACGACTATAGAAGACTCTTCCCGTTGACCTCCATAACTAATCATTATCGTCAAAATTGGTTCTTGAATTCTCTTGTGCCCCGACTATTCACCGCCACAGATTTTACTCCCAATGAGTTACTCGAGCTTAGGGGCGCAAATTATTGGGAAAAACCGTTCGATGGCGCGCACTCAGATGTGGGTGGTGGCTATTGGGATGGTCGCAATCTCGAGGCCCTCAGATGGATGATTCAACAGGGCCACGACCGAGGTGTCCCTTTTCAAGAATTGGAATCTTATCAATACTTTCATCATCTAAAAGATATAACTGAACCACACGAAACGAGATATCCCCTTTTTGACGCAGGTCGGGGCGCTAGAATGATTTTTCCCGGCAACCTCTAACATCAGACCATCTGAATGAAACTGGACTTTGCCTCATTTCCGCATGCTCATTTATGGGCGCTCATGCTATTAATCCTGCCGACAAGCTTTATCGGCTGCTTGGGAGACAAGGAGGATTCCTCCCCAATGATCGACATCACCATTAGAAACTCTTCCAGCCAAGACGTGGATTGGGTCAAGCTGACTTGGGAGGGTCCTCATGTTCCCGGGGGTATCATCCCTGCGGGGAAGGGCTCGACAACTGCAGGCCATGTGCCTCCGGGGACGACAACTGCTACGATCGAATTCGTCGACAAAGACACGCGGGAGCCTTTTTCGCACGAGATTTCTCTAGCTGAACTCCACGCTAAACAGCCGAATTCTGTAAGGCAGATCATCTTTCGCATTCTATCTCACCAATCGGTCGAGCTGGTTATCGTGGGAAGCGACTAGTAAGGGGCCATAAGGGATAAGAATTAGAGGCCAATTAGGGACAAGAGGCCAGAGGGAATTAGGGACAGGTCATTTATTTGAGAGGCCAATTAAGAGGGAATTAGGGACAGGTCAGAATGGCACTAAGATAAGGCCGCTTTAGGATGTTTTGGTGGCCGGTTTCGATGAGGCGGGGCGACCATTTTGTGGCGTGGCCGGTTGAGTAAAATGTAATTCTTCGGTCGTCGTTTCTTAGCCCTCGGCTCGACTCGATTCGGGCGCATCGGAATGAGATCGGATGCGATGATTGCCACGAGCGCCTTGATCATTAGCCTGGTGTTTCGATCCGAGAGTTTTGGCGCGCTCAATTGCGCAGCCACCTGTCGAATCGTATCGAGCGCCCCTTTGAAGGAGAGCCGCCCGAGGGCACAACTGTAGGTGATCGCTGCCTGATGCATGAGCAGGCGGATAAGATTGTAAGCAATCGCGTGCATGAAGATTTCTTTTTGTACCATCTCGGGCGAATGGCAACGAAGCACGTCCATGGCCAGACTCGTTTTGATATCGCGGAAGAACAGCTCGACCTCCCAGCGCCTGCGATAAAGCTCGCCGAGATCTTCCAGCGCGATTGCATCGTGATCGAGAAGAGTGGTGACGAGGATGATCTCACGCGTGCGAAAACCCGGTTCAGCCACGCGAAGACGCACCATTCGCAAGGTGATCTCTTTCGGCAGCGCCGCCCACGCTTGCGCGCTCCAGCTTTTCAAGCACTGGGGTTTTTCCCACACGATGAGGCGCTGATCTTTTCCGATGCGCCTTCCTTTGCGAAAATCGGCCTCTCGTCTCTGGTGCAGGCGCAAGACCAGATCAATGCCACGCTGGCTCAGAGCCGCCATACTCCCAAAAGAACAGTAGGCGCGATCGGCTAAAACGACGTCTCTGGCTTCGAAGAAGTCCCACAAACGGCGCCAGACAAGCGCCTCATGATCCTGCCAGCGGCACACGACCACGCGCAATAGCGCGGCACTGCCCAGGCAAAAACAGCCCACCAGTCCCGCAACCGGAAAAGCGCACCCGGGCATCTGGCTTTTTTGCTGCGGCCAGGCGCTTTGATTGGCTGCCGTGTCGGGCATCGAGACGCCCGTGCCGTCAATCACCAGAACGCGACGTCCGCACCACAACTGATCGCTCGTAAGCCGGGAGCGCAGTGCTTCACCAAGCTTTTCGAAGATGGCGCTCAACCACTTCGCACACAGCCGGCCTCGCGCCTGACAGAAGGCGCTCGTGTTGCCGGCGGGCAGCGCCGCGGCCCCTTGCGCGGCAAGCATCGCCTGGACCTGCCGCACCGCTTCGCGACAGGAACTGCCCGGGTTCAAAACCTGCGCCAGGAACGCCCAGAAGGTGGTCGCCAGGCTGAAATGCCGCCGCCGGCTGTTCGGGCCGTAATCCGCAGGCGGCCGAAACAGTGAGGGCTCGAGATAACCCTCAAAAAGGCGAGCCAGCCCGCTGAGCGAAGCAGCTTTGACCTTATCGATCTCACGCGTTATTCTCTCTTGCGTGCTGACGGGTTGCCGCCCGAAAAGCACCTGGTTAAAACCATGAAAAAAGGGTGTCTGCATCTTCATGCAGACACCCTAACACTTTCCTAAAACAGGTACAACCTAGAATTACTAGAACCTTATCTTAGTGCCATTAGGGACAGGTCATTTATGGGGAAAAGGGGTCAGTCCAAACTATTTGACATTACTGGCGGCATTGATCACCCTGCCGCATGCCCCGACAGCGAAGGATTGAGTATGCGGGAGCGATTTATCATGCAATGGCTCGTGGAAATCGCCGTGGAAAAATCGTCTTGGACGACATCGACCGCACCCGATTTGAGGGAACGCTCGGCGAAGTCGTCCAGCGCACTGGTTGGGACCTTTACGCGTGGGTGCTGATGGGCAATCACTATCATTTTCTCTTCCGGACACCGGAGCCCAACCTAGTGGAAGGCATGAAGTGGTTTCAGAACACGTGGACGCGGCGTTTTAATGTGCGGCACAAACATTGGGGGCATTTGTTCGGCGGACGCTACAAAGCGATCCTAGTCGAGGAAGGTGAATATCTCATGAGGCTCATTCACTACATCCACCTCAATCCGGTGAGGGCAGGATTAGTAAAGCGCACTCAAGCAGTCGAGAGCTACCCGTGGGGCAGTTTTCCGGATTATCTGAAACCTCTGCGCAAGAGGCGGAACTGGACCGATGTGGAGGGTGGTCTTGAGCAGGCGGAATTAGCCGATACGGTGGCGGGCCGGCGACGTTTTCTCGAGTGGACTCAGGAATGTGTCAACTGGAACGCGTCAAAGCATGCAGGTGTCACGGTGGTCCAAGGACAGAGCCTTCAGTCCACGCTTCGGCGGGGCTGGTATTTTGGCACGGAAGCCTTTCGGGAGAAGCTGTTGAAGAAACTGGGGAAAGATCCCGAGGGGATGAGCAGCCGGCGGCAAAAGGGCTACGGCGGCGCCCAGACCCGGGATCATGGGATTGCAGAGGCGGAACGCGTAGTGCGCTGCGCGGAAAGCGAAATTGGGATTCGTGAGAACGAGTGGACGACCATGACGAAGGGAGACTGGCGCAAGGGAGTCGTCGCCAGCCTCATCAGGGAGCGCGCGCTGGTAGACAACGGGTGGCTGGCGGACCGCATGCAAATGGGGGCGCGCAATGCCGTGAGCCGGACCATCAGGCTGGCCAAGGAGCGGCTCAAGACGGATCGCGATGCGCGTCGGCTCGCCCGGAATCTTACCGATAATGTCAAATAGTTTGGACTGACCCTTTTTCGCGCGGACCCTTTTTCGCGCGTTGCTCGCGACCGGCGTCCGCCCCGCGCCTCTGCTGTCGAAGTCCGGTTTG
>JAHEJT010000145.1 GCA_024638765.1 Verrucomicrobiales bacterium
TCCTTTTCGCCAAGCTGAAAGCCATGATCGCTCCACAAGACGAGGATGGTGTTTTCGGCGTATTTGGATTCTTCAAGGGCTCCGACGATCTGGCCAATGAGGTCATCCGCCATGGCCGTGCACGCGAGGTACGCCTGAAATCGCAGGCTTCCACTGACCGGCATCCACAATCTTTTTCAGCCACGGATTATGGGCCATCTTTGAATGGGCCCCGGGCACATCTTCCAGATCATTTTCCCGGTAGCCTTCCGGAAGCTCGATTTCCTCCAGAGGGAACCGATCAAAATATTTTTGGAGCGTATAATTGGGTAAATGCGGCTCAAAGATACCGGCGCCTAAGAAGAAGGGTTCTTTCAGCTCACCCCCAAGCAGTTTCTCCTCTGCCCACTTCGCGGTTTTCCCATCGCAGGTATCCTCGATGGTAATGTCCGGATGGTAGGGGCCCCAGTCGTTGGGTCTGCCCATATTTTTCATCCCGCTCAAGGGCAATGGCCTGGAAAACTTAAACTCCCAGGGAGGAAGATCCTGCTCCTTGCTCGGGTAGTACTCATCAAAGCCCCGTCCTTTGACTTCCTCGTTGAAATGGTAGCCGTGGAAGAGTTTTCCGGCGCCGCAAACGTAGTATCCGTTCTGTTGGAAAAACTCGGGCAAGAGGACCGAGTTGTTGAGGATCGGATTATGGATCAGCGAACTTCGGTTGATGTAGTTGCCCGACGTCGAAGGGCGAATCCCGCTCATCAGGGCAGACCTTGAAGGACCGCAAGCCGGAGCCGAACAATGCGCATTGGTGAAGGCCATCCCTTGTGAAGCCAACTGGTCGAGGTGAGGTGTCTTGGCCTGAGGGTTGCCCTTCAGGACGCCGTTCCAGTCATTCATGTCATCGATGGCGATAAAAAGGATATTCGGCTTTCCGTCATGGCCGTCAGCTGCCGTTCCTTCACAGGTGCTGCCTATAACGCAAAAGAGTAAAACAGACAGAACGAGCATCGTTTTTTCTTTCTTTGGTTTCATGTCGATTCTCTTCGTCGTATTCCTAATCCGGCTTCTCTTCACGGGGGAGATTTGCTTGAGCGTGAAGTTGCTGTATGAGGCAGAGGAATGGAGGCAAAGGAATAATTGGTTGGATCCATTCAGAGATTCATTCCTTTGCCTATTGGTCTGCCTACTTGGGAATGAGATGAAGAATAAGATTAAGATTTTATGATCCGCCGGAACAGGTTGTGAGTGATCTGCTGCACGCGCTCATCCGGTCCTTGCTGATTCACTCCGTGCCTGGAGGGATTGACGTGACCGGGGGGGCTGGACAATCCGTTGGCCCACCAGATGGTGGCGCCATTGAACACGATGTTCCCTTTGGGCCCGTCGTAGATCGTGGCGGTGTAGTGGCCCGGATTCTTGCCATTGATCAGCGTTTCGCCTTCAGCCACGACTTGCATCCCGGGCAGGTCCATCATCGGGGCGCCGTGCCACTCCCAGCCGACGAGCCCTTTGACCGAGTCCCCCTTTTTCATCCCCGTCCCCTCAAAGAGCCAATGCTCCGGCATGGCGCAGGTCCAATCGCCGGATCCTCTGCCGGGGGGAGTCCACCGTGCCCCCATTAATTGGGCGCCATCGGGGCCCATGTTGGGTTTGAACCCTTTCTGATTGAGATTTCTTTCTTCGGCCGTTTCGCTGAATTCGGAGGGAAAGAACCAGCCCTCCCGGCGCGTGGCGCGGTTGGGCGTGCCGTTGCCGGAAGGCAGGAGCGGCACCACACAAAGAACGGAATTGGCGCTCAGAAACGCCAGGTTCACCCCTTCCTCACGAGCCTTGAGGACATTGTCATACATGTCCAAGGTCCAATACTCATCGTGCCCCACCGAGATGAACCCTTTGGTCCGCAGCAAGCCGGCCGGGTCGGCGTGGGTGTCGATGTTGGAGATGTAGGAAACATCGTAGCCGTGTTGCTCCAACCAGAAGGAAAGAGGGAATTCCCAGGGCAGGTATTCCCCGGAACCGCCTGATTTCTTGATCTTGTTCACGGGATGGGTGAACAAGGCGTAGGGCCGATCGAAGCTCACTGTCCCGCTGGGCACGCCCGTGCTGGAGAACCCTTCATGTTTCGTGTAAATCGAGTAGTCGGCGGGCCAGCGGTTATAGGCCGACCAGGTCAGGTCGCTGCACTGAAAGAGCAGATCGCAGGGGCGGTCGTCGCGGACGATGAAGATGACGTAGCTTTGGATGTTTTCTTTCTCAGCGGTGAGCTTGCCGAGGTAGACGCCGCTCAGCCAATCGTCGGGGATCTCGAACTCCACGGCGGGCTCCCAATGGCATTCGCGCAGGTAGTTCTCACCGACGGGCGGATCGGCCTGGGGGGTGCCTTCGAGCGAATCAAAAGTTCTAACCAACCGGGCGCCATCGCCGTTGTAGTAGCCGGTGCGGAAGATCTCCAACTTGAAGGCAGAGGCCGGATTCGTGCTCACCATGATCCGCAATTTCTCGCCGGCCCGCACGCTGTTCGCGGAACAGTAACCTTCAATCCACGGGCAGCGCCCGTTAGGCAGGATGCTGTTTATCTTCCCGGGGACGGTGCGCGTCTTGGTGAGCAGCCAGTCACGCGTGCCGGGCTTGGCGTTTTCGCGCCGGATCAGGTCTCGATTCGAGCTGGCTTGCGCTGAAGCGGACGAGGGGAATGCTCCGGCTGCCAAGCCTAAGCCTGCGGCGGCCGCACGTTTGAGGACGTCGCGGCGATGGATGCCACGACTGGAATTGTTTGTATCGCTCATGTTCGATGCGGGCTTCGTTTCCTCGTATGACCCCAAAGCGGTGAGTTTGGTTACAGGTAATGTGTTTCCGTGGCCCCCTATCGAACTCGTGGAGGACCGCTTTGTCTATTGGGAAAACGAGCGAATCGAGAAAGGGGCGAAGATTCCGGGGTATGAATAGGTGGAAAAGCGATTCCCTATCATTAACGAGCGCGACCTCTCCAACATCACCGAGGAGTAAATCCCATTCGTCTTCGCAGTCCGGGTGAGTTGTGTCATCGTCTTTCCGTAGAGTGCTAGAGATCAAATGACTGCGAGCAGAGGATACGTTTCAGGAAGAACAGGCCGGTGGGTCTGCGCCCTGCATTGCCTCATCCTTTCAATTACACTGTTTTCGGCCTCAGCTCAGGAACCATCCCCCTTCGCCCAGCGCCTCACCACTTTCTTAAGCCCAGCCCAAAAAGAGGACGAGCAGAAGCTCGAGTCCATGCAGGAGCGGCTCGAAGAGCTGCCGCCGCTCTCCCCGGGACACCGCGGCGAAAACGCGGGGTTCCACAGCCGGTTTCAATCCGATCGCGAGGCGCCCCTCGAGCTCGTAGTCGACCTCGGGCAGCCGTATCCGGTGGATCGCATTGCGGTGTTTCCCGCGCGAGGAATGTTTCGCGGTGCAACGATCGAAGGCTATGGATTTCCGGAGCGCTTTGTCATGGAACTTTCGACGGATGCCACCTTCACCGAGCCAGTGATTTCGTACGACTCGCGAGAAATCTCGCTGCCGCCCCGCCCGGACTACCCGGTGCAATTTAAATTGGAAGAGCCAGTCGATGCCCGCTTCGTGCGCTTGAGGGTGCTGGAACATCGGACCCGGAAGGATGGACGATTCCTGAGCGCTTTCGGGGAGCTCATGGTCCTGGCGGAGGGGCGGAACGTCGCTCGCTATGCTCCGGTCGAGGCCCGATCCTTGACTGTGCTGCCCGACTGGAACCGGGATCATCTCGTGGATGGACTGACCGACCTGGGCTTGCCGGTTGATCCCGAGCCAAGCCCGACCAACGGCTTCCTCTCCAAGCCACAGGATGAGCCCGTCGCGGAAAAGTGGGTCCAGATCGAGCTGCCGCGTTCCGTAGCCGTGGAAGAGGTGGCGCTGATCCCAGCTCAGCCGGTGGATGCCCCGGACCAATTCGGCCACGGTTTTCCCCGCCGATTCCGGTTGCTCACTTCCGATGATCCGGATTTCACCGCTGCGCAGGTCTTGGCAGATTACCGGGAGATGGCATTCCCGAATCCGGGCGACAATCCGGTCGTGTTTACGGCGCGGGGAGCGAGCGCCCGGTTTGTGCGGTTGGAGGTGACTGAATTGGGGCACATCAGCGGAGGCAAGTACAGCATCACCCTCGCCGAAATGCAGGTCTTCGAAAACGGAAACAACGTCGCGATCGGCGCGAAGGTGACCTACAGCGATGTGTTTTCGCGCCCGGGATTCGAGGATGTCTGGCGCCCCGAATACCTCGTCGACGGTTTCAGCAGCCAGAATCGCTTGATTGGCCTGGAGGATTGGCTCGACGGCCTGGACGAGCGCCGAGAAGTCGAAACCCGGATCGCGGATCTGGAAGGCCGCATCGAAACGCGCATCCATCATACCTTGGGATGGGTGCTCGGCGGGGCAGTCCTTGTCGTTCTCACGTCCGTAGGCGTCATCGGCATGCTCTTGCTTCGCCGCAAGCGCGCCCTCGCCCAACAACAAGAAGCCCTCCGGGCCCGCATCGCCCGCGACCTCCACGACGACCTCGGAAGCCGCCTGGGAGGGATGCGCCTTCTCAGCGAAAGCCTCCTCGGCGCCAAAGAACTTCCGACGGAACTGCGCGGGGATCTCGACCTCCTGCACCGGTCGAGCGGCGAAGCCACCGACGCCATGCGCGACATTGTGTGGCTGCTCGACACCCGGGAACGTTCCCTTGAAAAGCTGCGGCAGCAGATGAAGCGCCTCGTTCCCTCCATCGTCGGTTCCACCTCCTGGGAATTTCACATCGACGAAGCCCCTGACGCAGAGGTCAATTTTGAGTTTCGTCGGCAAGTGGTTCTCGCCTTCCGCGAATCCCTCAACAACGCTGCCCGCCACTCGAAGAGCGACCGGATCGAATGCCGCGTCGGCGGCGATTCGGAACAATTCTCCTTCGAAGTCCGCGACTGGGGCCAGGGCTTTGACGAAGCTTCCGTCAAACGGGGCCTGGGGATCAACAACCTCCGCAAGCGAGCCGAAGCCCTCGGGGGTAAAATTGAAATTGCCAGCACCCCCGGAGAAGGAACCGTAGTCACCTTTTCCGCGCCGCATCGAAACTCCAAGAAAGACCGTCTTCGAGCTACGAATGGAAGCCGATAGATCGGCGCTTCCGTTTCTTCGCATCAGCGTCGCCGGCAATAAGTTCTTTAATGGCTTCGAACACAACGCGGAACTGCTCGTCGTACTTCTTCTCGAGAGACTCGATCTTTTCAGCGAGGAGGCGATTGCCTTCCATAAGGCGGCGCAACTGGACGAAGGTGCGCATGATGGCAATGTTGACTTCGACAGCGCGTTTGGAGCGCAGCACGCTCGAAAGCATAGCCACACCCTGCTCGGTAAAGGCGTAGGGCCGCGATTGGGAGCTCCGGTGCCTGGCTGCGGAACCCATCACAATTTGTGACGGGTCCATCACAAGATCTTTATCCTCAGCACCTTGTGACGCAGTCTCCGACTTTGATATCGCAAATTGTGATCTCAAGTCGATCCATTCTCTGGTGCTAAGCTGGAACATGAAGTCCGCAGGAAACCGGTCACGATTGCGTTTGACCGCCTGATTCAGGGCACTGGTGGTCACGCCGTAGAGCTCCGCGATATCGGCATCGAGAAGGACTTTCTCGCCCCGAAGATGGAGGACGAGCGGCGCGATCTTCTCGGGGATGAGGACGGATTGCTGCTGTTTAGAGGGCACGGACAAATACTGTTCAAAAGAACAGTATTTGTCAAGAGCGATTTGCGGTAGCCGTGGCGTACGAGGAGCGAGTACGTGATTGCAAGCGACTCCTACGCCGGCAATGTGGTAATCTCCTCCGCACCACATCGGCGCCTCAAAAGACACCGTCTCCCATGAGTGATCTTCCCGAAACCATCACCGTCTGGCTCGTCGAAGACAACGAAGTCTATCGCCGCGGCCTCGCCCGCGCCATCGATTCGTCCGAGGGCATGCAATGCCCCGAAGCCTTCGCCGATGCCGAATCGGCCCTCGCAACAATCGAATCCGGCTCGCCGCCCGATGTCATCCTCCTCGACGTCGGTCTTCCGGGGATGGACGGGCTCAGCGCCCTCAAAAAATTCGCCACGAAAGTTCCAGAAACCCGCATCGTCCTGCTCACCGTCTTCAACGACACTGACAAGATTTTCAAGGCGGTGTGCGCGGGAGCCAATGGCTACCTCCTCAAGACTGCCTCCACCGACCAGGTCCTCTCCGCAGTCCGGCAGGCCGCGGCCGGTGGCGCCCCCATGGATCCCGACGTCGCCGGGCGCGTCCTCACCCTCTTCAACCAACTCGCCGAAACCAAACCGGCCCAGACCGAAGACTACGGCCTCAGCGACCGCGAGAAACAAATACTCGAGCAGATGGCCCAGGGCCTCGTGAACAAGGAAATCGCCGACGTCCTCGACATCAGCCCCCACACCGTCGTCAACCACCTCCGCAGCATCTACTCCAAGCTCCACGTCAACACCAACACCGGAGCCGTCGCCAAAGCCATCCGGGAAGGCTTGGTTTAGAATCTCATGCCAAAGGGATCGCCCTTGTGGCAAATTACCACTTGACTTTGTGGTAAATTACCACAATGGTACTCTCCATGAGCAAGTCCATCCGTGTCAGCGACGAACTGGCCGGCCACGCAGAAGCGGCGGCCGCCGTGTCCCACCGCTCACCGCCACAGCAGATCGAGCACTGGGCGCAGATCGGGAGGGTCATGGAACCGGCTCTTTCCTACCACTCAGAAAAAGCGATCAAGAGCGTCGGCCGCCCCGAACTCGATGCCGCCCTGGATCAGGTCGGGACTCCGGAGGCAAACGCGCGCACGCAGGCCATCATTCGGCGCACATCCGGTGCGATTGCTTCCACCGATTCGTGATCCACTATGTCCGCGCCGCTGCTCGTCATGCTCGCCGGACCGAACGGCGCTGGAAAAACCACCTTTTACGAGGCGCACTTGAAGCAACTCGGACTCCCCTTCCTCAATGCCGATGTGCTGGCGCGAGCGACTGACCTGGACGCCTACCGCGCCGCGCAAACCATCGCCGGGATCCGCGATCAATTGATCGAAGGGAAGGAGAGCTTCATCACCGAGACCATACTTTCCGATCCTGTGGGCGAGAAGATCGAAGTGTTGGCGAGAGCTGCGGACGCGGGCTTCGACGTAACCTTGATCTACATCGGCCTCGAAAGCTGCGACCTGTCCCGTGAGCGAGTCCATGCCCGAGTGTCGGCGGGCGGTCACGACGTTCCACTCGACAAGCTCGCTGCTCGCTACGAGCGGTCGCTCGATAATCTGAAACGCGGTATCGTCCGTCTGCCACGAGTCTTGCTCTATGACAACAGCTCCTTCGCATCGCCGCACCGCTTTCTCGCGGAGTTCCAGTCCGGGAAGTTGATACGGCAAGGAGAGGAAAATGCTCCGGCGTGGGCTTCTCGCTTCCTCAATTGATTCACCCATGTCAAACTTCGCGCGGTATCGCCGACGTCCTCGACATTAGGCGGTGTGAACACCAACACCGGAGCCGTCGCCAAAGCCATCCGCGAGAGCCTGGTCAGCAGCCTACCATTGTAGAGCAAGCGCCCCGCTCGCCGCAGACCGCTGACAAAGGGGACCGCTCAATCCCGAAGGGATTGCGAATCAGAGCCCAGGGTTGGAACAACCCTGGGTTTAACGTATGACCCCGTGGTCCAACCCCAAAGGGATTGCGTCCATTCGTTGGGCCCACGACAGGCCTATCTGCTCGGGCGCCTGGACTCGATCGACGAAGGTGGAAAGTCCCTGCTCGACAACAGCCTCGTCTTTTTCGGATCGAGCTTGAAGGACGGCAGCATCCATAGCTGCGAGGACCTTCCCATCGCCATGTTCGGCACCCTCGGCGGACGCGTCCGTCCTCGCGGGCATGTCTTCACTGCACCCAAGACGCCCATCTCTCACCTGCATCGGACGACGCTGGGTTGGTATGGAATCGAATCCGAAGACTTCAACGACACCGGGGCGGAAATGCTTTCTGAGTTGGGTTGAGTGGGCTTGAGCGGGTTCGATGGCGGAGCCCGCCAAAGTAGCAGGCACACTCCGTGTGCCGTTGCCCGTCATGTGGACGGCACACGGAGTGTGCCTACTACTATTGCCTCGCCGTCGGCCAACAAGGAATGGGAAGCGGAGATGAGCGAAACCGCCATTCCTTTTGCGCCAGTTCCCCGCAAGAAGAAGTAGCCAGCGAATCAAAAGGAAATTCAAGGCAACGACCGGTTTGACCAACGGCAATGAGGAATGCTGATTGCAGATTGTTGATTGTTGATTGTTGATTATCCTGCTCGCCAGGGCTCACACGCTCTGCGAGATCCTTCCGCTTCGCTTCAGTAAATTTCCAGCCGCTCCGCGGCGGGGAGCAGTGTTGAAGTTTGATTCAGGATTGATTGCTCTCGGCGGTTTTGATGCTTGAAACGAAAATGGAAATCAGTTCGTCAGTTTCTTGAATGATCCCAACCATTTTAGGGGGTTCGCAAAGAGGTTTCCGTTTGATTACCTTGAGCCAAACCAACGTCTCACGAAGTTCCTTGAGAGCGATTTTCATTTTATGAATGAAATCTTTTCGAGATTCTGCGCTTTGGGCCTCGCCATAATTCGGCGCAGGTGATGTTCCGGAGCGAACCAATTGTCCGGCGATGTGATTGCCGGCTTTGTTATTTGGCAGTATTTCCACGACCCCAATAATTTGGACCACGAAATCGATCAGCCTATCTTCAAGATCTCTGGGGTTAGTCATGAGTCACTCTTTAGACATCACCTTCAAAACCAGCAACTAGAATTGGAAAAGAGAATGACGAACGATGAACTGGAAGCTTCTGGACTTCGACCTTCAAAAATCAACAATCGTCACTCATCAATCAATCCCCCTTCCTCCCCCTCAACCCCCTCCAACCCGGCGCCGATGGCTGCGGTGAAGGCGGGGGCTGAAAAGGGAATTCCTTTCAGCAATCCTGCTCCGCACGTTCGGGGTCTCGGCTATAGCGAATTAAGAAAAGATATGGCCGGTGAACGATTGAACCCCCTCCAACCCGGGGCCGGTGGCTACGGTGAAGGCAGGGGCTGAAAAAGGGAATTCCTTTCAGTAAACCCTCGTCCTGGCAAAGCCCGATATCCCCGAAGTCTGAGCGGGGTTAGTCCTTTGATTTTAGAATTGACTCCGTCAGCTTTGGTGGCTTAAAGGGCATGCATGGCGCGAAAGCCGCGGATCGAATACAAGGGAGCGGCCTATCATGTGATGAGCCGTGGCAACGGCGGCGCGGATATTTTCTATGGCGACAAGGATCGGCACCTTTTCCTGGAGACGCTCGATGAAATCTGCGGGCGGTGCGCCTGAGCGGGGTCGGTCCTTTGATTTCAGAATCCTAACCTCTCTCCGAGGTGTAAAGGGGTAAGGGTCAAGAATGCAAAAATCCCCTCATCGTGATTCCAGTGGGTTCGTTTTTCCGCCATTCAGTTCGGCCTCCGGCCACGGATACGGACGCCCTTGGGTCGCCTCGCGAACTCGACGAACCACTTTTCCTTCCGTGGCCCGACCGCGTTCGGGGAGGGGCTGGTGTAGCCAGGTCTGAATGCTGATTGCTGAATGCTGATTTCTGATTGTTGAAGTAACGAATTCCGGACCTCTGCCCTCAAAAGCCGAGCGGAGCGAGACAACCGAAGCGAAGCGGAGAATTATTGAAGGTCCAATAACTGACCTGTCCCTTAGCGGCCTTCTGGTGGTCCGCCGGACAGTCCCTCTTCCGGGATTGCTAACACCCCACCAATGGTCATAACATCATTCCTGCGTTCCGCACGGCACCCGTGACCGATCTCCTCCCTTCAGAGACACCCAAGACACCCGCGACATCCGCGACCTCGGCAGCGAGGCGCCGGGCGCGGCTCCTGATCCTGCTTGCGCTCATGTTCGCCTTTCTTCCCGCACTGTGGACGGGGCTGGCGGTGGGCGAAAACGCAGTCAACATCCCCGTCTGGGACGGATGGGAGCGCGGCAAGCTCCTTAAGCGCGCCCTCGAAGGAACGCTGGACCTGGAGTTTCTCGCTTCCGCTCACATCGATCACCGGATTCTCGTCCCGCGGCTGGCGGTTCTCGCCTTGAACAAGCTGTCCGGCGGCGACGTACGCGCGGATATCTGGGCGACCTTCACGGTGCTTCTGGCGGCGGGCGGCTGTCTCTTTTACCTGCTCGCGAAAACGCTGCCCGACTGGCGCTGGATGGCGGGGTGCGGATTTCTCGTGAACCTCGTGCTTTTTTCGCCTGTGCAATACCAGAACCTCCTCTGGCCGGTGCAGCTCGCGTACATGCTCCCCTTGGGATTCCTCGCGGCGCTGGTCGCGGTGATGTCGTCCGGCCTTTCCGCGCGGGCGAAGTTCGTCATCGTGCTCCTCTGCTGCGTGGCGGGCTGCCTGAGTTACGGGCACGGATTGATCCTCTGGCCGGTCGCCATCCTGCTCGGCTTGTTCCTGCATGGGACCGGCGATTTGCGGACGCGCACCTTTTTTGCCACGGGGATGACTATCGCCTGCGCCCTCGTGGTGATCCCTTACCTGACCTGGAATTACGTGAACACTTCCGAGGCCTCGCACGCTTTCGGGCATGCGCCGGGCGAACCGCCGCCGGGCATGGCGAATCGAGCGGAGGTCCTGACGGACGCGAAGCAACGCGAACGGTTCGTGAATTTTTTTATCGTCTACCTGGGCAATCCCTGGGCGCGCATTTCTCTGAGCGATCCATGGAGCGCCTCCGTCAAACTCGGCCAATGGGCCCTCGCCGCGTTCCTCGCCTTCGCAGCGCTGGTCCTCTTTCACTGGAAACGGCCGAAGGAGTGGGACACCCTGCTGCCGTGGGCGGCGCTCGCCTCTTACAGCATGAGCACCGCTGTTCTGCTGGCGCTGGGAAGATCGTCGATGAGCTGGAACCGCGCCATCCTCCCGCGTTATATATCCACCTCGATGTTCGTCGGCATCGCCCTCATCGTCGTGGCGGCGTGGCTGCTCCATCGGCGCGGGTGGTCCAAGGCGGCGATCGCGGGCGGAATGTTCTTTGCCGGCATGCAGGTCGCCATCTGGGATTACGGCCTGCACAAGATGCAAGCCTGGAAGCAGGCGAGGTTGATGGAGCGCTTTGCGGTGGTATACCTCGACCATCACGAGACCAAGTTCGGCACGCGCCTGGACAACGAAGTCGAATTCGCTCGCCGGCAGGCGCGCTTTCTCGACGCGCAGGGCTGGCTCGACCCGCCCATGGCGAAGGCGCTCGACTGGGGACCGTTCGCGCCGACGGGCAAGGAATTGCCGAGCGGAAGAGCCGACATCTTTCGCGCCAGCCTGACCGGCAGCGGCGATTTGGCCATCGAGGGATTCGCCGAGTTCGGCGGCGACGACAGCCGGCCGGCCGACGGCGTGCTCTTGACTTGGCGCGCTTCCGATAACGAAGAGTGGAAGGTCTTCGGAGTGGCCGAGATGTCCGCGCTCGTCCTTCCCCGCGCGCCCCTTATCGACGGGGAGTTTGGCGCGCCGAAACCCGCCTTGTCCAAAGTCAAGAACACCGCGAAGTGGGTGCGATATCTTGCGCTCGACGCGCTGCCGGAGAGCGGCGAAGTCGAGATTAAGGCGTGGGCGGTGGACACGGAAAAGATGCAGGCGTACGGGATCGCCCGCACCCTGCGCCTCGACCGTTCCTCCACGGAGTCCGGACCATTGTTTCCGGAGCCGTAATGCTCGCGCGGATCGGTGATCAACGCCAAACCAGTAACCCCCTCCAACCCGGGGCCGGTGACGGCGGTGAAGGCTGGGGCTGAAAAAGGGAATTCCTTCAGTGGCTGGACTGGCTCCATGCGACTGAGGCTCTCGAACGACTCGGCTATCCCGATACCGCTCGCGGTCGCCGCACCCACATCGAATCACTCAATGCTCAAGTCTCGGAGGAACAAGCCAGCCAATGTGAAGTTGCCAAAATTGCCGACCAATCTCTTCAAAGCAGTCTACGCCGAGGTTGGTACCGGGGCAGCGAAGCATTTCGCGATCAAATGCTTCGCAAATTGGATCGTAAAGTCAGTCGACCGAAGAGCCGTAATATCAAAGTGGAAAACAAGGAACCGATGTCAAATTCGCCAAAGCCGACGCCATCTTGAGCGCGGGGGCCTCTCACTTCGGTATCCGTCCTAAATCCCCCATTCAGGAACTCCCCCGAGACGATCGCCGACGCGTTGCGATCGCCTGGGCCCTCTGTAGGAACACTTCCCTACCTCAAAGCTGGATCGCCTCAAAGACCGCCTTGAGAACCCCCGCCAACGTCAGTCAACAAATCCGACACTTCGAATCACTCTCTAATGGAGATCTCTCCAAAGAAGAACGCACTTGGAAAGGACGCTATTCGGCATTCTGATCCACGCCTTGGAACCCCCTCCTCTTCCTCCCTTAGCACCTCCGCTTCCACGACTTTCTCTTACCCATGGACGGGGAAATTATTTCAACCCCCTCCATCCCGGGACCAGTGACAGCGGTGATGGGAGGGGCTGAACCGGATCCCACAGAGCGGGAGAAGATAGATTCCCGCTCGCTTCACTCGCAGGATTCGCAGTAGCCTTCCGCTGCGCTTCCGAAGGTTCCGAATTCGCCTCCGGCGAATCGTGGCGAGGCCGCCAGGTCCCGACACGTCGGGAGAGGGTGGAGCGACAGCGACATCAAAAAGCAAATTTCTATCAGTAATGCCCCCGGGCGAGAAATTCTCGATTTTTCGGTTCCCACCTGGGCCGGGATAGCGCCATTACCTTGGTAGACATGTCTGAAATGGACCCCATGGAGCGCGGCGAGGCCTTT
>JAHEJT010000146.1 GCA_024638765.1 Verrucomicrobiales bacterium
CGCTATTCTTTATTCCGGGACCTGCAGTCCCAGTTTTTTCAGTTTGGGCACTAGCTGCGCGCGAATGTAGCGATCTCTCGGATTCAGGCGCGCATAGTTCTGATGATACTTCTCCGCCTCATAGAATTCCTTGGCCGGCACAATTTCCGTGGCGATGGGTCGTGGGTGTTTTCCGGAAGCCTCCAACGCTTTCTTTGAGGCCATGGCCGCGGTTTTCTGCGCTTCGGAGTGATAGAAGATCGCGGAACGGTACTGGCGCCCGTGATCGGGGCCCTGGCCGTCCACCTGGGTCGGATCGTGCAGCTTCCAGAAAAGATCCAGGACTTCTTTGTAAGAAACTTTTCCCGAATCAAAGGTCACCTGCACTGACTCCGCGTGATCGGTCAGCCCGCGCGCCACCCGGTCATATTTTGCGTCGGCCGCAGTGCCGCCCATGTATCCGGAGATTGCCGCACTGACGCCGTCCAACTGGTGGAAAACTTCCTCCACGCACCAGAAGCAACCCGCGGCGAAAGTCGCGACTTCCGCGTTGGCCGGAGGCGAGGACTCATCGGGTATGGTGAGCGGGCCGCTCTCAGCTTTTGGTTTTGCGGTGCCCGCGGAGCAGCCCCCCAGCAGCGCCAGGGCGAGTGCCGCGGCTGCGGCAGGAAAATGGAAAGAAAATTTCAGTTTCTTCATGGGTGTTGTCGGGTCGGACCGGGAATTAATTAAATTGATTCGCCAAAAGATATCACGAGTTGAGACATCTCGAGGTCTAAAATTGCTCGATTATTTGAATCTGCCGGGATACGGGGCGGTTGAACCCGCCTATGCTGCATCCCTAACCTGATCGTAGACAAATCTGGTCATGAGGACCGGGCGCACGCTATAAAGGGGCGCCGGATTTTCGAGAGATCCGCGGGTATTCATGATTGAGATCGGTCTTGGAATAATCGCGCTTTACCTGCTGGTCGGGATTTTCATTGCGATTCCGTTTGTGTTTGCAGGGGCGAAGAAGGTGGACCCGGGGGCCGTCGAGGGGACCTGGGGATTCAAGCTTTTGATCATCCCCGGCGCCGCGGCGCTGTGGCCGTTGATCCTGAAGCGATGGATGGGGAAGGCGCATCCCACGGAATGCAGTGCGCATCGCCGCGCAGCGCGGCGGTAGGTATCAGGGATCGGATATCAGTTATCAGGAAAATCATGCAGGCGTATCATCGCAAGAGACATCGGGTGATGTGGGTGTGGATCGCGATCGTCGTCCCTGTGCTCATCGTCATCGCCCTCCTCGGCCGCAAGGAAGTTCCCACCACCAATCCCCTGCCTGTTCCAACAGCCGCAGATCGTTCCCAACGTTAATTCCTGAACACCGACCACTGAACACTGAACACTAGAGCGTGAGCGTCTCCTACCAGGCTGTCGGCTGGAATGCCTTCAAGAAGAAATACGACCTCCTTCTCTGGGCGGGGATCCTGCTTTACCTGGCGATCTTTTCGGCAGTGGGTCTTGCCCTGAATCCGGCGGCCACCGCGGAGATCCTCCTGATTCGCGCCACGGGCACCGCCGCGATTTTTTTGCTGCACATGATTCTTTGTGTCGGTCCGGCGGCGCGACTCGACAAGCGCTGGCTGCCGGTGCTTTACAATCGCCGGCACATGGGCGTGTCCATGTTCCTGCTGGGATTGATCCACGCGGTGATCGTCGTTCTCACTTATCACGCCGGCGCCGATCTGAACCCGGTGCTCAGTATCTTTGTGAGCGATGCCGGATCGACGGTGGGAACCTTTCCCTTCCAGGCCTTCGGATTCCTCGCGCTGGTGATTCTCTTCCTGATGGCGGCGACGAGCCACGATTTCTGGCTCGCGAATCTGACGGCGCCGGTCTGGAAGACGCTCCACATGCTGGTTTATGTCGCTTACGCCTTCCTCATCGTCCACGTGGTATTCGGCGTTTTGCAGTCGGAGACGCATCCCGGTTACCTGGCGCTTCTGGTGGTGGGTTTCGTCCTGGTGACGGGACTCCACTTGCTTTCGGGGGCCAGGGAGAAAGCGCTGGATCGCGGGCGCGATCAAGACGTGGCGGAGGGATACGTCGATGTATGCCACATCGACGAGATCGAGGACAATCGCGCCCGTATCGTCAGCCTCTCCGGGGAACGTGTCGCGGTTTTCAAGTACGAGGGCAAGATTTCCGTGGTCTCGAACGCGTGCCAGCATCAGAACGGCCCCCTTGGCGAAGGGAAATTTGTGGACGGCTGCATCACCTGTCCTTGGCACGGGTTTCAATATCTCCCTGAGACCGGCCAATCACCCCCTCCGTTTACTGAAAAAATTCCGACCTTTAACGTGAAGCTTGAAGCGGGGCGCATCCTCGTGGATCCCGTGCCGAATCCCGCGGGGACACGGGTTGAGCCGGCGGTTTTTTAAGTAGTAAATAGTGAATAGTGAATAGTAGATGGAAAGAGTCGGCGGCTGGAGAGGGCGATCCCTCACTATTTACTACTGACTACTTACTGTTCACTTAGAAGCGATTGAAATGAGCGAAGAGTTCTTCATAGGCTGGCAGGGGAAGGCGCCGGAGGCGATGGGACGTTTTCTCCGCGGGAAGACGATTCTGCTGCTGATTCTCGCGGCTCTGATCGCGGGCGCGGCCGCGATTTGGCAGGGGACCATCGGAAAGGCGTACTTCGAATTCGGGAAGGTGCGGGATTTTTCAGGGATCCTCTTGAACGAACCGGTGCCGATGCTGGTTGCGAATCAGGCCGACGAAACCAGCGGCGCGGCCGTCTATTACCTCGTGAATCCGCTGAAGTTCGGATTCGATCCGGAGCAGGCGGAAAAATTCCATCTCACGAACGTCTCTCTGCAGGGATCGCTGCTTTACCGAGAGGATGGGCAGGCAATGATCGAGGTCCTGCCCGACAGTGTCACACTTGTCGAGGGCACGGCGGTGGGGGCGCCGTTGGGGGAAAGTGCTTCGCTGGGAGTGCAAACTTTGCGCGGCGAAATTGTCGACAGCAAGTGTTACCTCGGTCTCATGAACCCGGGGATTGGCAAGCCGCATCGGGCCTGCGCGATCCGCTGCATCAGCGGCGGCGTGCCTCCGGTGTTGCTCGTACCAAACAATGCGGGAGAAGCGAATTACTTTATTCTAGTGGACGAAAGAGGGGGCGCCGTGAATGGTGCGGTCCTGGATTACGTGGCACTGCCGGTGGAAATTACGGGAGAAGCGCTCAAGATCGGGGATCGACTGGTGTTGAAGGCGGATCCTTCGAAATATCACATCCTGGAATGAATAAATGCGGAGTGGTGAATAAATAAATGCGGAGTGATAAATGTTACCGAACGAATTGGAGATCTGGTTGAGCCCAAAGGGCTCACTCATCGTAGCCCAGGGCAACGCCCTGGCGAGTTTACACATCTCACGATTCTATCATCTGTTTCTGAAGAGCGTCCCGGAGGGACGCAAGACGGTAGCCGGTGGTGGAGCGCAGCGGAACCGCCGGACTGCACACCAAATGATCATTTGCGCCCCGGAGGCGGCGCGAGAAACGCTGCGCATGTTTTCCACGCACCTATCGTGGATTTCGCCATCGAAGCGTGGCGTTTCTGGCGCCCCTGCCGGGGCGCTGAATTCCTTCACATTGACGATCCGGTGGTTCCGCTACGCTCCACCACCGGCTAGTTTCTACAGGTTTATCCCGCTTCGCGGGCTCTGCGGAGAGTGCTTCGCACGAGTGGACCGCGCTCCGCGCTATTGCAGTCTCCGGGACCACTTACTGTCCAAAGACAGATCGAAGGTTGAATACTACAAGATGTGTATACTCCCCAGGGCGTTGCCCTGGGCTACGATGATCCTGCGCTTTCAGCGCGGCCCGGACTCAGTCCGGATCGGAACTTTTCGCAAGTTCCGCTGCAGAAGATGAAAGTATCGATGATCGCTGCGCTGGCAAAGGACCGCGTGATTGGGACTGGACACGGCGGGATTCCCTGGCGGCTGCCCCGCGATAGCCGGCATTTCCGCGAGTACACGCAGGGACACCACATGCTGCTGGGAAGAAAAACGTTTGAAGAAATGGGCGGGTGGTTCACAACCCAGACGCCGATTGTGCTGACGCGCCGCGAAGATTACGAAGCGGAGGGCGCCGTGGTCGCCCATACCGTCTCCGCAGCGATCGCAATTGCGGGCAAGGCCGGCGAAGAAGAACTGGTGGTCAGTGGCGGCGCCAGCGTTTACCGGGAGGCGCTCCCTTATGCGGATGAACTGGTGCTGACGCTGGTGGACGCGGAGGTCGAGGGGGAGGCGCGTTTCCCCGATTACGAAGCGGCAGGCGATTGGGAAGAAGTTTCGCGCGAGGAAATTGCCAAGGACGAAGAAAACGAATACGACATGGTATTCCTGACTCTTCAACGTAAACGATGAGACGCATCTTTTATCTTGCGGCCGCCGCAGGTTTTTTCTTTCTCTGCAGCTGTGCGACGACACCGAAGCCGCCGGATTTGAAGTCGCTTTACGACGAAGCGGCGCAACGGCATGGGCCCGGGACCAATCCCGTGATCGTGATTCCCGGGATCCTGGGCTCGCGCCTGGTGGATGGGAATTCGGGTCAGCTGGTGTGGGGAGCCTTCGATCGTAAAGCCGCCAACCCGAAGCGCCCGGAGGAAGCGCGGCTCATGGCGCTGCCCATGGAGCGTGGCCGCCCTCTCCGCGCCCTGCGCGATCAAGTGCGTCCCGACGGCTCTCTCGATACCCTGCGGGTTTCGTTCTTTCCCGGGGTCAGCATTGAGCCAAAGGCATACGTAAATATTCTCGCCACCCTGGGTGTGGGCGGGTACGCGGATCAACTGCTCGGCGAGGCGGGCGCTATCGATTACGGCACCGATCATTACACCTGTTTCCAGTTCGCATACGACTGGCGGCGCAGCTGCGTGGAGAACGCCGTCCTTTTGGGAGAATTCATCGAAGATACGAAACGGTTGGTCGAAGCGGAGAACCGCAGGCGGTTCGGTTACTCGGGTGAGGTGAAATTCGACATCGTGGCGCATTCGATGGGCGGTCTATTGACGCGCTACTATCTCCGATACGGAAAACAGCAGCTGCCGAAGGGGGAAGGGCTGCCGCGCCTCAACTGGGCCGGGGCGCAGAATGTCGAAAAAGTGGTGCTGGTCGGGACACCCAATGGAGGTTCGATCAGTGCGTTGGGACAGCTTTGCGAGGGCCTCGACCTGACGCCCTTGATTGCGCAATACCCGGCCGCGCTCCTGGGGACGATGCCTTCTATTTATGAGCTGCTGCCGCGGACGCGACACCGCGTCCTCCTGGAACCGGACGGCGACGGCGCGCTCGATCTCCTGGATTTCCATGTGTGGAAGTCGAGAGAATGGGGCCTCGCGAATCCGAAGCAGGGTAAAGCCCTCGCCGTCCTTCTGCCCGATGTGCCGGGCGCGGGCGCGCGGCGCGCCATCGCCCTGGATCACCTGGAGAAATGCCTGGTAAACGCGCGACAGTTTCACTCCGCGATCGACCGGCCCGCGACACCGCCTGCCGCGGTGCGCTTGACCTTGTACGCGGGCGATGCAACGGATACGCCGGTCGCGGCGACGGCCGGTCAGCACAAAGTGACGATTGCGGAAAGCGCGCCGGGGGACGGCACGGTGCCTCGATACAGCGCCATTATGGACGAGCGCTTCGGTTCCCGGTCGGCGAAAGAGAAGCTGAATAGCCCGATCGCGTGGGACGACGTGAATTTTCTCTTTGAAAGCCACCTGGGCCTGACCCAGGCGGAGACGTTTTCGGATAGCTTGCTCTTTTTCCTCCTCGAACAGTGAGGCGCGCAGCGGAACGCGAAATTAAGAATTAAGAGTGCAAGAATCGGAACTCGCAACTCGGAATTGGTGGATGCTTCGCTTCAGAAAGCGCTTCTCTTCCTGTGTCATCCCGAGCAGAGTCGAGGGATCTCTCAAGGGTCCGAAAAATCCTCTCAAACGGAAAATGATCGGGAGCGGCTCACGCGTTCGACCGTTTTCTCGAAGGAAGATTGGAATCGATTTAGAGAGAGATCCCTCGACTGCGCTCGGGATGACAAGAGAGGACACAAAAATCGGCACTCGAAAACAGTAGCCACGTCAGTCATGGTTACATTCATTCCTGAAACCTGAAACCTGAAACCTGAAACCTGAAACCTGATACCTGATACCTGATACCTGATCCCCCCATGCGCCCACACCAAATTGCCAAAACCGACGAGATACCGAAACTGAAACCGCACGGCTTTCAAGTCGAGGGAGTGGACCTGGTCCTGGTGAGGGACGACGACCTGATCTCCGTGTTTTACGGCCGGTGTCCCCATCGCGGCGCCTTGCTGGCAGACGGAAGCATCGCGGGAGACAACCTTATCTGCGGTGTCCACGGTTGGGACTTTCGCTATGACACCGGGATCAGCGAATACAACAACTCGGAAGCCCTGCCGAAGTTTAATGCCTGGGCCGAGGACGGCCAGCGTGACGCTGGACTCGGATCCGGCTCCGCCGGAATTTATGTCGACGCCGATGAAGTCGCGGCGTGGGCCGAGTCACACCCGCAGCCGTTCAATCGAGACGAATACCTGGGCCAGTACGCCGACACCCACCCGGTGGCGGAGGAAGACAGGGTCGGGGAGATCCAGCACCTCGCAAAGTTCGGGCTCACCAAGTGGGGACATCACGGGCCTTCGGCGGCCATGGGCGTAGAGCGCACGAAATTACCTGGCTGGGATGATATTCAGATTCTCACCGGGCAATTGCACAAGCTCCCGCTTTTCGACGACGCGGAAGTCGAGACCGAACTCGTTATCGGTCCCAAGGCGAAGAAACCGTTGCGCATGCAGATCCCGCTCTTCGTTTCGGACATGAGTTTCGGGGCGCTTTCGGAGGAAGGCAAGACCTCGCTGGCGAAGGGCGCGGAGATGGCGGGGACCGGGATTTGTTCCGGCGAGGGCGGAATGCTCCCGGAAGAACAGGAAGCCAACAGCCGTTATCTCTACGAACTCGCGAGCGCCAAGTTCGGGTTCGCGGAGGAAAAGCTGCGCAAGGTGCAGGCATTTCATTTCAAAGGCGGCCAGGGCGCCAAGACCGGCACCGGCGGACACTTGCCGGGCTCCAAGGTCTGCGGGAAAATCGCGGAAGTGCGCGGGCTCGAGCCTGGCACCGCCGCAATCTCGCCGCCGCGTTTCGCCGATCTCGACAGCGCGAAAGCTTTCGGAGAATTTGCGGATCATGTCCGCGAAATTACCGGGGGTATTCCCGTTGGTTTCAAGATGTCGGCCCAGCACATTGAGAAAGACATCGACTTCGCGCTGGAGGCGGGAGCCGATTACATCATTCTCGACGGCCGCGGCGGCGGCACCGGATCGGCGCCGACCATTTTCCGCAATCACATTTCCGTGCCCACGATTCCGGCGCTGGCGCGGGCGCGACGGCATCTCGATCGCAGCGAGGCGCGCGGGGTGACATTGATCGCGACGGGCGGTTTGCGGACCGCGCCGGATTTCGTGAAGGCGCTGGCCCTGGGCGCGGACGGCGTCGCAGTGTCCAATGCCGCCATGCAGGCGATCGGATGCATCGCGATGCGGGCCTGCCACACCAACAACTGCCCGGTGGGTATCGCGACCCAGCGGGACGATCTGCGCAAACGGCTCGAGATCGCTAAATCGGCGACCCGGCTCAAGAATTACTTCGAGGGGACCGTGGATCTCATGAAAGTGCTGGCCCGGGCCTGTGGATACGACAGCTTCTCCAAGTTCAATCACGATGACCTCTCGACGTATGACAAGACCATGGCCGAATTGGCTGGGATCGGGTTTGCGGGCGTGAGGGAGTGAGCTTGAGAACCGCGAAATACGCGAAATACACGAAAAATTCAGAGACAGTTGTTGGAGCGAGTAGCTTCGACTGGGAGTCGAAGTCGCCGGGACCGGCTGAATATTTGGAGTGCGGTGGCTTGACACCGCTTTGGATTCCGCAGGACTACCACGGCCCCTTTTGGACTAATGCAAAGCGCCGTCAGCCGAAGCGTAGCGGAGACAGCCAGCCGAAGGCTGCCCGAAGGGCGGGCGCAGCCCGGCGCACTCCAAAGGACCGAAAGGATCTCGTAAGCGGAATGCAAATCCGGATGACATTCATCACGTCAATACGGGAAGAGCATCTCGTGGCGCGTTACCTCATGATTTTACTGGCGGCCGCCACATCTATTAATTAGCCGGGCCGCGTGGCAATCCGTGACCAAATAATGCCAAGATCTGCGGAGCGATATTCCTCGGGATCCTGGAAAGTAAACTGACCACTTGTTGCAAAGGAGGTCCCCGGAATGCCCCGCCCCGCCAAAACCGCCCTGTTCATCGTCATCGGCGCGTATGCCACTTTTTACGCGGCTTACTCCTGGTCGCCCTTGGCGGTGGATCAAGACCAGAATCTCTTTATGCCCGGCTCCCAGCCCGGCTCTGCCGTCTTGGAAAAGGCCAGCCAGTGTGACAACTGCCATGGAGGCTACGACCCGGGCGCCGAGCCAGCCCACAATTGGCGCGGGGGCATGATGGCGCACGCGGCGCGCGACCCTCTCTGGCTGGCCTGCCTGGCCGTCGCCAACCAGGACTCCATCTGGGCCCTCGGGAATCCCAACGCCGGGGATCTCTGCCTCCGGTGCCACACTCCCGGCGGATGGATCGAGGGACGCAGCGATCCGCCCAACGCCTCCGCCCTCACCTCCTCGAGGGGAGATTTCGAGGGCGTCAATTGCGACTCCTGCCACCGCATGATTGATCCGTTTAACGCGTTGTCGCAGATGCCCGAGTTGCCCGCCGAAACTGATTCCGTGGGCATCAGCAAAGCCGAAGAAACCCGGCAGCGCGACGCCGAGGTGCTCACCAACATCGCCCTCTTTGACTCCAGTCCCTTCTATGATCCCGGCACCGGTTTGCCCGTCCATTTCGGCGACGGCAGCCTCCCTGGGTATATCGAGTCGACCTCGGGACAGTATTACATCGATCCCGCAGACGACAAGCGGGGTCCCCGGTTCGATGCCAGCCCCAAGCACAAGTGGTATTACTCCCGGTATCACAAATCCAAGTTCATGTGCGCCACTTGTCATGACGTCTCCAACCCGGTGCTCGCAAACGTCCTGCTCAGCCCCGGGCTTCCCGAGCGCCAGTCTCCCGCCAGCTTTTTCCACCTGGAGCGAACCTGGAGTGAGTTCTCTCTCAGCGATTACGGGCTGGACGGCGGTGCCGCCACCAATCCCTCCGTTGCGGAAAGCGGCGTCGTTTGGGCCTCCAAGTGCCAGGATTGCCACATGTCTGATGTTACTGGAAAAGCCTGCAATAAGAACGTGGCCACCCGCACAGATCTCGCCCTCCACGACCAGACCGGCGGCAATACCTGGATGAGCCGCCTTCTCGCCACCGCCGATCAGAACGGGCCGGTGTATGATCCTTACAATTATGCAATTCTTTCAGGATCCAAATATCCCGGCGCGCGGATCGACGTGGACGGGCTCAACAACCTGGCCGACGAACTGCTCGACGGCGAAGCACGTGCACGGGCCAACCTGCACCGCGCCGCCGACATTACCCTGGTCGCCGATATGAGCCACGCCGCCACCGTCCGACTTATTAATAACACCGGCCACAAACTCATCTCGGGCTTTCCGGAAGGCCGTCGCATGTGGCTCAGTGTCAAGTTCCACGATGCAGGCGGCAACGTGATTGGCGAGCTCAACCCTTACCAGCCGCTTAGCACCACTCTCGATGCCCAGGGAAATGAGCAATACGTCTCCGGCGGCATCCTCCAGGTAACGCGTGATGACCTCGTCTACGAAGCACAGATGAGCAGCTCGCTCACCGGCGAAACCAAGACTTTTCATTTCGTGCTCGCGACCGATCGTTACAAAGACAACCGCATTCCGCCGCGCGGTTTTGATATCGCCTGTGCCGGCGAGAGGCTGGTCATTCCCTGCTGGCAGGGGGCGGAGGCCATCGATTATTTCACGGCCGCCGAATACGCCGGTGGATACGACGAGGTAACCTTTGCCAAGCCGCAGGGCACCGCCGGCTGGACCGCGACCCTGTATTACCAGACGACTTCCAAGGAGTACATCGAATTCTTGCGGGACGAGATTGTGGGCGACGCCTCCACCCTTTCCAGTCCGACCCCCTCCGGCGAAGCCCAGGCTTACATCATCCAGGACACGCAGGAGCCCAATCTCTCCTTTTTTGCCAACCTCAAGGACTGGGGCCAAGCTATCTGGGATCTTTGGCTCCATAACGGCGGCGCTGCACCCGTGGACATGACGGCGGCCATCAGTCCTCCGCGGGAGATGGAGATCCAGCAGGAACCGGACGGCACCCGCCTCCGCTTCGCCACTATCGTCGGACGGAATTACCAGGTCCAGTATCACGGCGATCTGACAACGGGCTCCTGGACCGACCTCGGCGGTCCCATTGCCGGCCACGGCGGCGTCACCGAAATCACCGACCCCGCCCCGGCCGCCGCGCCGCGCCGGTTTTATCGAGTCGTCACCACCGTCCCGTAGGGCTTTTTCGAGCGGCACGACAAAGCGTTTCCCCACTGATCCGGATGGCCCCCGGCGCTTCCCTGCGCTATGAGTATGTCGTGACGCGTATTATCCTTACGATGCTCCTGGCAACAACGGCCGCCGCGGCCCTTGCATCCGCCGAGATCGCGTATCCAAAAAATTGGCCGCAATGGCGCGGGCCGCTGGCGACGGGGGAGGCGCCCCTCGGCGATCCACCGGTGGAATGGGACGCGGAATCCGGGAAAAACATCCGTTGGAAACAGGCCCTCCCCGGCGAAGGACATGCGACTCCGGTCCTCTGGGGTGACCGCCTCTTCTTGACCGCGGCGATTCCCGAGGGAGATCCGCTTCCGGAACCAAAGTGGAGCGGCGCGCCCGGCGCCCACGATAATCGTCCCATCACGCACCGGTACCGCTTCGTGGTGATCGCCATCGACCGCAAAGACGGAAAAATTCTCTGGGCACAAACCGTCCGCGAGGAAGTCCCGCACGAGGGCGGTCACGACACGGGCACCCTGGCCTCGGCTTCTCCGGTCACCGACGGCAAACGGGTCTACGCTTTCTTTGGCTCGCGTGGTTTGTATGCCCTCGACGCGGCAGACGGCACAGTGGCGTGGTCGGTGGATCTCGGCCGGATGGACACCAAGCACGGACACGGCGAAGGAAGTTCGCCGGTGCTGCGCGACGGCGTCCTGGTGGTGAATTGGGATCACGAGGGCGCGTCGTTCGTGGCGGCTTTCGAAGCGGACTCGGGGATGGAAAAGTGGCGTCAGCCGCGGGACGAGGTGACGTCGTGGGCGACCCCCATCGCCTTGAGCCACGACGGGCGCACCCAGGCGATCGTCCCTGGCACCGGCAAGCTTCGGGCCTACGATCTCGAGACCGGCGAGGTGATCTGGGAATGCGGCGGACTTTCGAATAATATCGTGGCGTCACCGGTAACCGGAGACGGCATCGTGATTGCCGGGAGCAGTTACCAGAAGCAGGCGATGCTGGCGATTCAGCTGGACGGCGCCCGTGGCGACATCACCGGCACGAAGAATGTGCTTTGGCGGAGGATCAGCCGGACACCTTATGTGCCGTCGCCGCTGCTCTATCGCGGTCAGGTTTACTTTTTCGTCCATTACCAACCGATCCTGGTGCGCGCCGACCTGGAAACCGGAGAAGAGACGGCCGGTCCGTTCCGGCTCGACGGAGTGCGCAGTGTTTATGCGTCACCGGTCGCGGCGGCGGGGCGGATTTACATTACCGATCTCGAGGGGACGACCCTGGTGCTCTCCGCCGATCCGGAGCCGAAGGTGCTCGGATTGAACCGGATCGGAGAGGCTGTCAGCGCGTCTGCGGCCGTGGCGGGAAACACGATGTATCTCCGCGGCGAGAAACATCTGTATTGCGTGGGAGAGCGTTGAGGCTAGCCCCGGCAGGGGCGCAAAAAATCAGCCCCGGGCGTGAGCCAGGGGGCCAAAGGCAAATAATACCCTAGCCCCGGCAGGGGGCGTAAGAAGACCTGGGGCGAAACCGCGACGTCAGACCCGGATCCCCGAGAGCGAATGATTGAATTCTTTCGCCCCTGCCGGGGCTGAAATTCTTCTCCGATTGAAATTCCCCGGGTTTCACCCGGGGCTGATTTCTGGTGCCCCTCCGGGGCTGCTGCGGGTGCATCGCCGTGGGAATATCGACACCTCCCGTGAACGCGGCTAGGCTCGATGCGGATGATCCGATGTCTGACAACGTGTGCGATGCTCGCGGTGATTCTCGCGTTCACGGCGCTCGCCCGCGCCCACCAGGAACTCTATCACAATGTGGATGTCGATCTGGTGGACGCCGCCGAGTTGCGGGTGATCTCCATTTACTTCACGATCCACGCGCCCGAGCTTTTGGTCGGGTTCGAGGAGGCCGCCGACGCGATGTACGACAAGCAGTGGCTGAGTGCGCGCCCCGATCCCGAACTCGAGCGCATCATCGGCTTGTCGCGGACTTACCTGGCGCACCGGTTCCAGATTCGGTTCGAAGGAGATGAAGAGCCCGTGGACATCGCCGAGGTGGTGACATTCGACACCTTCGACCGGATACGAAGCGCGGTGGCGCGCAAGGAACTGCCGCCGGCCTGCCTGCTGGGCACGGTGCGTCTCGAGATTCCGCAAGGTACGGGCACTTTGCGATTCGGGCACGCAGCGAACTCGGATAAACGACTGCTGCTTGTCGTAATTCGGTCGAAGGAATTTCCAAAGGTAAACGATGTGGACGCAGGAGAGGACGCCACGGTTGCGCTTCCAACCGCAGC
>JAHEJT010000147.1 GCA_024638765.1 Verrucomicrobiales bacterium
CAGGTAGGCCCGACGCTCCGCGGCGGGCTTTTTTTTAGACCCCGTCACGGAGTGCCGGGGCTACTTTCCGGACGGGACTCCCCCAAATCCCACGACGCCAGGTAGGCCCGACGCTCCGCGGCGGGCTTTTCGTTTTAGACCCCGTCACGGAGTGCCGGGGCTACTTTCCGCGGCGGGCTTTTCGTTTTAGACCCCGTCACGGAGTGCCGGGGCTACTTTCCGCGGGGGGCTTTTCGTCTTGGGACCCCGTCACGGAGTGCCGGGGCTACTTTCCGCGGCGGGGCCACTTTCCTCCGACAAGCCTATTCTTCCAGCTGGTATTCTCTGCGCAACCGCTCCAGTTCGCTCTTCAATTCCTCGATCTTTCCTGCGTATTCGGGATTGTCGTATTCGCTGCGCATCTCGTGGGGATCGCGTTCCAGATCGAAAAACTCCCAAGTGTCCAGGTTGTCGTCCGGAAAGCGGATCAATTTGTAGCGTCCGTCCGTCACGCCGAAGTGGATGGGGACACCGTGACCGCCGGCTTCGTAATAGTGATAGTAAAATGTCTTTCGCCAATCGGAGGGAGTCTCGCCTCGCAGAATCGGCACCAGGCTGCGGCCCTGCATGTCGTCCGGGATCGGCGCGCCGGCAATCTCCAGGAACGTCTCCGCATAATCCAGGTTCGACACGATATCGTCGTTGACGCTCCCCGGCGCGACCACGCCCGGCCAGCGGGCGAGAAGAGGCGTGTGCAGGCTTTCTTCGTACATCCAGCGTTTATCGAACCAGCCGTGTTCACCGAGCCAGAATCCCTGGTCGGAGCTGTAAATGACGACCGTGTTTTTTGCGAGGCCGTGCTCCTCCAGCCAGTCGAGCATGCGCCCGATGTTTTCATCCACGGCGCGGACACAGCGCAGGTAATTCTTGATGTAGCGCTGGTAATGCCAGCGGGTGCGCGCTTTTCCGGTGAGATTGGCCTTGTGATACGCCTCGTTCCGCGGAAGATAATAAGCGTTCAACGCTTCCAACTGCTCGGGGGTGTGTTTGCTGGAGTATTTGAACATGAGCCGGTGATCGCCCATGTGATCGGCGATGCCCATGGCGTGTCCCGCGGGTGCGGGGCTGCGATTGGCGTAATCATCGAAGAGGGTGGGCGGCTCAGGGATCTCGATGTCATCGAAGAGGGTCAGATGACGGAGCGCCGGTTCCCATCGGCCGTGGGGCGCTTTGTGCTGGCACATCAGGAAGAACGGCTTCTTCTTGTCGCGGTGCTCCAGCCAATCGATGGCGCGATCGGTGATGATGTCGGTGGTGTATCCGGTGTGCGTGACATTCTCGCCGTTGGTGATGAGGAGCGGGTTGTAATACTGTCCCTGGCCTTTGAGGACTTCGTAGTGATCGAATCCGGTGGGCGTGGATTTCAAATGCCATTTCCCCACAATGGCGGTCTGGTATCCGGCTTTGCGCAGGAGCTTGGGCGCGGTCTGCTGAGAGCCGTCGAAGGTGTCGCCGTTGGTGCGCTGCCCGTTGAGGTGCGAGTGTTTACCCGTGAGAATGACCGCGCGAGACGGGGCGCAGATGGAGTTGGTGACGAGACAGTTTTCGAAGCGCATGCCCTCGCGGGCGATGCGATCAAAATTGGGCGTGGGCGCGATTTCGGCGAGCGGGCCGCCGTAGGCGGAAATGGCGTTGAGGGCGTGATCGTCGGAGAAGAGGAAGAGGATGTTCGGCAAGCGTGACGCTTGACCCGGATGCGCCTTCGGCGCGGCCGCACGAGTGAGCGTGGGACTCAATGCGAGGTGTCCGAGAGCCAGGCATATTGGAATTAGAACCGCAAAAAGTGGGGCAGGTTTGTAACCTGCCTCTTTGCTGCAGAATGGCAGGTTGAAAACCTGCCCCACTTTACTTTTCATTGGCGTATTTTTCGAAAGCCTCCGCGATTCCCGCCCCTTTCGCATCCCCTTGATGAAAAATAATGCGGTGACGCAGGGTGATTTGATCACCGGGTTTCATGACAACTGCGTTGGCCGCCTTTTCTTCCTCCGAACCGATGGGCGCGAGAAAGGGATTGGCGGTGAAGAGGCCGTAAGTGCGCGCGTGCCACGCGGTGGGGTGGCGAAAGCTGGACGGATGATTGAGGATGGCGACCCCCAGGGTTTCTCCCTCGACCGGTCCGTGGAAATCGCACCAGGGCGCGCGCTGTCCCCAGGCCTCTTTGTCGGTCTGTCCTTCACTGTTGACGATGCGTCCGCCTTCGCCAGCATCCACGCACATGGAGTGCGCCACCCGGACGCTGACGCCGGCGTCCTTGGCGGCACCGAGGGTAACTTCTCTGGTGGCCGTAAGCGTCAGATCGAAATCGATGGTGCGCGCGTCGTCGCCCGCGCGGAAGGTGAACTTCCGTGCGTCCTCCATGATCTTATTGCCATCGGCATCCAGGTAATCGTTCACAGTGACGATAACAGCGTGATCTGCACCGGCGGAGACTTCCTTGAACTCGCGGTGGACCGTCGGTCCGAGCAGTTGCATGCGGTCCCGGTATTTTTCGGCCTTTTTCGGATCGATGGTGTAACTGAGGGGTTCGTGCCAGGTATCGAAGCCGTCCATTTCCTGGTGTCCGAACCAGACCGACCGGTGGTGCGGGTGGTCCTGTTTTTCTTCCGGGACATCTTCCATGGGGTAGGCGCGCGTCATGCGCTTCCCGGTGGGACCGATCACCGGCCAGAGGAAGGGTTTGTTGCCTTCACCGATGACGTAGCGGGTGAACAGCTTGCCTTGATAAAAGACGGTCACGCCGTTGGATGTTTCTTCCACCGAAAAACCGGTGGCGGAAATCGCGGAGGCGGAAAGCTGGCTTGAGAGAAGCAGGGCGCCCGCCAGGGCAACGACCGCGCTAACGGAGAATATCTTCGTTTTGGAAATTCGCATCATAGCTCTTGAAGTTAGCAGATCGAATCGGGGACACCAGCCTTGGTATGGGAATCTCCCCGGTGGGAGCCAAGGTCAGGGCTTCGAGACAGGCCGATCCGATTTTTCCCCGGGCCCTGAGGTTGTCTCATCGGGCGCGGTTGCCTCAGCCCCCGCGGGTGTCGGCAGGGTGAACTTGAAAATCGAGCCGCCCTCCGGCGCTTCTTCCACCCAGATTCGTCCCCCGTGGCGTTCGACGATCTTGTTGCAGATCGCCAGGCCGATTCCCGTGCCGGAATACTCAGTACGGGCGTGGAGGCGCTGGAAAATCGCGAAGATCCTCTCGGCGTTCTTCGGATCGATGCCGATGCCGTTATCCTGCACCGAGAACAGGTGTTCGCCGTCGTTGGTTTCGCTGGAGAGACGGATTCGGGGCGCCTCGCTCCCGCGATACTTGATGGCGTTGCTGATCAAGTTCTGGAAAAGGCTCAGGAGTTGATTTTCGTCTCCCTCGACTTTGGGAAGGGGATCGCGGGTTATCTGCGCGCCGCTTTCGTCGATGGCCATGGTGAGATTGGCAACGGCCTGGCTGACGATTTCCTCGCAGTCGACGGTGGCGAACTTTTTCCCGCGGGTGGTGACGCGCGAATAATTGAGGAGATCCTTGATGAGTTGCTGCATACGTTTGGCGCCATCGACCGCGAAGTCGATGAACTCGGTGGCATCCGAGTCCAGCTTGTCTTTGTATCTCTGCTCCAGGAGTTGCATGTAACTGGCAACCATCCGCAAGGGTTCCTGGAGGTCATGCGACGCCACGTAAGCGAATTGTTCCAGGTCCTTGTTGGATCTTTCGAGTTCCATCGTTTTTCCGCGTAAAGCGAGCTCCGCCTGTTCCGCGCGATCGCGCGCTGCAGTCGCCTCGATCGTCTCGCGGACGGCAAGTTTTGTCTGGGTGTCCAGTTCCCGGGTGCGTTCACGCACCAAAGCCTGGATGTGCGCGGTGTGACCGGTAACGAGGAGGAGAAAAGCTCCCAGGAGGCCGGTAAATAGCAGACCGCTGACCAGCACCCACCAGGTCCACCAGCTGCGGTGTTCTGAAAAGAATTCCCGGCGCGGAAGGAATTCCAGTTCCCAGGTGCGCGAAGCGAATTCAATTTCTTTGAGCAACCGGAAGGAAGACTCGACCTCCGGAGCGAAAGCACCCGGGCCGGATGAATCCTCTCCGGCGGTTTCCGAATCCCCCGGAACGGTCTGCACTGAGGGGACATTAAAATCGTAGAGCAGGGGCTTATCACGGGCCTCCTTATCCGTGACTCGGAACTGAATGTGCTCTGTGTTGACCCCGGCGAGGGCGGACTCGACGATGTCGCCAGTGCGGACAACGGCGACCGCAAACCCTTCCTGAGGCACGGTGGGAGGATTCGAAGGAGGAGGCGCCCCCTCCTTCTTGAGAATCGGCAGAAAGATGAGGACGCCGACCTGTTCTCCTTTTTCCTGCACCAAGGTCAGCGGTATCGTGGAAACAGGTTGGCCTGTTTCGCGGGCCAGAAGCAGCGCGTCGCGGCGTTCCTCGCTGGAAGCCAGATCATACCCCAGGGCGTCCTCATTACCAACAAACGGTTCAACATAGATCACGGGGAAGTATTCCGGGCGGGTAGCGGCGGGGATCGGTTCGTTCTTGGGATCCCTCTCGAGGATCTGAAAATTCTTGGATCTGCCTTTCCGCATCGCTTCCTCAAGCGCGGGCCGTTCGGTGTCGCCGACGCGCGGGACGAATTCCAGCGCCTGAATGCCCGGATGCCGGGAGAGCGACGGGGTTACGAACGTATCAAACTCTGTTTGATCCACTTCGATGCTGCTGTCGAAGAAGCTTCGGATGGATTGAAGGATTTCAAGGACTCCTCCGAGGTCTCGGTCAATGGCGTCGGTCATTTCGGCGCATTCGCTCTCGAATTCCAACTGCAGCCGCCGTTTCTCCGAGGTGCTCGAATAGAGGGTCAAGAGCAGGGCGCCCGCGAAGGCTGCCAGCATCGGCACGCCGAGCGAGAATCGCCGCGCTCTCCAGACCGGCCGGGGTTCCGCGAAGGGAATCATCAGGAGCGGGGTCATGACGAGAACCCCGAGAGAATCCCCGACCCACCAGGTGAGCCAAGACGCCAAGGCTTCTCCCTGGTAAATGAGGCCCGCGGTCCCCAGGAGGACGTTGCCGAAGGTGGCACTGATCAGGCAACTGAGTAGTCCTCCCAGGAGCAGAAACTTAGTGATATCGCCGGGGGAATCGAGGGGAGTGGGAACCCCCACGAAGCGCCGCACGAGTTGTGCGCCCACTACCGCCTGGACGGTGGCTCCGAGCGCGATTCCCAGGGCTATGCCGGCGGAGTGCAGGGTGACGGCGTCTTGCTGGCCGTCCATGTTGACCAGGAACGACCCGATGAAAACGCCGGGGGCGACCCCGGCACCGCACAAGAGCATGCAGGCGAGCGCCAGTCCCGCGGCGGGCCAGAATGGCGAAGCGTATGCGGTGGAAACCGTGATCAGGGATCCCAATTCGCCGAGGGCATAATAACCGGCGGCCAGGATTGTGACGCGCAGGAGCCAGGGAATCTTTTTCCTGCTTTGCTCTACCTCGTTGGCGCTGATTTCGCCCATTGATCACCCCCGTAATAGGGTCGCGGTTTGGCGTAGTGGTGTCAATCTTAGGCGTGCGAGTGCGGAGGCAGCAAAGTAGCGGCTACAGTTCCGGGATGGGATCGTCCGCAGAAATGTCTTCTTCTTCCCAATTGGCCTGTCCGTTTTCGTAGACGAGGACGCGCGACTTGCTGCCGGGCGCGGGTTTCGCGCTGGTTTCCGGAAGCCAGCGGCGCATCTTCTTGAGGACCGGCGCATGCTCCGGGACTTCCGCGAGGTTGGTCCACTCGTTGGGATCCTTTTTCATGTCGTAAAGTTCTTCCGATCCGTCCGCATACTGGATGAAACGCCAGCGCTCGGTGCGGATGCCGTGGTTATCGTGATTGTGCGTGGTGATGGCGGGCCACCGGCGCGGCGCATCGGCGTCTTTGAGCTGTGGCAGCAGGCTGTGGCCCTCCAGTTCCTTCTTTTCGGGCAGTCGGCAGAGATCGAGGAGGGTGGGATAGATATCGAGCAGCTCGGCGGGCCGGGTGCACACGCCGCCCGAAGCGACGCCGGGCCCGGCGAAAACGATCGGCACGCGCGTGCCATCGTCCCAGAGCGTGTTCTTCCCGGTGATCTCCTTTTCGCCGAGATGCCAGCCGTGGTCGGACCAGAGGACGATCACGGTGCTTTCTTTGAGGCCGTTTTTCTCGAGGGCATCGAGGACGCGCCCGACCTGGCTGTCGACGAAACTGGTGCAGGCGAGGTAAGAGCGGACCAGGTTTTTCCATTCACCGGCTTCTTTGAGGAACTTGAGCCGCGGTTCCGGCAGCTTCCAGTGCATGTACCAAGAGAACCGCGGCGTGTCTGCGCGATCGTCTTTTTTCACTTTCGGAAGCTGGAGCGTGTCCAGGGGATGCAAGTCCATCCATTTCTGCGTGGCGTAACAGGGGACGTGCGGAAGGAAAAAGCCCACCGAAAGAAAGAACGGTTTTTTATCGGGCATGGCATTCAGTTTTTCCACCGCCCAGTCCGCGACTTTCCAGTCGCCCTTGTCTTCGTCGCTATGCGGAAAAGTGCCCCAGTCGACGAGCTTGTGCGGCTGCGGGGTGTCGACGAGTTTTTTCGGCGGGAACGGCGCGCCGCTGGCGCCGGGGCCGACCTCGTGGAATTCGGCGCCGTCATTTTTCCGCGCGTAACGGCCGTGGTAAATTTTTCCGCAGGAATAGGTGTGGTAATCGTGCCGGGCGAGGTATTGGGGGAGGGTGACGATGTCCGCCAGCGATTCGACTTCGCGGAACCAGGGGGCCAGCCCGTAGATGCCGGTGGTAGAGGGGCGCAGGCCGGTCATGAGGCTGGTGCGCGATGGATTGCAGAGGGGCGATTGGCAGTGGGCGTTGGTGAAGACGGTGCCGCGCGCCGCCAGCGCGTCGATGCGGGGGGTCTTGGCCTGGGGATGACCGCCGAGGCATCCGATCCAGTCGTTCTGATCGTCGATGGCGATGAAGAGAATATTGGGGGGGCGAGCCGCCCCTGGCTGATGCGCCTTCGGCGCGGGATTATCCTGTGCTGTGGCCCCTGCCAGAGGGATTGACACGAGGCTTGCGAGGAGGATCAGGGATGCGCGATGGGATGCGGTCATTCCGAAATCCTGCCGCTTTTCTCAATACGGCTCAAGCCTGTAGAATGGGAGCGCGAACGGCCTCGTCCGCTTTAAAATCAAATGCGGCCTTCGGCCGCCACTCTCAAAGTGCGAGTCCCGATTTATCGTGACGCTCCCATACCCCGCACTCATTTCTTTCCGGCAATCTTCCAGGCGCCGTCGATTGCTTCGATGGTGAACTCGGCGGCGTATGGCGTTACGTGCGGGTGCCGCGCGCCCCAGGCGTCGAGGTGACCGGCGACTTCCCATTCACAGTCCGCCATGAAGCCCGGGCGATTCGCGAGAGGTGTGATCTCGGCGGAGAGGAGCGCGACGTTATTGATCTTCGCGGTGGCGCCGCCGTGTTCCGGGGGCTGGATGGTCTGCGACAGCTCCGGGACCAGTTCCGCGAGCGCTTCGGAAGTGGCGCAATCCGCCAGGCGCGCATCCAGCGCGGCGTCATCGCTTGCGTCGAAAGCATCGTAAAGATTTCGCAGCAGGGAAAGGGTGATGACTTCGGCTTCGGCGGGCGCCGGCGCCACGGGCGGGCCGAAGGGTTTTTCCACCGGGAAGACTGCCACCGACCGCAGGGGAAAAATCAGGAGGGCGCACACGGCGGCGATGAGCACGGCGCCGCGGGGCGGACATCGTTTTCGCGCCAGCCAGTGGCCGGGAATCAAGACCGCTCCCAACGCAAGAATCGCACTGATTGCGGGAAGGCGAAGCTTCCCGGCGGAAGGCGCGGGGATGATCTCGGCGGTGGAGGGGCTGGAAGGATTGGTGAGGTGGTTCTGCCAGGTGAGAGTCAGGTTGTCGGGTGAAATCGTGGAGGGAAAAGGCCCCGCCTCGTCCACCGCCACCGCGGGAATGCTGGTGAGCCGGTCGTGAAAGAAGCCCCACGTGAGCGTGGCGCGATCGGGCAGTGCGCCGATCGGGTGGACGAACGTCATGCCGAGCATGGCCGCGTCGACGGGGATGTCCTCGCTCCGCATCACGATCCCGGTGCCACCGGCTCCGCGACGGATGAAGTGGACGCGATCCAGGGCGGGAGTCACCGGCTCGCCGTCGACAGTGAGGACGGCATGCCCGCCGAGGAATTTGGAAGCGGTTTCCTTGATTTGTTTCTGATGCTCCGGGGTGAGGACCTCTTTACCCTCGATGCCGAGGTTCACCCAGTGTTGCAGGTCGCGGGGGCGAGCGATGAATTCCGTGCGCACCTGGCTGGATTCGATGTAAATAGAGACCTGTGCGGGATCGCCATGGGTGCGCTTCAGATTGACGTTGCGGAATTTCGAATACCAGGGATCGTCCCAATCGAGTTCGAGAATTTCAGTGCGGCCGAGATAACGGAAATCGATCACGGGGAGTCCGAGGTGATGCACGCGGAACCCGATGTTGGCGGTGAGGCCGCCCTCGCCGTCCGGGCGGGGCGGCGTCAGGCTCAACGTTTTCGGTTCGCGGGTAAGCGGGTACGCGAGCTGGACCGCCACCACTGCTTCGGGCTCGGATTCAGGACCGGGGGGAGGAGTTTCCGAGGGTTCGCCGGTGATAGCGTCGCGCGGCGTCCGGGGGCGCCCCTCGATTTGGGTGAGTCGCCCCGGCAGCGCTTCCCCATCGGCCGAAATGATCCAGTCTTCCACGAAGAATTTTTTTTCGCGTTCTCTGAAGGTCGCTGGAGAGTTGCCGATCCGTTCGTAGAGTGCATCCGGCAGCAGATTGCGGAAGGCGGGAAGGCTTTTGATCCCGATCTCGAGTGCGACGCGCACCTCGGATTCTTCGATGAAGACTTCCGCGATGGTGTCCGCGCTCATGGCGCGGTTGACCACGATGGCGTCGGCCCGGGCGTCGGAGGTGAGGGATGCCAAGCTGACGATCGATAGCAGGCAAGTATAAAGCCGCATGCTGGAGAACATGGCGGCGCGCCCGGTGGGATGCAAGGGGGGAAGGGTTTTAGTGATTAGTAAATAGTAAATAGTGAGTAGTGATTGGGCAGGTCCGGGGCAGGTTGGTGTATCGACAACAGAGTGGGAGCGCGGGCGTCCCGCCCGCTTCTAATAATAAAGCGGCCCTCCGGGCCGCCACTTTCAAATTGCGGGCAGGATGCCCGCGCTCCCATAGATATGTCGTAGCGCTCTCGTCGTCTAACGGAAGTAATTTATGTGAAATAGACGTTCTGCTTCGCAAGACCCTGCTCTTGCGTGCTGCAAGGCTATAACCCTATCCTCCCCGCATGCTGGCGTCCTGGAGAGACTGGTTGTGGGAAAAGGGAAAGGCGGTATCCGCTGCCTGGTTTCGCTACGAGTGCGGGTCGCTTTCGGCGGCGGTAGCGTTTTATGGGGCGGTTTCTCTTTTTCCCTTAATGATTGTGCTGGTTTCCGGCGTGGGGATCTTTTTCGAGTTCATCGAGGGCGGGCAAGACGCCAGGGCCGCCGTCCTGCAATTCTTCGAGGAGCAGGTTTCGCCCGAGCTGAGCGAGGACCTCGAAGAGGTCTTCGAGGGCATCCAGGCGAGAGCCTTGATCAGCGGTCCGCTGGCGGCGGTGGGCTTCCTGATTCCCGCGTCCCTGGCATTCGGACAGGTGGTGCGGGGTTTTGATCGCATCTGGGAAGTGCGGCAGCGGCACAAGAAGGGCTTCTGGCTTGTCGCGCGAAGGGCGGCCCTCAACCGGTTACGCTCGCTGGCGATGGTGGCGGGGATGGGCGGATTCGTGATTGTCGTATTCTTTGGGGGCACGCTCGTCTACACGGCCAAGGAATACGCGGAAACTCTCTTCCCGGATTTGAAATCCCTTTGGGGAGCCAGGTCCTACTTGTTGAGCCTGGCCGGGACGACGATCGCGTTCGGCGGGATTTACCGATTTTTATCGACGGGACCGGTCGCCTGGAAGGTGTGCCTGGGCAGCGGATTCCTCGCCGGGGTGTTCTGGGAGATCGGGCGGGGGTTGCTGGGGCAGCTGGTCATCGGGGAGCGATTCAGCGCCTACGGCGTGGTGGGCTCTTTCCTGACGATTCTCCTCTGGGTGTATTATGCTTCAATGGTGCTGTTCCTGGGCGCGCTGGTGGTGCGGGTGCTGACGGAGGGGGAGGGATCCGGCGGCATGCAAGGGAGGGAGGGAGGGAGATTAGTGGTAAGTAAATAGTAAGTAGTAAGTAGTGAGGAGTGATCGGCTAAGGGGCCATCGATGGAGAAACCATTTTCAGAATGGGAGCGCGGACGGGCCGTCCGCGGTCCCATTGGCGAATCGATTCAGTTGCCCGTCGCGTCGTCGTCACCCCCGGATCCCTCCCGCCGCTTGCGGATGAACCAGAGGACGACGAGAAAGAGAAGGGATCCGATAAACGCGGCGACGAGGTCTTTGGCGCTGACGGTGATATTGCCGAGCCCGAAATCGATCCCAAGGATTTCAAAGAGGACGCCGCCGACGATGGCGCCGACCAGACCGATGCCGATATTGGTGAAGCGCCCGTATCCTTGTTTCTTACGTTTGACCAGCATGCCGGTAAACGATCCGGCGAGGGCTCCGATGATGAGCCAGGCGATGATGTCGAAGATGGTGATGCTCATGATTCAGGCGTGAGGATGAAACCGCTAAAGGCGCAGTGATTATTATTTAACCGCGAAATGTGCGCCGTGCCTTTTTTAATTAACCGCGAAATACGCGAAACACACGAAAAATCCAGAATGTTATTCTCATGATTTGGAAGGTGCAGGTTCTCTCAAAATGTGAACCCCCCCGCGCAAAAAGGTCCCGCCAGAGATGCACTAAAAAAATTTAGCGTGTTTCGCGTATTTATCCTGCTTCCAGCAGGCTCTGCAGTTTCGCTGCGCAGGTTCCGAGGCCTCGCTTCGCTCGGATCGGGCAGTCGCGGTTTAAATATCTGGCTTGGATTCTTTCTCGTGGTCTCGGATTGTCTAGAAGGTGAACGAGTAGTTCAGGATAATGCGGAGGTCTTCGCGGTCGAGGCCGCCGAGTGCGGCGTCCCGATTGTTGACGGCGTAACGGACGCGCAGCCAGACGTTTTCCAGGCCCTTCACCAGGGGGCGGTAATCGACGTTGACGTCGAATTCCTGCTGGTCGGGTGATGCGTCGGGGCCGGAATCGGGGGTGTTGCCATAGAGCCAGCTGGCGGAGGCGCCGACCCCCTTGAGGCCGACCGGCGTGAAGTCGTAGGAGAGGCCGGCGCGCACCGACTTTTCGCTGGAGCGATCGAAGTTGGAGAGCATCATGGAATGGTAACTGGGCGAGCCGCCCCAGGGATTGAAGATCTTGTCGCCTTTCGCGGTCCAGGTGAAGGACGTGGAAGCAATGAGGCTGCCATACCCGAGCGAGGCTTTGACGCCGAGGTGCTGGGCGTTCAAATCGCCGATCAACTCGTCTCCCACGCTGCGCTGGTCGGTGAACTGGGTGCCGAGCTTGAGACTGAGATCGTCCGTCAACGGGATGTAGCGTTCGGTTTCGGCATAGAAGGTGTTGAAGGTGTCCCAGCCGTAGAGATTGTTCATTCCGGCGTGGAATTTATCGCTGAAATCGTAGCGCAGGCCGGCTCCGGTCACGCCTTTTTGCGCGTCCGGGGCGCCGGCGCGGACGGACATGTATTCGAAGTTGGAATCGTCCCGGAAACGAATCTTGCGGATATGGCCCAGGCCGATTCGCAGCTTTTCGAGGTCGAGGGAACCGATGGGAAGATCTGTGGATCGGACCGTGATGCCTTCGAAGGTGCTCGGGGTCATGCGGCTGTCGTTGGCGTTGAGGTAGGGGATGTCGATGCGCGTGCGGCCGATAGTGGCGAAAGTTCTTTCCGCCTTGAGTTCGACGAAGGATTGCCCCAGCACCGTGTAACTGCGCTGGCCTTCGCGCAGCAGGCCGGTGCCGTCGCGGTCTGCCGGCCCGTAAATCTTCTGGGAGGTGTATCCCGCGAAGCCGAACCGCAGGAAATCGTTGAGCCATCCGCTTTCCATGCTGACCGCGCCGCCGATGGCCATGGCCTCCGACTTGGTGCCGTCTCCGTTGTCGCGCAGACGGTAATAGGCGCGTGGGCGGACGGAATAGAGGGAGTCGTCGATCAGGGGGAGGCCGGTCTTCGGGATGCGTTCGCGCAGGCGCGGCAGCATCATACTGGGACGCAGCATTTGATCATAGGTGCGGACTTCGGGCACGACCCCGACGTTGTCCGTCGCGGAGGGGACGTCCGCCAGCGATTCGGGGATGGGTTGTGTAGCCTTGAGGTATTCGGGGGTGACGGCGTGAGTGGGGGTGGGGAGGGCGATGAGAATCAGAAGGCTGAGGAGCAGGCAGGAGGGCCGCAGACGGTGTAGGTGCGAGCATGAGCGAGCACAAAATTGGCCGCTATGTAAACCGGGGTACTCGCTCACGCTCGCACCTACATATTTTCGTCGGGCGGAAATCATTCTTCACCGACCCCCCGCAAATCCACGTCGCCGGTGAGTGGTTTGGGTTGGCCGTTCCTTCGCCGGCTTTTTCGTTTTCGCTTCCGAGGTCACGGGCCGGGGGGTGTAAGGCAAGCCCGCGTGCAGGTAAAGAATGCGCCGCACTTCCTCGATGGCCTCCGGGTGCGGGGTGATCGTCGTGTGGCTGGCGGGGACAATGAGTTCCGAAACGGCCTGGTCAAGGTGGGCACTCCAGTAAGGGACCAC
>JAHEJT010000026.1 GCA_024638765.1 Verrucomicrobiales bacterium
CGACGAGATCTGCAGCGACATGTCGTCGCGGCTGTTCTTGAAGATACGCGAGGAACTGGGTCTGGCGTATACGGTGGGATCGAGTTTGTCCTACGGCTTCGATCCCGGGGGTTTTGTGCTGTATGCGGCGACCTCTCCGGAAAAAGCGGCAGTGGTGGAGGAAGCCTTACTGGAGGAAGCGGCCAAGATCGGCGCCGAAGGAGTGACCACCTTGGAGTTGGAGCGGGCCAAGAAGACGTTCCTGGGTAAACGCATGATAGGCCGCCAGAGCAACGCGGCGCTTTCAGAGGTCCTGGCACTCGATGAGTTGTATGGGCTGGGGTGGGAAATCGGGGAAGTGGAAAACCGGGAGATTGAAGCCCTTGCGCTCGAGCGGGTGAATGCGGTCGCGGCCGAATATCTCGGGGAAACGCCGCGGATTGTCGCCAGTCTCCAGGGAAAACCGGGTTCGGATTGAATTATCCGGTTTACCGGGGTAAAAAGAAGAAGGAAGGTAAAGACGAGTGTCCTCTCAGAAGGGAATCCCCGGCCCGACGGTCGAGATCGGACCGCACCGGGCTGGCGGCCGCGAGTTGTTGTTTATTCTGGGGCCCTGCGTCATCGAGTCCGAAGGACTGGTGTGGCAGGTGGCTCAGGAGCTGCAGCAACTCTCTGCAATTGAAGGATTTAAGATTATTTTCAAGGCCTCTTATGACAAGGCAAACCGCAGTTCCGTCCGGTCTTACCGGGGTCTTGACTGTGCGGCCGGCTGCCGTCTCCTGGGAAAGGTTTCCCAGGAATTGGAGATGCCCGTCACCACCGATGTGCATACGGTCGAGGAAGTGGAGATAGCCGCGGAGCATGTGGATCTCCTGCAGATTCCGGCCTTTCTCTGCCGGCAGACGGACCTGATTGAAGCGGCGGCGAAATCGGGGCGGGTGGTAAACGTCAAGAAAGGGCAGTTCCTGGCTCCGTGGGACATGGACAACGTCGCGGAGAAGTTGAGGCATTTCGGTTGTGAAAGCTATCTGTTTACGGAGCGCGGCGTCAGTTTTGGGTACAACAACCTGGTGGCGGACATGCGTTCGCTTTATTGGATGCGGGAACGCGGGCACCGGGTGATTTTCGACGCGACGCATTCCGTGCAGCGGCCGGGGGGGGAAGGAAGCCGAAGCGGCGGGGACGGGGCACTGGCGCCGGTGCTGGCGAGGGCGGCGGTGGCGGCGGGGTGCGACGGTGTTTTCATGGAGACACATCCTAATCCGGCGGAAGCGCTTTCGGACGGACCGAACCAGGTGCCTTTAGAGAAGCTGCCCGTGGTGTTGAGGCAGTTGGTGAAAATTCATGAGGTCACAAGAAATGCCGACGAAGAAAAAGTTGAAACCGTGCAGGCGTAGATCGGTTCGCGCCTGGTTGCTTCCGATGATGGCCATCGGGATTTTATCCCAGGGCTTTTTGTCGGGACAGGAGTCCGCGGGAAAGGCGTCTCCGCGTCCGGAGGAAGCGGAAGAACCCACGGTGGAAGAGATCCGGTCGGCGGCGGAAGCCAAAGCCGGGGCCGAGCAGGCGGCAGAGGAAGCAGCGGGCGAGAATGAGGGGCTCAACCTGGTGGTTGCCAAGATGGTGCCCGAGGGGGAGCCGAGCAAGAACGTGGCGATCCCGAGTTTCAAAGAGGGGGTCTTGAACTCCCTGGTCAAGGCCGAGTCGATTACCCGGGTCGACGATGAGAACCTGGAGTCCCTGGGAATGCAAATTGAACTTTTCAACGCCAAAGGGGAACTGGACGTCACTATTAAGATGAAGACTTCCGGCTATCATATGCCCAGCGGATTGCTGGAGAGTGACAGCCGGACTTTTGTGGAGGGGCAGGACTTTGAGATGTCTGGAGACCGGCTTATTTACGATACCCGCACCCAGCAGGGAAAACTGCTAGGCAACGTCAAGATGTATGTCTACAGTGAGGCTCAACCGGAGGACAGCAAGAGCAAGTGATCAAGGCGACCATTAAGAGTGTTATCGTTATTCTGTTCCTCGGGGCCGTAGCGCTGCCGATTCTTCCGGATCTGCCGGCGCAGACATCCAAGAGCCGGATGTTCAACAAGATCAAGGCGCGTGAAGATCTGGTTGAAGAGGCCAAGGCGCAGATGAAGGATGCTCGCGCGCACGAGCTCCTGGAAGAAGCGCTGCGCCGGAAGCAGGAGCTCGTGCACGAGAACACGATCAAGCCTTTGGAATCGCTTGCGGAAGAGGCCGCGGTGGGGAAGGGGATCACTCCCGAGCAGCAAGAGCGCGAGGCGGTGGCCAGGGCGATGCTGGAAAGGGCTAAGGAGACGGTTTCTGACGAAGCCGCAAAGTTGTTGCAGGAGAGCGTGGTGCCCGCGGCGGGCTTGCAGGTGGCGCAGGGAACGGTGCCTATCGCCGAGGCCATCGCCAACGAGAGTGGCACCAAGCCGTTGACCACGGCAAAAGGCGAGCCTCTGCCGGCGCCGGTCCTCGACAGGCAGCCGCAGCCGCTGCGGGCTGGCAGGGCGAAACCGGTGCGGGGAGACGATGTCACGGAAATCGACGCCAAGGGCGGGGCCTATTTTCATTCATCACAAAAGATTATTATCTTTACGGAAGACGTAAATGTGGCGCACCCGACTTTTGATCTTCAATGCGACAAGCTTGAAATTTTTCTTTATGAGGACAGCGAGCTATCCGGTTCGGGCGCGGGTGCATCTGCGGGTCAGCCGGCCGGCGGCGCGGGCGTGGTCGGCGGCGCATTTGGAGGCAACAAGAGCATCAAGCGCGCTATTGCCACGGGATACGTCGTCATTACAAAGACGGGAGCCGGCGGGGATGCGCAGGTGGGCAAGGCGCGGCACGCGACTTTTGAGTCTGCGTCCGGAGACGTCATTCTTCGGGATTATCCCCAGGTGCAACGCGGCTCGAATTTGATCATCGCGACAGACCGGACCACCACGATTGTCTTGAGAGCGGACGGCAACATGGAAGTGCATGGGCCCTCCAAAACCGAAATCGTAAAGGAGAAGCCGGGCCCTGCCAGTCAATAGGGGATCGCGCTAAGGCGAGGAAATGGGCATGGAGCTGTTTCGGCGGGAAACGGGGAACGTCGCGGTTCGTAAGGCGGCCAGCGAGATGCAATCGGAATACCTGCTTCACACTCAGCAACTCAAGAAGGTATATGACGGCAGAGCCGTGGTCAACGGTGTTGACATCAATGTCAGGCCCGGGGAGATCGTGGGATTGTTAGGACCGAATGGAGCGGGTAAAACCACGACCTTTTACATGATTGTCGGGATGGTGCCTCCCAACGCCGGCCAGGTTTTTTTTAACGGGCATGACACCACCGAGGAGCCCATGTTCCAGCGCGCGCGATTGGGAATGGGATATCTTCCGCAGGAAGAATCCATCTTTCGCAAATTGACGGTCAAAGAGAACATCCTTGCGGTGATGGAGACCCTGCCGATCTCAGCCAAAGAGCAGGAAGAACGGTGTGAGGCCTTGATGGGCCGGTTTGGGATCGATAAGCTGGCCGATAATCTGGCGATCACCCTGAGCGGCGGGGAAAAGCGCAGGTTGACGATCGCGCGTTCCCTGGTGACTGAGCCGAGTTTGTTGATGCTGGACGAGCCGTTCAGCGGGGTCGATCCCATCGCGGTCAACGAAATCCAGGAGATTATCCGCAGCCTGCGGGAAGCGGGGCTGGCGATCCTGATAACCGATCACAACGTCCGCGAGACGCTTACGATCGTGGATCGCGCCTACCTGATTTTTGAGGGGCGCGTGATTCGGCAGGGGCCGAGGGACTTTCTGATTAACGATCCCCTGAGCCGGGAGCTTTACCTTGGAGAAAGGTTCAGTATGTAATTTGACGGGGCCGGATTTTACTGTGTACTAAGAATATGGAGCGCTGCTGTGCGCTGTAAGAAAGGAAACTCCAGATATGCAAACATCGAATGTGAATGTGGCGATTAATGTGACCGGCCGGCATGTCAGCGTGACCGCGGCGATTCGTGACTATGCTTACAAGAAGGTAGAGGGCCTGCACTTGGATTACCCCAAGATCATTGAGGCCAAGGTGATTCTCGACGTCGAGAACCACCATCGGCATATCGCCGAGATTGTGCTTTTCTGCGCAAATCACATCACGATCGAAGCGACTTCGGTAACCGAAGACATGTACGCGTCCATCGATGAAACGATCAGCAAGATCGCCCGCCGCATGCGCAAGTACAAGACGCGTCTCCTCAAATCGCATCGGCCGCGCAATCAGAAGATCAAGGCGTTGGAGGAGCAGGTTTTCTCCGCGGATCTGGCGGCAGGCGAAACCGAGGAAGTCGAGCCGCTGATCGTGCACAAGGAGAATTACCCGATCCGCCCCATGTTCAACGACGAAGCTATCATGGAGATGGAGCTCAGCGAGCGGTCTTTCATTGTGTTTCAGAACGCCGCTAACGACAAGCTGAGCATTATTTTCCGGAGGAGAGACGGGGATTACGGAATCATAGAGCCGTCCACGGATTAAAGGGCCCGCATTGCGAGAGAACGCTTCGGGGGGTCGCCCAAAATGGAGACGGGGGGCACCTGGCGTGTTATTTTCGCCGTGGAGCCCCTTCTTGCAGTAGAGACAATGCATGGCCACCAAGTCGACCAGACCGGCGCCGATCACCGTCGAAACCTTCTTTGAGAAGCATGGGAAAGAGCTTCGCATGAAGCTGATCGGATCGCCCATGGGATACAACCGGCGGATCATCGAACCGACGATCAATCGTCCGGGCCTGGCTCTTGCCGGCTACTTTACTTACTTCGCCTTGAAGCGGATCCAGGTGATCGGCAATGCCGAGCTTTCCTATCTGCGCAGCCTGACGGCGGAGGCACGCAAATCCTGTTTCACGCAACTATGCCGGCGGAACATTCCCTGCATCGTTATTTCGCGGGGAGAAACCCTGCCCGGTGAACTCATGAAAGTAGCCAAGAAAGCCGGCATCTCGGTTTTTCAGACGACCATGATTTCAATGAAATTCATTAACGCCGCCACGATTCGGTTGGAGGCCGAATTCGCGCCCCGCACCACGGAACACGGATGCATGGTGGACGTCCGCGGCATCGGCGTGCTGATCCGGGGGCGCAGCGGCGCAGGGAAGAGTGAAATTGTTCTCGGTCTGCTGCAGCGTGGCGGGAGCCTGGTGGCCGACGACCTGGTACAGCTGCGCAACATAGAAGGCCGCGAGATCATCGGATCGGCCCCGGAAATCGGCCGCAGCCACATGGAAGTGCGCGGGCTGGGGATCATCAATGTGCCCGCCCTTTTCGGCATCGGGACCATCCGCCTGGAGAAGCGGCTCGACCTCGTGGTGACGCTGATGCCCTTCGAGGAGATGGAGGAAATCGACCGGATTGGGCTGGAGCGCAAGAAATACGTCCTTCTGGGCCTGCGGATTCCCCATGTCGAGTTGCCCGTGGCGCCGGGGCGGGATATGGCCCAATTGATCGAAGTGGCCGCTTTAGACCAGAAACTCAAGAGTTTTGGCCATGATGCTTCGCTTGATTTTAACAAGAAATTGTTGAAAATCATGCGAGATAAGAGAATTAATTAGCCAAGCTCCGCCGCCCGGTTGTCCGTATGCCCCCGCGGATAGCCTGATTATCAATGGTTCAAAAGGAATTCACCATCAACAACAAGCTCGGGTTGCACGCGCGGCCTGCGGCGCTTTTTGTCAAGGTGTCTAATCGTTACCATTCCGATATCTGGGTCGAGAAAGATGATGAGCAGGTGAACGGGAAGAGTATCATGGGACTGATGATGCTCGCCGCCGGTCACGGCTCCAGGGTGGTTGTCACCGCTGAGGGTGAGGACGCGGAGAAAGCCATTGAGGGGATCGAGGAGCTGATCGAGAGCGGGTTCCAGGAATAGCGCCTTCTTCCGGACTTACCGGTGGCGAGCCGAAGGCCGTGTGGAAGGTTTGCGCCGCTCATCCCGTTCGCAGCATAACCGTTAAGCGATGCCGGAATCAGGAGCCAGGGAGGAAGTGCGCTTTCGCGGCATCGGGGTATCGCCCGGAATTGCGACCGCCGAAGCCCACATCGTGGGCGCGGGTTTCGAAGAGCCGACCGCCCGGAGGATACGCGAGGATGAAGTTGATGGCGAGATGCGGCGCCTGGAAGAGGCGCTTAAAATCACACGCGCCCAAATCCTGGAGATGCAGAAACAGATCGCCGCGGCGGTGGGCAGCAAGGACGCGAGCATCTTCGACGCGCATCTTCTTGTCCTCGAAGATCACGTGGTGCTGGACGAGGTAGTTCGAGATCTGAAAAGCAAGAAGCGAAGTGTCGAATGGGTCTTTTTCAGTGTGCTGCGCCGTTACATAGATTCACTCCGCAAGATTGACGACCCCTATCTGCGCGAGCGCGTCATCGATGTGGAAGATGTCATGCGACGGGTGATTCGCAATCTGCGGGGAGAGTTGAAAAGTGAAGCCCAGGCCCGAGCCGAGCAGAATCCGCACGTGCTTCTGGCGCACGATTTGACGCCCTCGGACACCGCGACCATTGACCGGGAATGCGTGCTGGGCTTCGCGACTGAGGTCGGGGGCACGACATCGCATACGGCAATCATGGCGCGTTCGCTGAACATCCCCGCGGTGGTGGGTCTCCACGGCATTTGCGGAATCTTGAAGACCGGGGACGAACTTCTTCTCGACGGTTATAACGGACTTCTCGTCGTTAATCCCGGGCCGGAAACGATCTCCAGTTACGAACGGCTCAAAGCCGAGAAAGGAGTGATCGAAGAGGAGCTCCTCGAACTCAAGGACACCAAGTCGGCCACCAAGGACGGACGTGAGATTACCTTGTCGGGAAATATTGAATTTGTGCATGAAGCCGCGCAGGTGGCGAAGAGCGGCGCCGAAGGGGTGGGTCTTTACCGGACGGAGTTTTTTTACATGAGGGGTGACAAGTTGCCCACGGAGGATGAGCAGGCCGAGAGTTACACAAAAGTGGCTTTGCAGATGAAGCCGCACGGGGTGATTTTTCGGACGCTGGACATCGGGGGTGACAAGGTCTGCAAGGAAGCTGCGGAAGAGGGTGAGGAGGAGCCGAATCCGTTTCTGGGCTGGCGAGGGATCCGGGTATCCTTGCAAGAGAGGGCCTTGTTCAAGGACCAGTTGAGGGCGATCTTGCGGGCCAGCGGCGTCGGGAAAGTGGGCTTGATGTATCCCTTGGTCTCGAGTGTCGAGGAGGTCCGCAAGGCGAACGGAATTCTGGAAGAGTGCAAGCAGGAGCTTCTCGAGGAAGGTGTTGCCATCGATGAGAACCTGGAAGTGGGCGCCATGATCGAAGTGCCCAGCGCGGCAATGACCGCGGAAGTGATCGCGTCTGAGGTCGATTTCTTCAGTGTGGGCACCAACGACCTGGTGCAATACACCATCGCGGTCGATCGTGTGAACGAGCGAGTCGCGGAACTCTATCAACCGGCCCATCCCGCAGTGATACGCCTTATGAAGCGCGTGGTCGATGCGGCTCGAGAGCACGGAATCTGGGCGGGGATCTGCGGGGAGATGGCGGGCGACATCGTATTCACGCCGCTGCTCCTCGGGCTGGGATTTGGCGAATTGAGCGTGGCCATGGGCCAGCTCCCGCGGGTCAAACGGGCTGTGCAGTCCCTCGAGAGCGCTACCTGCGAACGGCTGGCGGAGGAAGTCCTCGATCTCGGGGAAGCACTAAAAATTTATGAGCGCTGCGTGGAAGTTGCGCTGCAACATTACCCGGAACTGTTGAAGTGAGCGGTGTGTTGCTCCCGGCCGAAGCCGGCCCGGCGTTGGGGGGCGCTTTCCTTTGACCTGCTGGGGGCGGCTCCCTATCTTCGGGATTACCAGATGCTGAGGGATCTACAAAGAGGCGGGGGACCGGCGAGGGGGCGGGTCCGCGGGAGTCCGCAGCAGTGGTTGGTCCGGAATCCGGGGTGGCCCCTGGTCCGGCTCTGGATCCTGCTTCTCGGACTGGCGGCTTCCGCCGGTCCATCCCGGGCACAGTTTTCCTTTTTCTGGGAGGAGGAGGTCAAGCTCGAGGTGGCGGCGCAGCTTTCGCACGGGCCCGGCGGGATGACCATTACTCCCAAGGGCAGTTATATCGTCAGCCTGCACCAGTATTACCGCACCCAGGAGCGGGTCGTCGAAATCACTCCGGACGGAAAGACCAAACCCTTTGCCGAGGCCCTCCAGACGAATTCGAATGAGTATGCGGGACTGGTGCTGGATTCGGTGATGGGGGTGGAATGCGATTCCAAGGGCGTCGTTTGGATGCTGGACAATGGGAGACGAGAAGAGACCGTGCCCAAGTTGGTAGCCTGGGATACCGATGACGACAAGTTAAGCCGCGTCATTTACTTGCCGCCGCCGGTGACGACTCCGACCTCATTCCTCAGCGATCTGGCGCTGGATCCCTCGGAGCCGTTCGTTTATATTTCCGATCCTGCTTCCGGCGAGGACGCCGCGATCCTGGTGGTGGATCTCACCACCGGGCTGGCGCGGCGCGTGCTCATGGGGAGAGACAGCGTCGTTCCGGAAGACGTAGAGATGCGCGTGGAGGGCCGTGAACTGAAAGTCGTGCGGCCCGATGGATCGGTGGCAGAGCCGCAGATCGGGGTGAACCCGATCGCCCTGGACCGGCGTGGGGATTGGCTGTATTTCGGCCCGATGAAGGGGCGGACCCTTTATCGCGTCAGCACCACTCACCTGCGCGATAAGACGCTGACTCCCCAGGAGTTGGCGAGCCGCGTCCAGGGATATGCCGAAAAGCCCTTCAGCGACAGTATCAGCATTGATTCCAAGGGGAACATTTACGTCGCCGATCTCGGTCGCAGCGCCATTGGAGTAATCGACGCGAAGGACCGGAAGTATGAGCTTTACGTTACCGATCCCAGGTTATCGTGGCCGGACGGGTTGTGTTTCGGCACGGACGGGCGTCTGCATTTTTACACCAATCAGTTGCATCGCTCCGGGACTTATAACGGGGGCAAGAGCCTCGCGGAGCCGCCCTTCTTGATTTTCAAGGTCCGGGCCCTGGCCTCGGGGGCGGTGGGGCGGTGAGGGTGCTGTGGGTTATCGCGACCGGGGCGGTGACGCCGATTTCCTTCAAAGCTCCTGCGGTGACAGCTCCAGGTATTCTTTAATGATCCTGGCGAACTCCTCCGGGTCCGATCGGGCCGCGGCGGCAGGCAGAAATCCTTGCTGCGAATCGTCGCGCGCGAGCTTCTGCCAGGCGATAGTGGAATCTTTCCAGAGGCCGGTGCGCTCGAAAATTATGGCCCGGCGACCGTCGGTGGATGCGAGTACGGTATAAGGACAGTAGCGATCTATGGAGACCGGTGAATCCAGGTTGGTCTCCGGAACGGCGGCATTGGAGTGCTCGGGATCGAGGACGTAAAACACGGTGCTCTCCTTGATGTATTCGGGGAACAGCTTGGAGATGCGCTTAGGGATGCCTCCGCGGTGCCGCACGGAGAACTCGCTGACGGCCGCCGCCAGTCGCTGCATATTGGCCTCGCTCTCCCGCTGGCTGGCGAGCTTCTTGATTGAGCCCTCCGGCTTGAGATAGTGCACCGTGAGCAGCGTCAGCGCCCCTGCGAAGAGGAGAAAAATGAGAATATTTCGCAGGATTCGCATGAAGAGGATTTCCCGGGTCGCTCTAGAGGCTATCCCAAAAAACAAATTCCTCTCACCCTAACCCTCTCCCCGTGGGAGAGGGGATTGGAAAAACAGGCTTTTCGAAATGATGAACGCAAACGAATCATCGAGAGAATTTATATTGGGATAGCTTCTAGTCTCGTATCCCGGAAGTTCGTTGCCAAACGGAAGGGATGACGGTTTTTAAAGTGATCAGCTTGCGTCGTGCGAATAGTATCAGGATCGCCGAGCTTTTCCCAAGCTTGTGCGTCGTGTGTCTGTCGAGCCACGAGTGTGCTGTTAGCGAAATTCGGGGCATAAATGACATTCTTTCAGCCGGTGAAATTTGCCTCCCTGCGGTCGGAGACCCAAGGAAGCGTGGCCCTTTTCCCCAGGATCTGCGTTCCGGCTCAGTCACTGAGCTCCACCCGCTCCCGCGCTGCGCCTTGGCTGAGATCGAAATCCTTTATCGCGGAGCCATCCATGATTTATGAGATAGGTTCTAGGGCACGGGGATCTAGGGCACGGGGATCTTTTCGATAATGCGGGAGACAATTTCCTCCGTGGTCACGGATTCCGCTTCAGCTTCATAAGTGAGCAGGACCCGGTGCCGGAGGATGTCGTAGACCAGTTCTTTGACATCCTGGGGGACGACGAATCCCCGGCCTTGTAGAAAAGCGCGGGCGCGCGATGCCAGCGTGAGATTGATGGTTCCGCGCGGACTGGCGCCGAACCGAATGAGATTGTGGAGGGCGGGGTCGATGGTTTTGGGATTGCGTGTCGCGTGAATGATCTCCACGATGTAATCCTTAACGCTGTTATCGATGTAGATATCGTTGACCAGCGCGCGTGAGGCGATCAGGGTTTCGGGGTCGAGCGTCGGCTGCGTCTCCGGCACCGGGGCGGAAGTGGCCATTAGATCCAGGATCTGGCGTTCTTCTTCCCGGGTGGGGTAATCCACTTTGACCTTGAGGAGAAAGCGGTCGAGCTGCGCTTCGGGCAACTGGTAAGTGCCTTCCTGATCGATGGGGTTCTGCGTGGCGAGGACGAGGAAAGGATCGGGGAGATAATAGGTCTTATCGCCGATAGTCACCTGGCGTTCCTGCATGGCCTCGAGGAGAGCGCTCTGCACCTTGGCGGGCGCGCGGTTGATTTCGTCGGCGAGGACGAGATTGGAAAAAATCGGGCCGAGCTTGGGTGTGAACTCGCTCTTCTGCGGATTGTAGATGAGTGTGCCGAGGAGATCTGCGGGGAGAAGGTCGGGGGTGAATTGAATGCGCTGGAAGTCGACGTGCAGACAGCCGGCCAGCGAATTGACGGTAAGTGTCTTGGCGAGGCCGGGGACGCCCTCGAGGAGAATGTGGCCGTTGGAAAGCAAGCCGATGAGAAGTCTTTCGACCAGCTCGTTCTGGCCGACGAGGACGCGACGCATCTCTTCCTTGACGGAACTGACCCAGCTTCCGGCTTGGCGGACTCTTTCGGTGAGCTTGTTGGTGTCGATCGTGTCCGCGGGGGATTCCTTCGGGACGGTGGTGCCGGTTGTTTCCATAAAGAGCCTCAAAAGAAAGACGATCCAGGGGGATTGTCAAGCGAGGGGGGCGTCGGCAATGTCGCCGGGCGGAGGCTGGGTGGCGGGCTTGACGCGTTTCTCCCAGATGTAGCGCCGGAAAAGGACCTTGAGTGAGGCGGTCAGCGGAACTGCGAGGAGGGCGCCGAAGAGACCTCCGAGGAGCAGGCTCCAGAAGAGCACCGAGAAAATCACGGTGAAGGGATGGAGGCCCACGGACTCACCGACAATCTTGGGGGCGATCAAGATGCCGTCGAGGTTGTTTACAGCGATAAAGACGATGGTGACGATCAGAGGGAGCACCCACCAGGCGGCGCCGTGGGCCATGTACCAGTCATGGTTCGCGCCCTGGACGCTGGCGATGATGACCGCCGGGACGTAGCACATGATGATGCCGAGATAGGGTATGATTCCGAGGATGCCGACGAGGACACCGATGAGGAGACCGAACTTGAGGCCGAGGATGCTCAAGACGACGGCGGTGATGAGACCATCGATGAGAGAGACCACCATCTGTCCCCGGAAGAAGGCGATGAGATAGCCGTTGATTTCGGTGAGGGTGCCAACGACCTCGTCCTTGAAGAGAGAGGACCTGATAGGGAGATAGTCCGACCAGGTGGCGCGGATGTGGGGAGCTTCGCGGAGGAAAAAGAAGAGATAGATGGGCACGAGTGCCAATCCAAGGATGAAGCCGAATGCTCCGAGAAAGCCGCCGATGGAACGGCGCACGAAATCCCAGACTTTGCGGCCGACCACCGGAACCTGTTCGAGGATCTGGGAACGGATGTTGCCGGGTTCGAAGGTTGCAACCTTTTCCTTGTCTTCGGCAATCGGATCGGTGGCCGCTTCGGACGCGGGAAGGGCGGGCGCCGCTACGTCGACGGCGGCCTCCGCAGTATCCGGCGCGGCGATTGTGGCCGGGCCGGCATCCGCGCCGGGGGACTCCGGATCGGTTTCGCCGGCTTCCTGCGCCGGCGCGGGATCGGGAAGCCACTCCACGAGGGAACCGATGAGGGCGTGGTCCGAGTATTCCGCCCTGAGCTTCGCAGAACTGTTGTCGAGGGTCTGCTCGAATTTCTGGATATAAGCCGGGAAATCGCGCACGAGTTGGGCCGCCTGCCTGGTTACGGGGATGGCGATCGCAGTGATGACAAGGCCGCTGGCGGCGAGGAAGCTCAGGAAAACGACGACGCTGGCCTTTTTCTGGGGAAGGCCCCGGGCGATAAGTTTGTCGACGAGCGGGTAAAGGAGGTAGGCGATCACCCCGGCGACGGCGAGGGGGACGAAGACGGGCTGGAGGACGCCCATGACCGACGTAAAGAGCCAGACCATGCCGACGGCGATAGCGGCGATGACGACGAGGGAGAGGGCCGTGATACCGGTCCAGAGTGTCTTGCGCTGAAAAGGGGTGGGATATTCCCTGGGGGGCTTCGCGTCCTCTGTCATGCCGTCCTGACGCACTTTAGGAAGCGCGAAGGGATTTGGCAAGGATGGGCGCGGCTTAGCCGCGGGGGATCAGGCAGCTGGTATCGGGGTGGAGATGCCGGGGCAGTGAGGGCAGTGCCCTCCCGCATTCCTCTTTTGTCATCCCGAGCGGAGTCGAGGGATCTCTCTCAATCTGCTTGAGCACCGGAATAGGCTCGGCATTCGGGACACCCCGGGTGTTTCGACCCTTTGTGGACGAAAAGGAAACCCACGCCGAATTGTGAGATCCCTCGACTCCGCTCGGGATGACAGAGAATAAAAAGGGGGATGACAGAGAATAAAAAGAGGGATGACAGAGAATAAAAAGGGGGATGACAGAGAATCAAAAGGGGGATGGCACGTGGAGGATTGCGTGTTGGACGCTTCGCTCTGCCTCCGGCAGCCTATCTCCGCTCCGCTGTGGTTCCAGACTCGTTTTGAACGAACCTGGAGGTTCATTCTCCTGCGGCTCCGCGGGACGCGTCGCCCTACCTTCACCGCCAGGACATTCGAACCCTGAACCTTGAACCCTGCACCGGCGCGACCGCGCCTTACATATGGTCGACGATGTTCTGGCCGAACTCCGAGCACTTGATCTCGGTGGCGCCCTCCATGAGACGGGCGAAATCGTAGGTGACGCGCTTGCTTCCAATGGCGCCTTTGGTGCCTTTGATGATGAGATCGGCGGCCTCGGTCCAGCCGAGGTGGCGGAGCATCATCTCGCCGGAGAGAATCACGGAGCCGGGGTTAACCTTGTCCTGGCCCGCGTATTTTGGCGCGGTGCCGTGGGTGGCCTCGAAGATGGCGTGGCCGGTATCGTAATTGATGTTCCCTCCCGGGGCGATCCCGATGCCACCGACACACGCAGCGAGGGCGTCGGAGATGTAATCGCCATTGAGATTGAGGGTGGCGATGACGCTGTATTCGGCCGGACGGGTCAGGATTTGCTGAAGAAAGGCGTCCGCGATGACGTCCTTGATGATGACGGTGTGCCCGTCCTTCTTTAATTCCTGCCAGGGGCCGCCGTCGAGATCCGCGGAATCGAATTCTTTACGGGCGACTTCGTATCCCCACTCTCGGAAGGCGCCCTCCGTGAATTTCATGATGTTGCCCTTGTGGACCAGGGTGACGCTGTCGCGCTTGTTGTCGACGGCATACTGGATCGCGGCATGGACAAGCCGGGCCGTGCCTTCCTGGGATACCGGTTTGATGCCGATGCCCGTCGATTTCGGGAAACGGATCTTGTCCCATCTCTCGGGAAAGTTCTCATTGAGAAGCGCAAGAAACTTGGCCGTGTCCGCCTCGCCTTCCTCGAATTCGATGCCCGCGTAAATATCCTCGGAGTTTTCGCGGAAGATCACCATGTCCGTGAGTTCCGGTTGCTTAACGGGACTGGGCACGCCTTTAAAGTAGCGGACCGGCCGCAGGCAGACGTAGAGATCCAGAATCTGACGCAAGGCCACGTTGAGGGAGCGAATGCCGCCGCCCACCGGAGTGGTGAGTGGACCCTTGATCCCGACGAGAAATTCGCGGAACGCATTGAGAGTGTCGTCGGGGAGCCAATTTTCAAATTTGTTGAACGCCACTTCTCCGGCGAAAACTTCAAACCATGAAATCTTCTTCTTGCCGCCGAACGCTTTTTCCACGGCGGCGTCGAACACCAGTTGAGAGGCGGCCCAGATATCGGGCCCGGTGCCGTCACCCCGGATGAAGGGGATCACGGGGTTGTCGGGCACTTGGAGAATCCCGTTTGCAATAGTGATTCTTTCGCCGGCGGGGGGCGTGATGTCGTTGTAGGCCATGAGAATGTGCGTTGGCTTGGCGGTTAACCGGGTGCCAGGAAGGCGTCAGCCTGTGGAACTGGCGAGGTCCCGGTGCTCTTGCGGAGGCGCGAGTAGATCAAAAGTGGTGCGCGTCGTCGACTCGTTTCTGAGGGGCCCTGGGGGCGGCTTGAGGAACACCCGGAGGGGGCTGTGAACAAGTCAGCGCGAGGCGGCCGCGGGGGGCATTTCAGGGCTGAATTTGAGGGGTTCCGCGGGGGGGCGCGGGGTTGGGCGATCTGTGGAACGTGTGGGCCCCACCCGCCTGTCTTCCGGCTCCCGACCGGCTGGGGTTCGGCCGGTGCCTTCCGCCGGGAAGCCAAGGCGGGGCCTAGGGTTTTGGGGGATTGACGAGTTCCGGGGGTAGGGTGGGAGCCGCCGTGGCGAGGTTGACGAAGGAGCTGTCAACAGGGATTAGCAGTAAAGTTAGGCGGGGTAGGGGGCAGGGTTTTGGGGCGTTTTGGAGGGCTCGTTAGGGCCATGTGGATAAGTTGTTAGTAATGGGCGCCGGAGGCCACGGGGCAGGGGGTATTGTGACGGGATCGTCACGGAGCGGAGGCCGGGTCCCAGGTCGGAGGTTAGCATCTCGGGCGGTCGAAACCGCGCTCGCCGGTCCGTTAGGCCCCTAGAACTCCTCTTCGTCATCTTCGGCGCGGTCGACGAAGCGCATGCTGTCATCCAGGAACGTGAGCCGGATATCGCCGGTGGGACCGTTTCGCTGTTTGGCGATGATGAGTTCCGCTTTGCCGCCGGCGGCTTCTTTCTCATCGGGATCATCCTTGTAATATTGTTCGCGGACGAGCAGGCCGACGACATCCGCGTCCTGTTCGATGGAACCGGATTCGCGGAGGTCACTGAGGCGCGGCTTTCCGTCGCCCCGGGTTTCCGGCTGGCGATTCAACTGGGCGAGGACGAGGACGGGGATATTGAGTTCCTTGGCGAGCGCCTTGAGGCCTGCGGAGATTTCGGCGATTTCGATCTGGCGATTGTCCTGGCCGCGGCGCGTGGTGGAGCGGAGGAGTTGCAGATAATCGACTGCGATCAGTTCGATGCCCGCCATTTTTTTAAGCCGGCGCGATTTGGCGCGCAGTTCGAGAATACTGAGTCCCGGTGTGTCGTCGATGAAGATGGGACTGGAGGCGAGTTGGTTGGCGACCTCCATGATCTTGGGAAAGTCGTTCTTGCTCAAGAATCCGCCGCGCAGTTTCTGCATTTGAATGCCGGCGCGCGAGCAGAGGAGACGTTGCACCAATTGCTGGGTGCTCATCTCCAGGCTGAACACCGCGACAGGTTTCTTGTGCTCGATGCCGACGTATTCGACGATGTTCATGGCCAGCGAAGTTTTCCCCATGCTGGGGCGGGCGGCGACGATGATCATTTCTCCACCGTGCAGACCGCTGGTCATTTCATCGAAGTCTTTGAACCCGGTGGAGAGTCCGACGATGCTTTCCTTGTTCTGGAACACCCGTTCGATGAACTCGATGGTGTCCATGACCTCTTCCTTCATACTGCGGAAGCTTTCCGAGGAGCTTTGGCCTTCGCGGATGGCGAGGATATTGCGCTCCACTTCGTCGAGGAGGGCGGGGACGTCTTCCTGGTCTTCGTAAGCCCGCGTGATGGACTCGGTGCAACACTGGATAATGCGCCGCAGGGTGCTCTTGGCCTTGACGATTTCGATATAAAAATCGAAGTGCGCGGCGGTCGGGACGAAGGCGTAGAGATCGGTGACGGCGGCGGGCCCTCCGACCTGACTCAAGAGACTCCGGTCCATGAGGACCTGGGTCAGGGTGATCAAATCGATCGGTTTATTTGCGTCGTGCAGTTCGACGAGAAGCTCGAAGAGCGTGCGATGGGCGGGGACGTAAAAATGATCCGGATCGATTTTTTCAATGGCGGCGCCGATCAATTCCTGCGGCGACTGCAGCATGGAGCTGAGCAAGCCTTTTTCCGCGTCATCGCTACTGGGGAGAGCGCGGCGGACATCCTGCGCGATATCGCCGGACGGCTGGTTCTCGAGAAGACGCGGGGCGTTCTTGCTCCCCGGGGACGAGTGAGTTTTGGCAGCGGGATCCGCTACGGTTTCCTGAGGCATTAAAGGATCGTATTGCTATCGATTGGTTGTCGAGAAAAGGCGAGGCCGGGAAGGCGGCGCCGGATAACTGTTGCTTCGAGATCAGTATGCCCCAGGCGCGCAGAGCGTGAAAGAAAATTTGCCCGGGAGGACGCTTTTCCCGTGGAACGCCCCGTGGCGCAGGGGTGGACGCGAGATTCGCGCTCAGGAGCAGAGGTTAGGCTTCCGGCCGCAAACTAGCTTCGCGTTTTCGAGAAAGTAGATTCGAGTTCCACTCGAATTCCCGACTCTGGACGGCTCCGGCGGAAATCGAAGCGACGGCTCGGATCCGACCTTTACGGATCAGGCTTCGCCCGCTTCTTCTTCGGCTTTCGCTTTGCCTCGGGGCGCAGAGGCATTCTCGCGATCGGAAGATTCTTCCTCCGGAGTTTCTTCCTCCGCCGATTCCTTGGCGTGCACCTTCAACGTAAGGCTCGCCTGGACCTCGGGATGGATCTTGATGGGAATATCAAAATCCCCGGTATTCTTAATCGCCTTGGGGAGATCGATGTTGTGGCGGTCGATCTCGATCTGGTGTTCTTCCGCCAGACTCTTGGCGATGTCCATGGTGGTCACGGAACCGAAGGCTTTCCCGGTCTTACCGGTGGCCAGGGCCAGCGTCAGGCGGATCTTCCGGATCTTGGAAGCGAGAGTCTGCGCATCCGTGAGTTCCCGGCCTTCGCGTTCCGCCCGCTTGGCCTGGAGTTTTTCCAGGTGGCGCAGGTTTCCCTTGGTCGCGGGATAGGCTTTGCCGGAGGGCAGCAGGTAATTGGCGGCGAATCCGCGCTTCACCTTGACGACATCGGCTTCGACGCCGAGCCCCTTGATCTTGTCTGCGAGGATGACTTCAACGGTGGCCATGGTTCTGATGTCGGTGGTCGGATTGCAAGGGGGCTGGATGCCGGAGGGGTGACATAAATAGGGGTGGTTCAGGGGGATGTCAAGCGGGGGTAAAGGGAAATTCGACCGGTCTTGGGGGAATGGAAAACCCGCCGGCGAGGTTTGACATGTCCCCCGGGGGCGATTTAGAACTCCGGCACCATGGCCGAAGTTCCCTCTACTTTCCAACTTGAGCCCGGGGCGTCCGCCCCCGCGTTCGATCTGCCCGATGGGGGTGGAAATACCCATTCCCTCGAGTCCCTTGCCGAGGGAAAAAAGGCGCTGGTGCTGATCTTCGCCTGTAATCACTGCCCCTTCGTGGTGCATATTGCCGACGCCGTGGGCCGTTGCGCTTCGGAATACGCGGACCGCGGGGTCCAATTCGGGGCCATCAGTTCGAACGACGTGGAGAACTATCCCCAGGATGCCCCCGACAAGATGGTGATCTTCGCAAAGGCGCACGGCTGGGATTTTCCCTATCTCTACGATGAAAGCCAGGAGGTCGCAAAGGCTTACGCTGCGGCATGTACCCCCGATTTTTATGTCTTTGACGGGGAAAAGAAGCTTGCTTACGCGGGCCAATTCGATTCGGCCCGGCCGGGCAATTCCAAGCCGGTGAACGGGGCCGACCTACGGGCGGCGCTCGACGCCGTGCTCGCTGGCGAGTCGGTCCCCGGGGCCCCGCGGCCGAGCACGGGCTGCAATATCAAGTGGAAGGCCGGGAATGCCCCGGCTTACTTCGGGTAGGGGGGATTCCGTTTCGCGGGCCCCGCGGGTTTGTTGACCCTGGAAACCCAGGGCGTTGCCCTGGGCTATCTTGTGGCCGCCCCGTTGGGGCTTGGGAGGCTCCGGCGGACGGGGCGATCGAAACCGTGGAGGGCGACGCTTTGTCGTCGCCGAGGGGCGGCAATGACGAAGCATTGCCCCCAAATTCGAGAAATCTCGGAATTTTATAAAAAGCTTCCCTTTTTGGCGAAAATTTGCTTTAAATCTGGGGTTTGTAGGGGGGACGACAGTTAGAGACAGATTCACTTCTCCCGCCGTTTCGGTGAGGCGCCCCGCACGATGACAGCACCCCGCGATTTTGATCCCTTCGGCACGCCGCAAGGGACCTCCCCTCACGCGCTCAAGATCGGGCTGGTGCGCACCCTCGTCCTGCAACTGGGCTCGGAGAGCGTCGCCGAGGGGATTCGCGTCCTGGCGGCGCGGCGCGGCCACGAAGCGCGCCGGACCGATTCCCCTGAGGAATGTTATTGGCTCGTGACGACCGGCGCCATCGACTTCCTGGTGCTGGCGGTGGCTGGGCGGCAGCTCTCGGCGGCCGCGCAATTGATCGAGCGTTTGCGGGAGGATCCGGCGGCGGATCCGTTGCATTTTCTCCTCGTGCTCGAAGAGGACGCCGAGGTGACCGACGACCTCGTGCGCGCGGGAGTGGACGATTATCTGTCCTGGCCGGGAGACACGCAGGTCATGGAAATGCGGCTGGCATTGGCGGAGCAATGCCTGACACGACGTGAGTCCGCGCACCGCACCGCGCAGGATCTGCGACGCAAGGCAAAGAATTTCGAGACTGTTTTTAACGCCTCGCCGTTTGCGATCCTCATCATCACCTCGAGTGACGGCCGCATTTTGGAGGCGAACCGGACGGTGGAGAGTGTGCTGGGATATTCCGGCGCCGCGCTCAGGGGAAAATACATGGCGGCGCTCTTTCCGGATTTATTTCAAAACGTGAGCGTGCCGGTGGGAGAGCTGGAATGGGTGCGGGGCATTGCCCCCCGGGAAGCTTCTTACCGGCACCCCCACAACGGGATGCGCCACATGGAGTTGATGGCCATGCCGATCACCTGGAACGAAAGCGGGCAGTTGCTCGTCAAGATTGGAGACGTCAATATCCGGCGTGAGATTGACAATGATCGCATCAGCGCGAGCAAAGCGGAGTCGATCCGTCTGCTTGCCGGGGGGGTCGCCCATGACTTCAACAACATCCTGACTGCCATTGCCGGGAACATCGGCTTGCTCAGTGAACATTCCTATCTCACTCCGGATAACGTCCAGCTCTTGAACCGCGCGGAAGCGGCCTGCGAGAGAGCGCGCGGGCTGGCGGAACAGCTGGCGACCTTCGCGCGCCAGGGCGAATTGGCGACGGGGCTGCGCAACCTCGGGCCCCTCCTGCGCCGCAGCGTGCAGTTCGCGCTTTATGGCGGTAAGATCCAGCCCAGCTTCTCGATTCCCGAGAATCTCTGGCCGGTTTACTGTGACGAATCCCAAGTCTCGCAGGTGGTCGCAAACCTGACGATCAACGCCGACCAATCGATGGAGGACATCAAGTCCAGCGGCCGTCTCCACATCAGTTGCACCAACCTGTGCATTCCGGAGGGGACCCGGCTGCCGCTGGCGCCTGGTGATTACGTGCGGGTGTCCTTTAAAGACGACGGCCCCGGAATTCCGGCGCAGGACATCCTGCGCATCTTTGATCCTTACTTCTCCACGCGATCCGGCTTGAGCGGGCTGGGGCTGGCGACTGCGGCGACCATCATTAAGAACCACCGAGGTTATCTGCGCGCGGAATCAGTGGAGGGCGAAGGAGCGCTTTTCGAGATCTATCTGCCTGCGCTCTCCGACCCGACCATGCTGGCGGTCGGGGACGAGGACGAGGACGGCGGCGAGGGGCTGGCATCGGGAAGCGATGGTCCCGGCACGCGAGTGCTCTTCATGGACGATGAAGAAGATATCCGGGATATCGTCGACCGAATCCTGAAACGCTATGGCTTTGAAGTTTACTGCGCTGCGGATGGGCGCGAGGCCATCGAGGTCTACGAGAAGGCCATGGAATTCGGCGAACCGTTCGATGTCCTGCTCTTCGACCTGGATGTGCGCGGCGGTTTGGGCGGCCGGGAAGCGATCCAGCATCTGCGGAAAAAGCACCCGCACCTCAAGGCCCTGGTGACCTCGGGATATTCCGATGACCGGATTCTGGAGAACCACCGGGAAGCCGGCTTCAGCGGAGTCCTGACGAAACCCTTCCGCATCGATCGCCTGGTGGCGACGGTGACGCAACTCGCGCAGTCCTCGACGTGAGGGTGCCAGGTTTCAGGGGTATGTAGGTGCGAGCGTGAGCGAGTACCCCCGTTCCAATGCCTGAATCCCAAACCCCGGGTACTCGCTCACGCTCGCACCTACAACGATATCGCCCGCGCCTCGTGGATTCCCTCGAGGGCTTCCAGGTCTTCGAGCACTTTGTCGTCCGGAGCCGAGTCGAGATTGAGCACCGTCAACGCCCGGCCGCCGACCTGGTTCCGGCTCAGAGACATGCTGGCGATGTTGACCTTGTGATCGCCCAGGAGGCTTCCCACCGAGCCCACGATTCCCGGGACATCCGTGTTCTCCAGGAGTAAGAGATTGCCCTCGGGCGTGGCCTCGACGAAGCGATCCTTGATTTTGACGATACGCGGCTGGCTGCCGAAAAATGTCCCGGCGACGCTGACCTCGGCTTCGGCGTTCCCGGCGATGACCTCGATGAGTTCCGTGAAATCCGCGGGATTGGCGAGATGCGATTCCGTGACGCGGAGGCCGAGGGTTTCGGCGAACCCGGGTGCGTTGATGTGGTTGACCACACCGGCGCCGGCCACCACTTCGAGATATCCCTTGAGCGCGGAACGGGTCACCAGGGTGGTATCCAGATCGCAGACCTTTCCGCTGTAATTGATGCGCAGGAAATCCGCCTGGGGCGGCACAATGTGGGCGAGGAGTTTTCCCAGCCCCTCGGCAAAATTCAGATAGGGACCAATTTCTGCGACCGTGCTTTCGTCGATATTCGGCATGTTGATGGCATTCAGGACGGTGCCGTCGACGAGGTGATCGCGGACGGCGCGGGCGATTTCGATGCCGACGCTTTCCTGGGCTTCCTGGGTCGAGGCTCCGAGGTGGGGCGTCAGGACGACGTTGGGAAGTTTGAAATACGCGAACCCGTCGGGCGGCGGTTCGTGCTCGTAGACATCGAGCGCGGCGCCGGCGACCTTTCCGTCCGCGAGGGCCGCGCCCAGGGCTTCTTCGTCGACGAGTCCGCCCCGGGCGCAGTTGACAATGCGCACCCCCGGTTTGAGCCGGGTGATGTTCTTGGCGTTGATGAGATGCTTGGTCTCGGGGGTCAGCGGCATGTGCAGCGTAATGAAATCGGCAGCGGCGAGGGCTTCATTGATGTCTTCCGCCAGTTCGACGCGCAGGAGCCGGGCCTTGTCCGCGGCGAGATAGGGATCGTAAGCCACCACGCGCATGCCGAAGGCCATCGCGCGGCGCGCGAACTCGCTTCCAATCCTGCCCATGCCGAGAATGGCGAGCGTCTTGTTGTAAAGTTCCACGCCCTCGAATTTCTTGCGCTCCCATTTTCCGGCGATGACGCTGGCGTGGGCCTGGGGAATGTTGCGCGCCAGGGCCATGAGGAGGCTGAAGGCATGTTCCGCGGTGGATATCGTGTTGCCGGTGGGCGTGTTCATGACGATCACGCCGTGCTTGGTGGCGGCGGGGACGTCGATGTTATCCACGCCCACGCCCGCCCGGCCCACCGCCTTGAGATTGGTGGCGGCTTCCAGGATCTTCGGGGTTATCTTCGTCTGGCTGCGGACGATGATGCCGTGGTAATCCGCGACGATGGGAAGGATCTCGTCTTCTTTGAGGCCCAGTTTTACGTCGACCTCAACCGCGGGATCCTTCTGCAGATCCTCAATGCCCTTTTCGGAAATCGGGTCGGCGACGAGAATTTTCCGTTTTTCCATGAGGCGGGTAAGGTGGGGTGTGAAGTTTCAAGTTTCAAGTTTGAAGATTCGGGGGGCAAGGGGAGGAGGAATCGCCGTCTGAGGACGAGGTAGCCGCGCTCGTGAGCGCGTGGAGAGAACAGTTCCCTCAACCGTTTGAGGCCCGCCGTCTTCCCCCTTCGCTAAAGCTTCCTCCTTCGCCAAGGCTACGGGGGGACAAGCCGACGGGACAGGCACGACGGCGGCTGCTTCGTTCCGCCTGAAAATGGAGCGCTTCTGCTGTAGCCGCGCGCAGCTTGTCCCGCCGTAGCCTTGTGCGAAGGCGGATGAGCGCGTGGTCTGGGGGGCGTCTTTGCCCTGATCGCTCCGCCGTCTTCCCCCTTCGCTCTTCGAGCTACGGCGGGACGGGCACGACTTCCGCTCCATCTGAAGCCCCCCACATCCCGCTTGACCGGGGGCGGGGGCGGGGGAATGATCGCCTTTCCCATCATGAGCAAAAGCAAGAGCAAGCAGAACGGATCGGCGCACCGGGAACATTCTTCCAAGGTGGTGGACGGAGTCGATCGGGCGCACAGCCGGGCCATGCTTTACGCCACCGGTTTTAAGCGGGAAGACTTCAAAAAGAACCAGATCGGGGTGGTCTCGAACTGGGGCATGGTCACCCCCTGCAACATCCACCTGGATATCCTCGCCAAGGAAGCGGCCAAGGGAGTCGCGGCCGCGGGCGGTAAGGCGGTGGAATTCAATACCATCACGATTTCCGACGGCATCTCCATGGGGACCGAGGGCATGAAATACTCCCTGGTTTCCCGGGAAGTCATTGCCGATTCCATTGAGACCGTGGCAGGCTGCGAGGGATTCGACGGCCTGGTGACGATCGGGGCCTGTGACAAAAACATGCCGGGCTGTCTCATGGCGATCGCGCGCCTCAACCGGCCCTCGGTGTTCGTATACGGCGGGACCATCCTGCCGGGCTGTCTCAACGGGGAAGACATCGATATCGTGTCGGTCCTGGAGGCCGAGGCCCAGTACAACAACGGGACCATCAGCCGGAAGCGGTTGCAGGACATCGAGGAAAAAGCGATCCCGGGCGCGGGCGCCTGCGGAGGCATGTACACGGCCAACACCATGGGTTCGGCCGTCGAAGCCATGGGCATGAGTCTTCCCAACAGTTCCGCCCAGGCCGCCATCTCCGATGCCAAGAAGATGGATTGTTTCGATGCCGGCGCCGCGGTCCTGCACCTGATCAAGAAAGGGATCCGGCCGCGCGACATCATGACCAAGGAAGCTTTCGAGAACGCCATCACCCTGGTGACGGCCCTGGGAGGTTCCACCAACGCGGTCCTGCACCTGCTGGCGATGGCCGATGCGGTGGGGGTAAAACTCAAGATCGACGATTTCACGCGCGTCGGCAAACGGGTGCCGGTGCTGGCCGACCTCAAGCCCAGTGGCAAGTACGAGATGATCCACCTCGTGAAGATCGGCGGCACCCTGCCGCTGATGAAGATATTGCTGGAAGAGGGTCTGCTCCACGGCGACTGCCTCACCGTCACCGGCAAGACCTTGAAACAAAATCTCGCGAAGGTGAAACCAGTTTACCCGGGGAAACAGGACATCATTCGTCCGCTGGACAACCCCATCAAGAAAGACGGGCACCTCGTGATTCTTTACGGAAATCTGGCGCCCGAGGGGGCCGTCGGAAAGATCACGGGCAAAGAAGGCGAATCGTTTACGGGCAAAGCCAAAGTTTACGACAGCGAAGAAAAAGCGATCGCCGCCATCAACGGGGGCAAGATCAAGAAAGGGCACGTCATCGTGATCCGCATGGAGGGCCCGAAGGGCGGGCCCGGCATGCGGGAGATGCTGCAGCCGACCAGCGCGGTCATGGGGATGGGACTGAGCAAGGACGTGGCGTTGATCACCGACGGCCGGTTCTCCGGGGGCACGCACGGGTTCGTGGTGGGACACATCACGCCGGAAGCCTTTGACGGGGGACCTTTGGCGCTGGTGAAAGACGGGGATGAAATCACAATCGACGCGCGCAAGCGCAAGCTGGAGCTGCACGTCAGCGACGCGGAACTGAAGCGGCGGAAAAAGGCGTGGAAACAGCCGAAGCCGCGCTATCGCCGGGGTGTCCTCGCGAAGTACGCGGCGCAGGTGAACACGGCGTCGCAGGGTGCGGTGACGGATGCGGGGCTTTAGGCTGGTGAATGTCGGGTAGTGAATAGTGAATAGTGAATAGTGGATATTGGATAGGCGGGGCGCAGTCAGGACGTGAGTGTGGAGGGCAACGCATTGGACGGTTCGCCGTTGTCGCGGGCGTGGAGGGCAACGCTTTGTCGTTGCCGCAAAGGTCTCCGCGCTTCGCTATTGCCGCGAAGCGAATGCCGGAACCTGCCCCACTCTGAGGCCCGATTATAAAACCGCGCCAATCTTATACTGGCGGGATTCCGAGGGACCGCTAAGGTGGAAATACTTGGATGCGGGAAATCCGCTCGGAGGCCCGCCTCCGAATGCAAGGACAGGGGAGGGAATATCATGGAAGCCATTGGAGGAATTTTTTTATTTTTGATTGCGGCGGTGATCTACGCCGTGCCGATTTTCCTGATCGGAACCTCCGATCGCACGCAGGGCGGGGAAAAAGCGGCCTGGATTCTCGCGGTGATCTTTGTCTCCTGGTTCGCGTGGGTCTTCTATCTCCTGCTGGCGCCCCTCAAAGGACCCGCCCGTGGGGCCATGTAAGGAGGGCCGGCCCCCTGATCTGACTGCCAACAGTCGGCCGGCTGCGTTCGTCGAGAATCCCAAACCGTTGGCCAAAGGGGCGCAGTGAGGGCGCACCCACTGATAGAAAATTGCTTTTTCAGTCCATCCCATCTGTCCTGCCAGGCGCCCCCCTTCTACGCGCTCCGCGCTACGAAGGGCAAGCTGGGTTGGAGGGGGTTCATCATCGAGAGCGCATCTGCTCCGCAATGACTTCCGACATGATGTGCGATCCGCGCTGATTGAAATGAGTGTCGAACATCGGGTTGAAAGTCAGGTTTCCTTTGGTGGTTTCTTTGCACAAGGCTGGAGTGGGATCAATCATATTGATACCGTGGGCATCGCACAATTTTTGCAGGTGATCGATAAGATCACTTGAAGTCCAGTGGACCATCGGCGGCACCGTCCGGTCGGTGAATTCCAGCGCATCGTCGAGCACCCGGCGTTTGCATGGAGCAAACACGAGCCAGGGTCTGATGCTCAACTGCCGGGTTGTTTCCGACCATTCCTTGATGGCTTCCTCAAGGGCAATGATTTCGTCGGGCTCCAAATCCGCGACGTTTGGAGGGGCGTAAAAAAGTGATAGCGGAACTTTTCCCTCCGCGCCAAGGAAGTAGGCGTTATGGAAACGAAGCTCCGGTTTCCGCCACCTCCCCCCGGGCCATTTTTCGCCAATCCAATCACGGAGAGGAAAGCCGATCGCTTTGAGAAAAGAAGTCTGTTTTTTGAGTTGATCGAGATCCCGGTACTCGCGTTGGCCCGTGATTTTGAACTCGCGAATCTGTTCCCGTTCCCGCATCAGGTCTTTGAGGTCGTTTCCCTCGAAAAAGACAAGGACCGCGTCCGTCGTTCCCTTCGAAATCCCGAATTCTTTGACGCAATGAATGTAGGAGAAGGGGCCCGTGTGGCTCACTCCCACATTTTTTACCGGCTTTTCTAGAATTCGGCCGACTCGCGTTGTAAACAGGTCTTCGTATCGTAGGTATCCAAGTTCCGTAAAGGAGTCTCCGGTGAAAACAATCTCCCATTCGTCGAGATTCTCGGGGTTTCGAAATCCATCACGATCGTAAGTAATCAAAAGCGGTTCTTCTTCCTCGTAGGCCTTATCCACAGCTCCGGTTTGCTGCAGGCCGGTCCGCAATACCGGTCCGTACCACCGGTCCGGACCGGTTCGCTTGAAGAAGACGGTCCCAATCGGATCGATTGGTTGACGGTAAAAAATAGGTTGAGCCTCGAATGCGGCCTTCTGCCGGCTGAAATCGAAGTCCATCAGCTGCCCCAGCAGTTCGACAGCCAGCAAACCGACAGCAAAAGCGACTAAGGATGTCAGCAATTTGAAGGACAAACTTGGGGAATTCGTTTTGCAGCCGTCCATTAACTGAAAGGAAATTCCTTTTTCAGTCCATCCCCTCACCGCCGTCACCGGGCCCCGTTCTTCGCGCTCCGCGCTACGAAGGGCAGGCGGGGTAGGAGGGGGTTCAGGGGTCTTCGCTCCGTTTCGCCCGCCCGCGGGGGGAGGAAGGGCCAGATTCGGGGCTAATTGCCCTGATTTCACCTCCGTTCGGCTCTCTCGTCAAGGCTGACGCCCGTCCCGTCCGCCGTTCAGGCCCTGGCGCACTCTAAAATTGCAGAACTCGGGCACGCCGATGCGTTCCTGCCTGTTTTAAGGGTTAGAACAGGCGGGCGGAACGGCTGGCTGTTCATCTGTCGTTGGCCGCATAGACCGGCCAATCCCGAGATCGCCAAGCAATTGCTGCAGCAAATTGCGTCCTTTGAAACCGATCTCACGGCCAACAGTCGGCCGGCGGCGTTCGTCGAGAATCCCAAACCGTTGGCCAAAAGCGCGCAATGATGACACGCACAAAAAAAAGTCAGCAGCGAATGGCACTAAGATAAGCACCATTTGGCTGTTTCGTCAGGCTTTGCGCAGAACGATTCGCCACTCAATTAAGGGAGGGAGACGCTCCGTCGTTTCCCAACAATCTACGGAAACGACGGAGCGCTTCCCTCCATTTGTAGGGCAAAGACTTCGTCTTTGTGAAGCGGGCATGGTACTGATTTAGCGACAGGCTACTTGTGCAAAGCCCGATAGTAGGCTCCACGCCCCTTTCCGCAAAGTTCGGCGTGGCCGTTTTCAACCAGCTCCGTGAACTTGTCCTTCAGAGTGTTTCGGTTTGCTTCGAGTATCTCAACCGCCTCCCGGACCGACAAGGTTCCACGCGAATTCAGCAAATCGAGTAACCGACCTGCAAGTGGGGAAAGATCGTCGGGAATGGGAGGGCTCGTGGTCGATACTTCGGGTGTCTCCAAGCGTTCCCGCAGGCGTCCAATTTGGGATTTTAGCGCCCTCAATGCGAGTCGATGACCCGGCGCTCTCGATGGTAGCGATGCGGCGAAGGGAACTCAGCCTTTCCGTCCCGAGATCACCAAGTGCTCGCCATTCGCCCTTGAACTCGTCGATCGCGGCGATCAGGGTGAGCATCTCATTCGTTGGCTGAAAGTCAGGTGGAAGCGGGATACGCATGCGTGAATTCACCTCCATTTCCATCCAATTGAAGGGACGGCCTTTGATGAAGCAATCGATCTCTATCACCCTGACACTTCTGTTTACTTCTTTCGCGGTGCTCAATGCCGCGGACGAGCCGATTCCCCCGGCATTCGACACCGGCCGCCCCCGCCCGCCGATCGAAGGCTTTCCCGTGCTCGGCTCCGGCCTGGCGCTGAGCGGCGGCCACTTTCGCGGGGTGCCGCTCGGCGAGCTCGCGGGATGGACCGCGTCGCTCTGGTTTCAGCCGAACTCGGACCAACGTGGCGATCTCATGAACATCGTCCGCAACGCCAAGGAAGGAAAGGCAATCCGCCTCACGTGGGAACAGGGCGAGATTCGGTTGACCGCGCCGTTCAACCGAAAGCCGAAAGATGGCAGTCCGGACCACTGGGAATTCAAGACCAAGGTCCACGATCCGGACAAGTGGCACCAGGCGACGATCACCTACGCGCAGGCTTCCGGTCCGGCGTTGTTCGTCGATGGGAAGCTGATCGGCGTGGGAGAACGCGGTTGGCTCGGTTACGCCACGGGCTTCAACCATTACCAGCTCGGCGCCGGGATTGCGGAGGGTGGCCGGATCGATCACTACTTCGAAGGGCGCATCGACGATTTCGTCCTCCACGAACGCAAGCTGTCGGAGGAAGAAGTCGGAAAACTGTTTCGTGACGAGGCGGTCGCCGGCCCGGTCGCGGCCTTCAACGATTTCGAAAACGTGAATCACCGCGACCTCGCGCGTTTCACCGAGAGCGACCGCGACGAGGCTTACCTGGATGAGGGCCGGAAACTTTACGAACTGAATTGCATCGCGTGCCACAGTAAAGACGGCATCACCCCGCCGCCGAACCCTCTTTCCCGCATCTTCACGAAGCACAAGATGGAGAACGGCGGCGACCCGTTCAGCATGTTCAAGACCGTTACCTACGGGTTTCGCAACATGATGCCCGCGCCGCAGCTCAATCCCGAGGAGCGTTACAAGGTCATCCACTACATCCGTGAACGCATGGTCCGCGAACTCGCCACGGAACTCTACGTGCCGGTGGCTGACGATTACACCGAGACCATGCCGCGCAGCCCGGACGGCGCCGGTGAAGCCGCCGCGCAAATGGAAGCCCTCGCAAAGACCGGCTATCTCCGCGATTACGGCCGGGCCCTCATTTCACCTGTCGGCGGCCGGGGCGTCGGGACACCGAGCCGCAACGCTCTCACCATCGATCTCGGCAACGAGACGACCCTCGCCTACGACCTCGGAACGATGCGCTCGATCGGCGCCTGGCGAGGCGGCTTCCTCGATTTCAGCAACACGCTCCATCATAAGCTGCGCGCCGCAGGCCTCCCCGCCGCGGCCTTCGATCCCCTTCCCGGCAAGGGCGGCTGGCGCTGGGCCTGGGATGGCCGGGCGGAAAACGAAACACCGCCGGCCGACTCGCACACGATCTGGCCGGAGGAACAGGTCCGTTACCGGGGCCACTACCCTTTCGGCAACGAGATCGTCGTCTCCTACACCGTGCAGGGCCGCGGCGTCCTCGAGAGCCCGCGCGCGGAAACGATCGGTGAAGATCGGATCATCCATCACCGCCTGACGGTCGAGCCCGGCGAGAATGCGCTGGAACTGATCGTCTTTGCAGCCGGCAAAACGAAACCGGTCATCGACGGCGCACACGCGGAGATGCCCTCCGGCAAAGAAATCCACATCGCCCGGCTGCAGAGCGAGGCCGAAGACTTGACCTGGCGCGTCTCCGACGGCGGTGACCTAGTCTTGCGGATTCCGGCTTCGACGTCGCCCCTGCACTTCAACATCGCAGTTACGAACCATGCGGATTCACAATCGGCGCGTCACATCGTCGACCTCACCACCCACACCCGCGGCGGTCCCCGGCGCTGGACCAAGACGCACACGATGAAAGGAAAGCTCGCGGTTTCCGAGTTCCAGGGTTACGCGCTCGACAGTTTGCCCGTGCCGCTGAAAAACGCTTACAACACGTGGATGCGCACCTCCGCGCTGACCTTCTTTCCCGACGGGCGCCTCGCCGTGTCCTCCCTGAGCGGCGACGTCTGGATCGTCACCGGAATCGACGGTGACCTTGGCGAAGTGACCTGGCAACGCTTCGCCGCCGGGCTCTACGAACCGCTCGGCATGAAAGTCGTGGACGGCGTGCTCACGGTTGGCACGCGCGGCCGCATCGTGAAGCTCCACGATTTCAACGGCGATGGCGAAGCGGATTATTACGAGGCTTTCCACAACGAACCCGAGCCCAGCCCCGGCTGGCACGCCTACAGCTTCGATCTCGAGGTGGGCGACGACGGTTCGTTTTACTATGCCCGAGTCGGCGGCTTCAGCGACTGGTCGATTCCCGGCGGCGTTGTCCGGGTTTCCCGCGACGGGAAAACGTGGGAAGTGGTCGGCGCCGGCCTGCGCGTCCCCAACGGAATCGGCCGCCTGCCGGACGGACGCATCACGTTCGGCGACAACCAGGGCACCTACGTTCCTGCGAGCAAGATCGCCGTTACCCGCCGGGGCGCGTTTCACGGCGCAGGCAAATGGACCGAGCGCGAGGGCAACTACGATCCGGAGACCATCGTCGATCCCATCGTCTACATGCCCCAGGAACTCGACAGCTCCTCCGGGTCTCAGCTCTGGGTGGAAGAAGACGAACGCTTCGGCCCGCTGAGTGGGCAGTATTTCCACACCTCCTTCGGCCGCGCGCGGACGATGGTTGTCATGCTCGACGAGTTCGACGACACCCTGCAGGGCGCCGTCTATTCCCTGCCGCTGCCGATGGAATCCGGCACGATGCGGGTCGCGAAGAACCCGGCCGACGGTCAACTCTACTTCTCCGGCCTCACCGGATGGCAGGCAGGCGCCACGCGCGAGGGCAGCATTCAGCGCCTGCGTTACACGGGGGACGACGGGCTTTACGTGGTGGCCGCCAGGGCCCGCCGCGGCCGGCTGGAACTTACGTTCAACCAGCCGCTCGATCCCGCCGTCACCGGAAACATGGACTCGTGGCAAGCCACCGCGTGGAACTACCGCTGGTCGAGACAATACGGCTCACCGCACTTGAAGGTCACGGAACCGGGCGTCGAAGGCGCCGACACGTTCGCAATCAGTGCAGGGCGGTTGACCGGCGACGGACGCAAGCTCGTCGTGACCATTCCCGAGCTCCAGCCCTGCCACACCCTGAAGCTGGATTTCTCCGTCGGAGAAATCCAGGGGCCGCTTTATTTCACGATCCACGAGTTACCGGAATGAAGAACATCTGCATTCTCCTGGCGACCCTCGCCCTCGCCGGGGCGTCAGAAATGGGGTCAGTCAAGAATGGCACGTAGTTAAGGGTGTCTATCGTCGTAGCGCCAGCAGCGGATTTCACACTTCGCGGGAGAAAAGTAGTCCCCACACTCCGTGTGGGGCTTGGAATAGATCGCCACACGAAGTGTGGCGGCTACTTTGGTTCGGCCACGAGGAACGTCTGAAGATCACACGATCACTGTTCTTAACTTAGTGCCCTTCGGGTCACTCAATAAATTTTGACATGCGCCTTGCGATGACTTGCGCAACTCGTTTCACATTTGAAATTTGTTGACTGGCTCCCCGTCCCTCGACAGCACCGCCTTCTTCCGTCTCGAAACCGACTGGCAACCGCTTCAGTCCGCGCGCCTCAGTTCGTCAAGGTCGGCGAGATCCCGGGGCCGGCCTGCGGTTTCTTTGGCTGTAACGAGGTCTTTCTTTCCGAGAAAATGCAGATCGAAACCCTCGAACCCATGAAGTTCCGGCAACTCAATCCAGCGACTCGCAGAACTCGCGGAGCGCCTTCTTTTCTTCTCGCGTGGTCACACCCGCGACGATGTGAACCGCGAGACTGCGCACGATCACCGCCTGCTCGGGTTGGAGATTCATCTTCTTAATCACCAGGGCGATGATCGAGGCGAAGTTGTTCCCGTTGTAGAGGCAGAACGGAGCCATGCGATGGCATCGACGGCATAGCTCCACGGCCTCGTCCAAGGACATCGCTTCCCGGTGCCGGCTCTCCCATAATTCGCGGGTTGCGTCATGGCCGTCCGAGGTCGGCTAGTGCAGCGCATTCTTCGCGCGGCAGAGAACCGCGTTCTGCGCAGTCACCATTTCCCAGGTAAAAGGCGCCAGCCACGTTCCGACGCGCTCCATCGATCAGTAGCCTTTTGAATCCGACTCCCGCTTCGCCTTTTCCCCTTCCTTGACCTTCTGGATTTCTTCGACGCCGGTGCCTTTAAGATAACCCTTGTCGGTCTTCGCGTATACCGGTTCGGCGGAGAATCGATCCTGGATCGCAAGCCCCTCCTCCATGAGTTCCTGGAAAAGAGGATTCTCCAGCAACTCGGGATCGATCCCGGAGCTGTCGATATCGTCGATATCCGCCATCGGATACAATCTATAACGGAAGCTCTCCTCAGGCAAGCGCTCTGCAACCGCGATAGCGGCGACGACGAAGCGTCGCCCTCCAGAATTGTAATTGGCCAAAGGGATCCCGGCCCCAATAATACGCGTGTTCTAAACGTAGATGTTCCGATGACTGACAAGGTGATCATTCCGGCTGGAAACAATTTGGAGTGCGGTGGCTTGACACCGCTTTGGATCGCTGGCCCTTGGTAACCAAAGCGCCGTCAAGCCGGCGCACTCCAAAGCGCTCCGCGCCCCGCGAACGCTTACCTTTCGACTGAACCGACGACATGAAGAGAAAACACAGGCTCAACGCGATCGTTATCGGGTTGACGATTGTCGCAGGCGCCGTCCTCTATATCCATTTGACGTCACCGGGTTCGCGGTCGGGTTCTGCGGACGCGAAGGGCGGGGTCGAAGTACAAAGGGAGAACCGGCCGACCCGCGGGCACGCATCCTCCGGTGTGATCGGGAGACTCTCAAGCGAAGAACCGCGCTCCGATGGCATCATCGGCAAGAGCGACGCCGGCGAGAGCGGACCCCTGGGCTCGCTTGCGCAGCGGAGCGGTCAATGGGCCGATGAACTGGAGCGTTTCCTCGAGGGGGATGCCGAGGCTTTCGACCGGTTTCTCGCCGGGATCACCACCGACAATTGGAGAGAGGCGAGAGCGGCATTGGCCCGGGCATTTGGAAAGGGCGGGGAGTCCGAGAGATCTTCCGGGATGGAACGGTTCTGGCGCAGGGTCGGCGAAGTCGGCGGAGAGGAGGTGGCGCGTGAACTGATCGAAGAAATCAATCCGGACTTTGTGTCGGCGCTGAAGGGATGGGGGGAGGCCGATCCGCAAGGCCTCTTCGATTTCTTTTCCGAACTGGACATCCGAGAGGACCCGGAGATTCAACGGTACCTGGAGGCCACCAATACGAGGGAGCTGCCCTTCATCGACCAGTTCACCGACGGTATCCTTCGAGGCCTCCTGGAGGGACTGACTCCCGAGAGCATCACCGATGCGGAAGCAAATCAGATCGGCGAGATGATCGATTTTTTCATGGAAAGCGATCCAAGGAAGGCGCAGTCGCTGATGCGGGAGTTTACCGAACGCATTATTTCGCCCGAGGATCGGGAAGGCTTGCAGCAGTGGGTCGCGAGTTTCGATGAACCGATCATCCAGGCGGCCGCCGTCCAACGGGTTATCGAAAGCGGCGCTTTTGACGACGATCCTTCCAGTGCCGTTTCCTATGCCTGGTCTCTCGAAATGGACCAGTCGAGAAGGGTTGCCTTGTCCGCTGCCTACGCCAGGTTGGCGGCGGGAACCGACGGGCACGACCCTAACGTGACGGCCTCGGAATTAATGGAGATGAACCACGGTCTCGACCGGGATTTTGCGATCAATGGGTTTGCCCATGGCCTGGTTCGATCCGATCCTGGTGCGGCCCTCGAGTGGGCGAACGCAATTGACAATGAAAACTTTCGCCAGGTCGTCGTGGGAAACATTTCCAAACGAATTAATCGTCAGTAGCTGTGTGAGGTTGATTCGGGAAAGGGGTCGGTTCTGAATGGCACTAAGATAAGCGGACTTTCGGATAGTGACACCGGCGTCTCGCCGGTGATTTCACGGGCGAGATCCTCCTTCGCTCTTCGAGCTACGGCGGGACAAGCTGCCCGTGTCACAATGCTTAACTACGTGTCATTCGGGTCGGTTCTCGATTGTTGGTGCAGCAGCATGTCGAGCTGCTTCTATGATCCGTCGATTCATCAATTCCCCTTCCTCCCCCTGATCCGCCTCCAACCCAGCTTGCCCTTCGTAGCGCGTAGCGTGAAGAACGGGGGCCCGGTGACGGCGGTGAAAGGACTGGCGAAGAAAGGAGTTTCCTTTCAGCCCATCAGTCGGAAGTGGTGTGATCGCGGAGCCAGGCGGTGAAGGACTCCTCGGTTTCGTCGCCCGAGGCGAGGCGGAGCATCGAGAGGTATTTTTCTTCGCGGGTCGCGGTGACTTCGAGACCATTGCGAGAGAGGAAAGCACGATAGACCACAAATGCCGTACGTTTGTTCCCGTCGAAGAAGGGTTGGTTCTTTGCGATGCCAAAAGCATAGGCCGCGGCGAGAGCACAGAGGTCGGGCGCGGGATCGCCGTACCTCCAGACCTGAAGGGGACGCGCGAGGGCGGATTCGAGGAGGCCCGCGTCACGAAGACCCGGTTCGCCTCCGTGTTCGGCCAGTTGCCGCTGGTGGAAAGCGAGCGCAGCCTCGGTCAGAATCCAGACCGGTTCCTTCGGTTCGGAGGGCACGCGTTTACTCGGCGAGTTTCTTCAGGACATCGCGATCTTCGCGCATGATGCCCTCGGCGATCTCCATCTGCTTCGCAAACTCTTCGTCGTAGGTACGGAGTTCGATCCCCCCCGGCGTCTCGGTGACGGTAAGGGTGTCGCCCTTGGAGACGCGGAGTTTCTCGAGGATTTCCTTGGGCAGGATGACGCCCTCGGAATTCCCGATCCTAGTGACTTTGACCGTGGTCATGACTTAATTATAACAGATGTTATAACGGAAGGCAAGGGGAGCGGAGGTGGGTCTGTTTCGGTATGGATGGCCCCCTGGCCGACCCGATCTCGCCTCCCGCAGGCGGGCAGGCGGGGATGGTCGCGGTGGTGCTGGATGGTTGGGGGGGTGATGAAGATCCCGGCTGAACGCAAGGCTACGGCGTTCAGCAGCTTTCTCTTAAACTTAATCTGGTTCGGATGGGCTCCGCTGGGATTAAGATTAAGACGAAGAGTAAGATTAAGAGGGGCCAAAGGCGAGGGGATGGGCTGTCTTCGACTCTGAGGGACGAGCCCTCAGACTCAGACTCGAAGAGAACCGGATCCCGCGGAGCGGGAGGATGCGAAGCAGGTATCTGCGGCATTCTGCCGTAGACAAATAGACTGCCGCCAGGCAGCCGGAAGGGTGGAGCGACAGCGACATCAAAAAGCGATTTACTCACTGGTCGTTAGCCCAGAAATTTGCCGTGCTTGTTTTTCTGCTTCCGCATCAGTTTCAGTTCCGCGGCACCACCGATGACGATGTCCGGATTGGGGGCGAAGTCGAGGCTGCGGCTCCGGCCCTGGTATTTGATCTGTCTGAGGATCAACTTGATCGTCTCAAGTTGAGCGAGGGCTTTGATGTCGGATCGAATGATGAACCAGGGTGTCGCCGGTGTGTGCGTCTTCTTAAGGAGAAAATACTTCATCTTCGTGAACTCATTCCAAAGGTCCTGCGCCTGGAGGTCGACTTCGCTCAGCTTCCACTGGCGCAGCGGGTCATTCTTGCGTCGATCGAATCGTCTCGCCTGTTCCTCCTTCGAGACAGAGAAATACAACTTGATCAGGAAGGTCGTCTTGTCGGCGATGATCCGCTCCTCGTAGCCGACGACCTTTTCCATGAAGCCATTGTACTGGACCCGAGTGCAGAATCCCATCACGGGTTCCACAAGTGCACGGTTGTACCAGCTGCGGTCGAAGAGCACCATTTCACCGGCGTGCGGGAACTGCTCGATGTAGCGTTTCATATGCAGCTCCGTGCGTTGCATCTCGGAGGGCTTACCAAGGGCGACCACGCGGTAGTGCTTCTCGTTCATGTAGCGTGTCACTCGGCGGATGGTGCCACCCTTGCCGGAAGCGTCACGGCCGTCGAACAGGATAATCGCCTTCCGACCGGTTCTCTCCAGGTGCTGCTGCAGTTTGATCAGTTCCGCCTGGTAAGGCTTGAGCATCTCCGATTGAAAGTAATTGGTGAGCGCTGCTTCGATCAGCGCCCGCCGCTCTTTCTTTCTAAGCCCCTTTTGGACGGCGCGGATCTGTTCGATGATGGTGGTCGCCTCGTCGAACCGCTCAGCGCGACGCACAAGGGTTCGTATCCTGGAGGTCGAGCCCTTGCCCTTCGATCGTGCGTTTGTGCTTTCGTCCCTGCGAATCATAGGTGTCGTTTAGCTCGTCTCGCAGTGTAGCAGACGAAGGCAAGATCCCCAATGAAAGTAGCGGCGCTCGACAGCGACCGCAAGCCAATGGCGGGAAAGGGGTCAGTCCCGAATGGCACTAAGATAAGATTCTAGCAATATCCCTTCCAAAAAAGGCGCCGGGCTTCAATGATTGACAACCGCCTCCCTCTCACCCCACTCCCTTCGACCCCTTCGACAGGCTCAGGGATTAAGGGAATTCCTGCAGTAACATTTCATTCATTGATGAAGATTCATGAGGCCCGGAAGGGGCGTGCTTGCGTCTTTAGCGACAAAAGAAGATCGCTGCCGGGTCGCCGGGCGGACGATCATCGATTCGCCCTTTTTAACGACGTGGAGTCTGCTATGGTAGCGGCGTTCGCAATGAGAACTCCCTCGCTCATATTGCTCCTCGGAATTATTTCCGGCTTCTACGTGGGATCGGCCTCCGGAAACGCGGGCGGTTTTGAATCGCTCCTCCCTCCGACGAACGGAGGTGCCGTCGAGTACACCGCGGTGCAGAACGGCGATTGGAATGATGGCGCCACCTGGGGCGGGGCAGATACGCCTTTCACCGCGGGTGCGCCCGCCGACGGAGAAATCGACGTTGCGATTCCCGCGGGGATTACGGTGACGGTGCGGGGGCAGTACGGCGCCACCACCGTCGAAACGGTGCGCGTCGCCGGGACGCTGAGCTTCGATGCCACGGTGAACACGCAACTCTCGGTGGACACGATCGTCGTGGAAGACACGGGGCGCTTCGAAATTGGCGCGCCGGGAAGTCCGGTGGCTGCGGGCATGACGGCCGAGGTGATCTGGGACGACGACCTGATCGATGCCGCGAGCGACGTGTCGCAGTTGAGCAAGGGCCTTCTCGTTTTCAATCCCGGCCAGCTTCGCTTTTTTGGAAGTCCGAAAACGCCATACGTCGCCTTCGATACCACCAATCCCGCAGGATCAACTGCGATCACGGTGAAGGAAGCGCCCGCGGGCTGGCTCGTGGGTGACGAAATCGCGGTGGCAGCGACGCGCTTTGTCCGCAGCGAACTGCAAAGCGAGAATTTCCGGGTGCGCGCGATCACCGACAACGGCAACAGCACGTGGACGATCGACCTGGGCAGTCTTGCGGATCACACCGTGATTGCTTCGTTTGCTCACGAGCACACGCCGTATCCGGGCATGGACGCGCACATCGCCAACCTGACGCGCAACATCGTGTTTCATTCCGGGCCGCTGGGGACCAAGGCGGCGGTGCAGCGTCGCGGGCATCTCATGAGCCGGTCTCAGGATGTGGTGGCTTCTTACGCTGAATGCCGCGACATGGGCCGCAGCGACAAGAAACAACTTGCGGCGGATGCGAGCGGCGGCACTGCGGGCGCGAACCAGCGCGGGCGTTACTCGTTTCATTTCCACCGGAACCAGGAGTTCAACCAGGGAGCCGCCGGCTCCACGCCGGCACAGGTCACGGGCTGCGTCGCCAACAGCGGTCCCGGCTGGGGCTTCGTGAATCACACGAGCGTGGTCGAGTTTCGCGATTGCGTGGCGTGGGATCAGGATGGCGCGGGTTTCGTATGCGAGGCCGGGAACGAAGTGGGACTCTTTAACGGGAACCTCGCAATGGAAGGCACGGGCGACCCGACCTTTCAGTTCAAGTCGCGTCGTTTTGAAGGTCAGAACGACCCGGGCAACAACGGCACTCCCGAGCGCATTCCGATCGGCGACCTGGGTTTCACCGGAGACGGTTTCTGGCTGGGGTCGCCGGGAGTCGAGGTCATCAACAACATCGCGGCCGGGTTTGACGGGCGGGGTTATTCCGTGTGGAACCAGGGACTCTTCGAATCCGATTACGACGAGGAAGCGGGCTTTCGCACGGAGTTGATCGACTGGCCCACGTCGAACTATCGCACCTGGAACGAGCCCGGGGAAACCCATCACGGGCGGGCCGTGATCCAGGACCTCGTCTTCAAGCGCTTTGAGAACAACACGGCTTACGCTTCCTTTCTCGGCCTCCAGGTTCGTTTTCATCACAACACGAATCGGACCTTTGCCCAGGACCCGCTTCAGACGACGGGATCCTTCAACGACGACGTGGATACGGAGTTTCGCAACGTGACGACCTGGAACAACGAAATCGGTTTCGGACTCTCTTACATCCACAGCCTTCTACTCGAAGACTCCACCACGGTGACCAACCAGACGGAGGACAACATCCGCTGGTCCGTCACCGCGGAGCAGGTCATGTCGAGCAACCCCGTTTATCGCAACCTGGTCTCGGCGGGGTATCGCAGCATCGCCAAGCTTCCCACGAACGACTCGGCGTGGACTATCATCAACCCGACGTTCTCCGTTCGCGGGAGCGAGGCGGCGATCACCTACAACGGGCTGGCATTCTCCCTTCCAAACATTCCACTCACCAGCGCCGAATCGGCCCTCTGGCCTCTCACCATCGACGACCTCGCGTCGACGCTCCAGGATGAGGCGTCCGTCGTGACCGTGCTCGCCAACGACTTCAGTCCCGCGGGGGAACCACTGTCCGTAGATTCCTTCACCCAGGGCGCCAACGGCGGGTCGGTATCCGATAACGGGGACGGGACGCTGACCTACCTGCCGGCGCCCGGATACATCGGGAGCGACAGCTTCATCTACACGGCCACGGATGCGAGCGGGCGAGGCAGTCCGGCCACCGTCTTGGTCGACGTGATCGATCCGGCCGATGCAGGCCGGGCCACCCTGGATTTCAGGCTCACGGCGAACGTGGGAAGCCAGGCACAAGCCTGGTATTCCTTCTCGGTTCCCGTCGCGGGGCACCCCCTGGTCGCCTCAGTGGACGTGACGCTCTCGGCGACGTCGGGCGGGGCGCCCGCCAACCTGCGAAACCAGAACGGCAATCTCGGGCTTTCCGTGTTCGGGGGCGACAGCGATGTCTGGTTCGATCCCAACGCCATCGCCGGGACGGGCGCCGAACAGATTGTCATAGGCCTGGCCGCCAAGGATGCCTCGGGACGAATCGTGCCTGCGGATCTGACCCTGGAAAAGATCACGCGCCGGGTGGGAAGCGGCCCCGTCACGGGCCGGCGGGTGCAGTTCTCGGACGGAATCACGGTCTCGGAAGACGTCGATACCACTCTGGCGACACCTTACACCTTCTCCACGCCGGCCCCGCTGACGGCCACACGCGTCGGTGACCAGGGAATCTACCAATTGCAGACCGTGGAGCTGGTAGTGGGGGAAACCGCCACGCCGGCGCCGTTCGATCTCGCTCTCGATCTCACGGACGTGGCCAACGTCAGCAGCGCGCTGGAGTTGACGAAGGTGTTCACCTTTCCCGTGGCCCATCCCTGGGTGAGCACGGTCGATGTCACGATCACGGCGTCCAGCGAAGGAGCCGCCGCGCGCCTGCGCAATCAGAACGGCAGTCTCGGATTGTCGGTGGAAGGTGGCGATTCAGACGTTTGGTTCGACGCAGCCGCCGTGGACGGCGAGGGACCGGAGATGTTGTTTTTTGAGTTCGTGCCCCGGAACGCCGCGGGCGACGCCTTGAGCGCCACCTTTACGCTGCAGGAATTCGCCGTGCGCCAGGGAACGCAGGCGGGTGAAACCGGGATTTCAGCTTCGGCGGGCGGCCCGCTCTTCTTTTACCTCTGGGATCCCGCCTCGACCATCGAAGCCATCGATGCCGGGCCGGACTTGAGCTTCGACGCCGCCGACACCCTGACGTTGACGCGGGTCAGTGGGGAACATCTGCGTCAACTCCGAACCCTGTCGTTCGAAGTGACCTTCGACGGCGCGGTTCTCCTCGACGACGACGGTGACGGTATCGCCAACGGATACGAAGCGACTCACGGACTGTCGCTCCTCGATCCCGGCGACGCCATGAGTGACAGCGACGGAAACGGGCTGGCGGCGCTGATGGAATACGGCTTTGCATTCGAACAACACGGACGCGCCGCGCTGCCCCGGCTGGTGGCGGAGTTGAACCCGGGCGATGGCAAGACCTATCCCGCACTGGAATTGATTCGTTTGCAGGAAGCCACGGCGCACGCGGACTTTACCTGCGAGGTGACGATGGACCTCCAGACCTTTTTCGTCGGACCCGGAGCTACGACCCTGGTAAGCGTCACAGACAACGGCGATGGCACGGAGACCGTGGTGGAGCGGAGTAATACGGCGATCACGGACGAGCCCCGGCAGTTCCTGGTAGTGACGATTTCGCCAAAGTAAGCGTGGGAGTCGCGGTCGTGGATTCGGGGTCGGACCGCGAAAAGGAACTCGGTATCAATGCGTTCCGCAAATATTGCTCCACTCAGAGACCGTTAGACGCGATCCTTCTTCGCCCTGCGGGGTTGTTTATGCTGGACGCATAGATTGCCTCCCCTTCGGACAGATTACTTGCTTCGCATCCTCGCTTCGCGATCGCAGGACAGGTTTTCGGGGCCAAAAATCCGCTGTAAGGGTGTCCGCTTGGACATTCGCCAGAGGATCGATTGATCCGAGTATTGAACGGCTGCGCGGGGTAGTCAGAGTAGCACAGGCATCTTGCCTGTGAAGGGAGAACGCGTCGGCCTCAAGGGGGCATCCTGCAGGAATGGCATACCCTTCCTCCACAGGCAGGATGCCTGTGACTGGCAGTCTATTTGCTTTCAACCATCTCCACTTTCGTTCTTCGCTGAAGCTGCGAAGGTCAGGAGGGCAAGCCGGGATGGAGGGGCTTCGCTTCCGTCATCGCTTCCGTCTTCGCTTCCGTCATCGCTTCCGTCTTCGCTTCCGTCTTCGCTGCGCTTCGCCGAGACAGGCCGCTTCGCCGAGACAGGCTGCTTCGCCCGCCCGCGGGGGGTTCAGCTACCGGGCCGCTTCTTCCGGAAGGCAGGCGAGGAGACCGATGGTGGCCCAGGCGGTGCCCCAGTAGACCGAGGTCGCCAGGGCCTCATCTTTCTTGTCCTTCTTGGTGCTCATCACTTCCCAGGAGCCGTCGGCGCGTTGGCTTTCGAGCAGAAATCGGGTGCCGTCCCGGATCACGTCCGCTTCGACCGGGACGCCACTCTGCCTGAGGCCCCACAAAGCCATGCCGGTGGCCAAGGCATCGCCGGCTTCTTCCACCGGCACGCCGACCCAGTTCCATCCGCCGTCGGCGCGCTGCCAGTTCTTCACGATTTGAATCGCGCGCCCCCTGTCCGCGCCTTTCATTTTGACGCGTCCTGCGAGGAGCATGCGCATGACCGCCCATTCGGCGCTCATGCCGCCCTTGGACCCGGCGAGGTTTTTCCTGGCCCGCTCGAGCACCGCCTCCGGGCCCGCGATCGCTTTCTCTTCGTCGCTCAATCGCTCGAGCGCCAGCGTCATCCACATGGCCGACACTTCTTCCGTCTCTCGCTTGGGCCGCTTCTGCGAAGGCAACTGTCCGCCCGCTCCCCAGCTTCCGTCGGCTTTCTGGTGTTCGACCAGGAGATTCGCAAACGTCTCGCGCGCCGGGCGATCGTTTTTCTCGCGCGGCATCAGGAGCATCTGCGCCAGTCCCTCGAGGTTGCGCGAGCCTTTGACTCCGCCTTTCTCATGCGGTTCCAGCTCCATGCCGAAGGCGAAGTTCACCCAGTCGCGCACCTTCTTTTCTTCCACGGGGAATCCTCGCCGGGCCGCTTCCCGGTGCGTCCAGATGAGGAAGGCGGTGTGATGACAGGACACGCACTTCTTATCGGCGATCCACCAAGCGCCCTCTTTCTCGACGAACATTAATGCGCGGGCCACGGCCCCGCGGATCGCGGCTTCGTCCGGGTCCGCGGCCCGGGCTGCGCCGGCGGACACGGCCAGGAGCAGCAGCAGGAGAAAGGGCGCTGTGAAGAGGCGGCGCATGGGCGTCCAAGGCATGAGGGTTCAAGACCAATATAGAGGAGACCATGATGCTTGTCGAGGGGAGAGGGGCGCGGGGCCCCGTGGTTTCTTTGTTTGCGGGTGCTGACGACTTTCTTCACTGATAGCAGGAAATTCCGTTTTGATGTCGCTGTCGCTTCCCCCTTCCTCCTTCGCCGTTCCGGCTTCCGTCTTCGCTAGGGCTTCGCCGGACA
>JAHEJT010000148.1 GCA_024638765.1 Verrucomicrobiales bacterium
GGTGTCAGCCCGGTGAAAAATGTCGCGCGCGCCGGGGAGCACACCGCGTTGTTCGAGAACGCGTGCGTGAATCGCATGCCTTCGCGCGCCATCCGATCGAGGTGCGGCGTGCGGATGTCCGGGTTGCCGTAACAACCGAGGGTCCACGCGCCCTGATTATCGGTGAGGATAAAGACGATGTTGGGCGGTTGCACCGCCGTCGCCCCGCCTTTGCCCGAGGGCTTCGGCGATGCATTCAGTCCACTGGTGGCAGTCGATAGCAGGAGAATGAGGAGAATTCTCATTGTCGTTTCGCAGCATAGCTGCAGGCTTATCGCGACCGAAATACCGGGCTCAGGACGGCTTTTTCGATCAGAGTGCGCATGCCGTAGCCTTCGGTCGCCACTTGCCGGGCGATATGGTTGACGTCGAGGCGATCGAGGGGCTCGATACGGCGGCCGGTGGCATAGGTTAAGAGTCGCTCGGTGAGCATGCGGGAGAAGAGGTGTTTGCGCTTTGTCTCCAGCAGGAGTTTCTTGAAGCCAATGACGTCCGTGAAGGATTCACCGCTCGGCAGTTCGCTGGAGGCATCGATTCTTGGACCCTGGTTTTTGCCCTGCGGGTAATGGGTGCGCCAGCCACCGATGGGATCGAAGTTCTCCAGGGCGAACCCGGGGGGATCAATCTTGCGATGGCATTCGTTGCAGGTTGTCGATTCGCGGTGTTTTGCGAGTTGGTCGCGGATGGTGGTGGCGCCGCGGATGTCGGGATCGATGGGCGGGACATCGTCTGGCGGCGGGGCCGGCGGGGTGCCGAAGACGTTTTCGAGAAGCCAGACGCCGCGAGTGACCGGCGAGGTTTCGATCCCATTGGCGGTGACGGTGAGGACGCTGCCCATTCCGAGGAGACCGCCGCGCCGTGGGTCGGTGAGGTTGACGCGCCGAAATTCGTGCGCCTTCGACGGTTCGAACACCGTGTCTTTTAATCCGTAATGGGCCGCCAGCGGTTTGTTCACGAAAGTGTAGCCGGAGTCGAGGTAATTGGTGATGGGGCCGTCGGTCTCGATGAGATGACGCGTGAAGAGCCGGGTCTCGCGGACCATCGCGTTTTGCAGATCCTTGGCGTAATAGGCGCCGAAGGTGTCGCGATCCGGCGGCATTTCGCCGAGGTAGCGGAGGTTGAGCCAGCTGTCGAGAAAGCCCTCGATAAACTCGTCCGAACGCGCGTCGGCGAGCAGGCGATCGACTTCGGCTTTCAAGATGGCCGGCTTAAGGATGTCGCCGTCGTCGGCCTTTGCGCGCAGCGCAGCGTCCGGGGTCGTGGACCAAAGGAAGTAAGAGAGGCGGGTGGCCAAAGCGTAAGCTTTGGCAACTCTTAATTGCTGATTGCTGATTGCTGATTTTTGATTGTTGAAGTTTGGTGCGGGTTCGAGTGGTTGCATGTATAAGAACGCCGGGGAACAAAGGACCGCTTTGAGCGCGTCGTTGAGGGATTCCCGCGGGTTGCGGCCCTCTTTTTTCCGCCGGTTGACGATGGCTATGAGGCGGTCGATTTCTTCCGATGTCGCGGGACGGCGGTAGGCGCGGTCCGCGAAATTCTTCAGGATCTCGCGCGAGCGGTCCTCGCGGAAGCCTTCGTCGCCGTAGACGAGGCGCTGGCTCGACGGCGGCCACTGTGGGTAGATGGGGCCGCGGACGCCGACTTCGTGAATGCGGATGTGCGGCATCTTTCCGTGCTGCAGGACGATGCGGCGGGCTTCCACGATGCCGCCCTTGTAAGGGTCGTTTTTTGGCCATTGCTTTTTGTAGCGGCTCGCGATCGCGCCGAAGGCCCGGCGACAATTCGCCATTCCGTTGGGAAAGATGAAGCGCGGGGTCTGGCCGCGTTCCAGCCAGACTTTCATGGTGTGCCACTGCGGTTTGCCGTCCGCCACGGTGACTTCGGCGAGCTGGGGTTCGATGGGCTGCGGGTGATGCAGGGTGCCGACTCGCACGTCCCCGGGCACGACACCGAGCCGGAAGGGTTCCTTCGGATCCATCTTAAAGATGTCCGGATCGTAGGGGTGTTTCCGGTTCATCGCGTGCGCGAGGACTTTGATTTCGTACCAGCCGTCGTCCGGCACGCCCTGGCTGAAGTCGTGGATGGCCGCGTACCCGCCCTCGTGGTTGACGGTATTGGGCACTTCGTAGACGCAAAGATAGCGGTAGTTGTAGACCCGCTTGTGCGAGTGATCGAGTTCCTGTCCCTGCTGGAAGTTGCCCTTGAAACGCCAGGTCCGCTCGCGCGGCTGCTCCACCTTCCCAAGCGCTTTCTCGATAACGGTGTCGGCGGCATCGAGGTATTGGTCGAGCAGGTATCCGGAGGTGACGAGGGCGTCCCCGATGTTGTCCATGTGGGCGACCTGCTGGTCCCGGGGAAACCGGGTCGTGGGATCAAAGGAGATCATCTGCAAACCGGTCAGGTCACTGACGGTGTTCAAGTATTCGCGGCGGTTGAGGCGGCGTAGGATGGTTTGACCGCCGGTGCTGGCCAGCGACGCGCGCGCGGAGGCGACGCTTTGCGTCAATGCTTTGATGATGGCGGTCCGCGCACTTGGCTCGGGATGCCGCTTGGCCTTTTCGGGCGGCATTTCCTCGAGGTTCAACTGATCGATAATGTCCTGGACATCGATCACGCCCGCTGCGTCGGCGAGCGGGAAGGCGAGTGTATCGAAGCGGCGATCACCTTTCTGTTTTTCCGGTCCATGGCATTCGAAGCAGTAGGTCTCGAGGAAGACGCGGGGGTCGGGGGCGGCGTGCAAATGAGAAGGGAATAATGCAATCAGGAAAGCCGTGGCGGGCGCAAAAGTAGTCCTCACGCTCCGCGTGAGGTGAATAGCGCGACGAAACATCACGCGGAGCGTGATGACTACTTTCGATGATGGAGGGTAATGCATTGTCATGACCGCGCGCCGACGAAGCGACACCCTCCAGGTGACGATCGCGAAACGTTATGCAAGCCCCGCGAAAGTGCCCGTGCTGACGCCGAAGCGGTCGGTTTCGACGCCGAAGCGCTGGAGCAGGCTCAGGTAAAGATTGCAGAGGGGCACGCGACCGAGCCCCCTCGTGGGGAAGGATTTGTATTCGCCGTGTTTAAAGCCGCCGCCCGCGAGGATCACCGGCAGATTGGCGTTGGTGTGCGCGTTCGCATTTGCCATCCCACTGCCGAAGAGGACCATGGTGTGATCCAGCAGGGTCCCCTCGCCGTCGGAGATCGATTTCAGTTTCTTCAGGAAACGGGCGAACTGTTGCATCTGGTATTCTTCGAGCACGAGCAGGCCGTCGATATTCTTCTGCAGCTTCCCGTGGTGCGAGAGGCTGTGATAGCCTTTAGCGATATCGAAATAACGGGATTCAAAGTCGCCGCCGATCTCGAGGGTGGCGATACGGGTCGAGTCGGTCTGGAGCGCGAGTGCGATGAGATCGTAAAGGAGCGGCAGGTCGTCGACCATGTTGGTGTTCCTCGGTTCCTTGAACGGCGGCTTCGGTTTGGGCACCTCGATCCACTGGTTTCGCAGCTGCAGCTGCTTTTCCACATCACGGAGCGAGGTGAAATACTCGTCCAGTTTTTCGCGGTCGGCGGAGTCGAGCCGGCGCCCGAGCGATTTCGCATCCCCGTGCGCGGCATCGAGGATGGAGCCTTTCAGTTTGAAGCGGTCGCGGGCCGACGCGAGATCGGAGGCGGCTTCATTGACGAAGAGTTTGCGAAAGAGTTCGCTCGGGCCGGGTATGGGCGGGATGCGGGTGCCGCTGCGGGTCCAGCACATCTGGCAGCCGCCGTGGATGCCGGTCTCCGATCCGATGGTGAGGGACGGAAAGCGCGTCGCGCCGCCGACGCTTTCCGCGGCGCGCTGGTCGAGGCTGATGTTGCCTTCGGGCATGCCCTTTGCGTCCATGGAGAGGACGCCGCTGAGGAAGGAATGCACCGCGAAGTGCCCGCCTTTAACCCCGTGATCGAGTCCACCGTAGAGGGTGAAGTCTTCCTTGTGCGGGAGCAGGGGCTTGAGGAGGCGGGGCACGTTTTCGATTTTACCGGGCGCACTCGGAAAGAATTCCGGCTGGTAAAATCCCAGGAGATTGCCAATGGCGACCAGGCGGGTCGCCGCGGGGGCGGCGGAACCGGGGGTCGCCGAGAGCGCGCCCGTCCCGGCCGCGGCGAAGACGCCCTCGGTGAGGGATTCCAGCGCGGGCAGCGCCAGGGTCGCGCCTGCCGATTGCAGGAAAAAGCGGCGGCGGGTCAGTCGGGGTGGTTGATGGGCCATGGATGCGGGCTTTTTTCGTATCTCCTGTCAGTACTACCATTAAACGCTTCCAGAGGAGGAATCTATCGGAAAAGAATGCGGTCTGCAGGGGCGGCACCGTGAGTGTAGCCGTGGGCAGAAGCCCTGGAGGGGCGACTCGAGGGTAGCCGGCAACCAATGTTCCAGCCCTGGCAGGGGTGAAAGAAACCCGGGCAACACCCACAAGTCCGCAATCGAAAACCCGATCAGCAACGGTGCCTTTCTGCCGCCCCTCCGGGGCGGAGTCATTGTGTGGCGCAAAGCAACCCCGGGTTTCACCCGGGGCTAATTTCTATTCGCCCCTCCGGGGCGACGCCGGAATCGAGAGGAGAATTAGACGGCGGGACTGACTTCTATTCGCCCCTCCGGGGCGACGCCGGAATCGACAGGAAAGTTAGACGGCGGGACTTTTCATTTCACGAACATCGGGTTTTCCGGGTCGCCGCCGCTGAGGACGTATGCGAGCAGATCGAGGATCTCGTCCTGCGCCATCATGTTCAACATTCCCGGCGGCATCGGCGATACCGGAGACGGCTCGATGCTCTTGACCAGTTTGCGATCGATGCTCTCGCGCTGATTGGGATCGAGCATATCGGTGTTCACGGTGACCTTGTCGCCGCCGAGATTGACGACCACGCCGGTGACGAGCGATCCGTCGGTCTTGGTCAGCACGATGGGCACAAATTGCTCGTTGATTTCCTTGCTGGGATTGATGATTTGATCGAGCAGATCGTGAGGTGAGTATCGCCCGCCGGCGCCGGTCAGATCCGGTCCGGTCATTCCGCCTTCGTTGCGAAAACGGTGGCAGGAGAAACAGGCGCCGGCGGCAAACATCTGGCGCCCCTTCTTGAAATCGCGTTTCACCATGGCGTCCTTGGCCTGCGCCGCGCGGCTCAATTCATCCAGTTCCCAGTTTTTCACGAAGGTGCGGCCTTCCATGGTCGAAGCCAATAGTTCGATGGGAGATTTGATGACCGGCTCCCTTGCGAGCACCTCGCGCAGCTCCTCTTTTTCAGCGTCGTTCAAGCTGGCGACGGCGTCGTTGCGCACGAACTCGATGAACTTGGAGAAGCTGGCGCCGCCGCGGAAACTCGCCGCCTTCAGAAACCATTCGAAGTAAGCGGTGCGCAGTGCCGTGGTCCAGCCGGTCTCGAGCATGCGCAGGGACCGCGCGTATTCGACCTGCTCCTCCTGGGTTGGCGATTCTGCGATCAGGGCCATGCCCTTGGCCGCCACTGAGGGCGCCTGGAGGAAGGCCAGCGTTTCGCACAACATCCAGTTCTGCGCGAAGGTCGGGGCGGGAAAGTGCGGGTCGAGTTGGGAGATGATGCGCGCGACGGCGGCGTCATCGTCGGGTTTTCCGAAACGATTGAGGACAACCTGGTAAGCGCGGACGAGGGTAATGCGTTGTGCCTCGTTGAGCGCGCTCCAGTCGACCTCGATGAGCGAATCCAGCAGCCGGTTGCGCAGGGCGATGTCGGCGGGGGGATCGCTATCCTGGCGATGGAACGGATCGATCCCGGAGACCTTCGCCAGCGCCAACAGCGCGGTGACGCGTTTGCCGTGATCGGGTTCGGCCAACGCGCGACCGGTCCACTGGCCGGCGGGCTGGTGCTGGACGGCGGTCATGGCCGCCCAGCGGACGAAGCGATCCGGGTGATCGAGGTGCGGCCATGCCGTATCCAGCGCATCCGCGTGCGGACCCTTGTGTAACTTCTCGAGGTCGCGACGCAGCGCCACCAGTGCGCGATCTTTACCGCCGGAGACGGCGTCGTGTTGCACGGGTGCGGTCGATTCGTCGCCGATGTAAGTGACGCGATACAATCCGGACTGGACGCGGCGTCCGCCGATGGCGAAATACATGGCGCCGTCATCGGGATGGATGATGGCGTCGGTCACGGGCAGCGGCCCGCCGGTAACGAAGGTCTCCTTGGTGGCCGTGTAGGAGGCACTCTTCGGTTCGAGATGGACCGCATAGATTTTTCCCCAGCTCCAATCGAGAAGGTATAAGGCCTCCTGGAACTTGGCGGGAAACCTGGCGCCGTAACCGAAAGTGGCGCCGGTGGGGGATCCGGGCCCGATGTTGATGACCGGCGGCAACGTGTCGGGATAAAACGTCGGCCGTTTGCCGGTGCCATTGCGCCAGCCCCACATCGATCCGCTGGTGACGTGGCAGACGCGCGTCGGCCGGTACCATGAAGTATTGATGTCGTACTCCATGTCGGCGTCGTAAGTGAACAGATCGCCGTCACGATTGAAACCGCCGTCGAAGATGTTGCGGTATCCGGAAGACACGATTTCCCAGTCCTTGCCGTCGGGAGAGATCTTGTAAATGATCCCGCCGGGCGCCAGGCGATCGCGATTGTGGCCGCGGCCGTCGGGCATGCGCGGCAGCAGGTGGTCCTCGCCCCAGTGGCGCGGCACGCGCGAAGTCTGTGCCTCGGTGGGCGTGGTGTTGTTGCCGGTAATCAAGTAGATCGACTGCTTGTCCGGCGACAGGAGCAGCGCATGCACACCGTGGTCGCCCCGCGCCTTCATGGCCCGGAGCTTTTCGACCTTGTCGAGTTGGTCGTCGCCGTTGGAATCGGTGACGCGGTAAACGCCGCTGTCAATAATACTTTCGTAATCGTTGACGGCGACATAGAGCGCATCGAAGGCCCACAGCAACCCGTTTGCCGCGCGAATGTCGGCGGGAATCTTTTTGATACTCGCCGGATCGAGGGTGGTGCCCGGGGCGGGCGGCGCAAAGCGGTACAATCCTCCATACTGGTCGCTGGCGATGATGCGGCCTTTGTTATCGGTGCAGAGATTGACCCACGATCCCTGCGTCTCGCCCGGCACGGAATAGATTAACTCCACCTCGAAGCCCTCGGCGGCGCTGATGCGGTCGACTGGCGTGGCCTGGTTTTCGTTTACCCGCGGACCCACTGCCTGTGGTCTGGGTGCGCGTTTCGCTCTGGCTTCGCGTTTTTCCTTGGAAGATTGCTGGGCGAGGCCGCCAAGTGAGGGAAGCAGAATCAGTGACAAGGCGATGAGCAGGTTCTTCATAAGAGAGGTGCAATCGTGGAAGGGGGGAGACCGGTATGTTTTGTAAATTTCATCTCGTGTCAGCTTTTTCCGCCGTTTTCTTTCAACGCTGCCAGCATTTCCAGCAGTTGGCCAATAATCCGCACGGAAGCGTCTTCCTGGACGCGGCTGGTGCCGAGCCAGGTTTCGTATCCGCCAAGCTTGTGCTGATTGGGCGGGGGCAGGTAACCATTGTATCCGTTGGCGATGCCGACGACGATGGTGGGGTCGAACGGACTGCGCTCCTTCAGTTCGAGCCCGATTTCCACGAGTGTCTCGAAAGGAATGGCACAGATTCCGATGTCGCCGATGCGGATCGCTTGCAGGGGAATCGTGGTTTTGCCTCCGTCCTGCATGGCTATCGTTTTGCGGGCGTAGGACTCGGCTTTTTTCGGAAGCTTGGCGATTTCCTTGTTGTCTTTGATCGCGAGAATGGTTTTGGCCCGTGCGACCTGGTGTTTGGTAGGGGTGCGGAGCTGCAAGGTGATGTCGCGCTCGATCATGCCGATGGGGACCGCGGATTGGTAATCCTCTTCGATCTTCTTCCACGCGTGCCAGGCCGCGTCGGCGGTTTTGCTCGCGACGATGCGGACCTGCTCGCCGGGCTCGCGGGGCGGGCGCGAGAGAAGGAAGGGAAGGTTGTTGATATCGCCGGAGGCGCCGTTCGACATCATGGCGACGAAATCCTCGCCGGCGCGCACGCGGGTGGGCATGAGCCGGGCGAACTCCCCGAAGTAATCCGAGGAGACTTGGTCGTCCGGCAGACCGCCGACGTAATGCAGGGCGTAATTGGCGAAGATAGAGATCAGTTTGGATTTATTTGCGTCGCGGACAGCGAGGACCATGACGTCGGGATCGACCGGGCCGGCGGGGCGATCGAGCACTTCGGCGCTGACCCCCGGATTCATTTTGACAGTGTCCAACTCGCTCCACGGATTCGGCGGCATTTTGCCGGGCTTCAAGAACCAGCGCCGGTTGCGGACCTCGTCGGGCACGGGATGCGAGGCCGCGCCGACGGCGGCAGGGCGGAGATTGGCGTGGGCTTTCACGATCGATTCCGCCATCCCCTCAATGATGACACTTCGATAGGCCACGGAGGCGGGATCGCCTTCTCTTGTGTTGGACGAGGGCGCGGTGTGGCAGTGGGTCGAGGCGATCATGATGTGGTCCGGCGGGATCCCGCATCGTTCCGAGGCGATTTGTTTGGCTTCGTCGCCCGACTCCTCGGCGACGCCGAGATTATCCACCACGACCATGGCCAGCGTGGTCGTGCCGTCCGAAAACACGAGAGCCCGCGAGTGGAGGGGGCTGTGTGCGCTGTGGCGGATGCGTCCCCGGACGTTGATGGGAAACTGCCGCGGGGTGATGTCGATGGCCGCGGCCCCGGCGAGGAGGGGCGCCGGTTGGGCGTGCAGGATGAAGGTGGAGGGATGAAGGAGGAAGGTGAGAACGAGGAGGGGCAGGAGGGCAATTCGTGTATTCATCTGGGTTGAAAGCGTAGCAACGGCGGTTCGGCTGCGGCAACACTGGATAAATCTCAATCTTCTCTCGATCATTCGTGGCCATTCGTGAGAGCGAAGCGAATTTGGGTCATTCGTGTCCTCTCTTGTTTTTTCTTGAACACGAATTAGCGCGAATGCCCACGAATTTTCACGAATGGGGGACGGCTGAGTCGGGTTGGGAGTGGAACGATTCTCGTAACTTTTCTCTTCGGCAAAGAAAACGGAACGAATTGCGTTTTAGGCCTTCTTCCACGGCCCCGTGATGGCCAGGGTGGTGCCGGGGGTCTGGATGTTTACGAAGAGGATTTCGCCGTCCGGACTGAAACAGGCGCCGGCGAATTCCTTTTCGTTCATGGTATTGCGGGCGAGGGTGTAAAAGCGGCCGTCCGGGGTCACTCCGCGAATCGCATTCGTGGCCGGCGCGTCCTCGCAGATAATGAGGTCGCCCCAGGGGGCAATGCAGATGTTGTCGCCTTTCTCGAGGAGCCGGTTGTCGTTCGGCTCGAGGTAAAGTTCGATCTCCGAGGAACCCGGGAAATAACGGAAGATCTGGCCCTGACTTATTTTTCCGCCGTCGGTGCACGCCCAGTATATTGCTTCTTCGCCCACCTGCCCGGCGCTGCCGAACCACATGCCCTCGCTTCGCGAAAAACGCGCCGCACCGGCTTCGACCCCGCGATAGCGCAAGTCGTCGAGCGGAGCTTCGATGTCCTCGAGATCGATCCACTCCACGGCAAGCCGCTCGTTCTTCGGGAAAGTGCTTTCGTCGACCGGCCAGTTGCGCGTGTCGGCGGATTCGCGGTCGCGCAGCGTTAACGCCTGCAGTTTGCCTCCCGCGTGGAGGTCACCCGGTTTTTCCGGCACGAATCGGTAGATCAATCCGTCCGGTCGATCCTCGGTCAGGTAAACGATGCCGGTTTCCGGATGGACTGCGATGGCTTCGTGACGAAAGCGCCCGAGGCCGCGGAGGGGGACGGGATCGATCATTCCCGGCGACTCCGTGGGCGGGACTTCGAAGCAGTAGCCGTGACGGAGGCCCGACTCGCTGATAAGATCTCCGGGTTCCTCGCAGGTTACCCAGGTGCCCCAGGGCGTCGGTCCGCCGGCGCAATTGCGGTCCGTGCCGAAGAGACTGAGGAACTGTGCCTCCACTTTTCCCGATTTCGGGTTGTAAACCAGGTTTGAGGTGCCGCCGAGAAAGGGTGGCGTGGTTTCGTCGCCCGGATCGTAACAACGTGAGACATCGAAATCCTCCGGAAGCCTGGTGTTGTCTTTGAAAGGACCGGTTTCGGAATGGTCGTGGCCTATCTCGTGATTCCGCACCAGCACGATTCGACCATTCTTCCCGGGAAAAGCCGCCATACCGTCGGGCTGACCCGGAAGTTTCCACTTGTCGTCCATCCGATCGCCGGTGCGCGAGAGGACCCGGAAACGGAATCCCGCGGGGAGATCGATGATTTTGTGGGGATGCGGACGGAGCGGGCCGTAGAGGTTGGGTGGCTCCGGTTCGGAGGCGTGGAGGTAACGGTCCAGCCCGAGGAAACCGACGGAGACGGCGGCCGAATGACGGAGGAAATGGCGGCGCGAATGGTGCATGACTTTAGGTGACCATAGCCCGCTCCACGCGCCGGGGAAAGGCAGTATTTGCCGGGTCTTGTTGTAGCGGCGGCTTCAAGCCGCCGGAGCGAGAGGACGACGGCAGGATGCCTTCGCTACTTTCTGCAAACGCAGGAAGACGGCTTTGCATGCGGGCGCGGGAACCGCTAGGCTGGCGGGGATGACCCCCGGCTCACCGATTTTTCGACTTGGCATGGCGATGACCGCCCTCGCGCTTTGCATTTTCTGGCCGCGGGTAAACCGCGGCGCGGCGGAAGCGGTAGAAGATGAATTTCGACCGCTGTTCAATGGTAAAGATCTCGAGGGCTGGGTCGTGGTGAACACGGCGCCATCGACGTGGCGTTTCGAGGACGGGATGCTGGTCTCTACCGGGAAACCGATCGGTGAGATTCGCACGGCGCGGATGTTCCAGAATTTTATCCTGGAGCTGGAGTGGCGTCACATGGTGCCACGGGGTAACGCAGGCATTTTTGTGTGGGCGGACGATATTACGGCGCGGGGACAGCCTTTCCACCGTGGGATCGAGGTGCAGGTGTTGGAGAACGCTTACGGGAACACACAAGGCCACACGACGCACGGGGACATTTTTCCGATTCACGGAGCGACCATGGAGCCGGTGACCGGGCACAAACGCGGCAGTCGCGCGTTTCCGACGGAACAGCGCTCCAAGCCGAGCCCTCAGTGGAATCATTACCGCATCGAGTGTGTCGACGGGAAGATCTCGCTGGCGGTGAACGGGAAAGTGGTGACGCGCGGGGAGAACTGCAGTCCGCGCAAGGGGTACATCTGTGTCGAGTCGGAGGGCGGCACGGTGCACTACCGCAACGTCCGGATCAAAGAGCTGCCGGATTCGCCGATCGGTCCGGAAGATGTGGCGATTGCGAATCGCGGATACCGTTGTCTATACACCGGGGTCGATTTGTCGGGATGGAAGACAGAGGGAGCCACGGGCTGGCAATCGCGCGACTGGCGGCTCGCCTTCGAGGGGAAGGCGCCGGGGGACGCCGGCCGTCTTATATCGGACGAAGAATTTGGAGACATCGGGTTCATATTCGACGTGGCGCCGACCGTGGAATCAGGGGTGCCGCGCTTGTTGATTCGTGGATCTGAGCGCGCCGCCATTGCGGTGGACTTCAAGGACGAGAATCTGGCGCCACATTTGGAAAAGCCCGGGAAGTGGAATCGCTTCGAGGGCACGATTCGCGGGGACCGGCTTTCGTTTTCGTTGAACGGGGTGTCGATCCTGGAAGACGCGCCTGTCGAAGGCGTGCCAGAGACGGGACCGATCGTGCTCGAGTCAAGGGGGCCGGTGCAGTGGGCGAACATTTACGTCCGGGAGTTGGATTTTTCGGGCGTGCGGGGGCACGAATAAAAGTAGCGGCGGCTTCCAGCCGCCGGATGGGAAGGACGACGGCAGGATGCCGTCGCTACTCACCGGGGCGGCGCGCGTCGGGCGGTAATCCCGGTCCGTTTTCGCTTTATCAGCGGGCGTCTGGATAGGAGAATGATTCGAACCACCTGAAACCGATCTTATGAAAATCAAACTTTGCTTTTTATTCGTGTTCGCTTTTGCAGGCGCCCTGGCCGGGTTCGCACAGGCGGACGACAATTGGGCGCAATTTCGCGGTCCCTCCGGACGCGGGCATTCCGCGGGGACGGACGTTCCCCTGAAGTGGGGGCCGGACTCGGTCCTTTGGAAGACCGAGCTCAAGGGCTCGGGCCAGTCCTCACCCGTGAACTGGGGTGACAAGCTCTTTCTCACCAGTGCGTCCGAGGATGGCGGCGAGCGTTACGTTACCTGCGTGGACAGGGACAGTGGAAAAATCCTGTGGGAACAGACCGTGAAGTGCGATGCGCCCGAGAGTCACCACAAGATGAACAGCTTTGCGACACCGACTTGTGCGACCGATGGCAAGCACGTCATCGCATTCTTCGGGCCGGGAGGATTGCATTGCTTTGATCTCGACGGCAAAAGACAGTGGTCGCGGGATCTCGGCGATTTTCCGGGCACCTGGGGCATCGCAGCATCAC
>JAHEJT010000149.1 GCA_024638765.1 Verrucomicrobiales bacterium
TTCATCCGTGTCCGCGGACGAAGATAATCCCATCGTCGGACGCATCGCTTTCTGGACCGATGACGAAAGCTCCAAGATCAACATTAATACCGCTTCGGAACCCACGCACTGGGCCATGCCGGTAGTCAGTTCCGAGCGCGACCGGCAGTACGCCTTCATGCAGCCTGTCCGCGGGGAATTTCAGCGTTATCCCGGCCATCCCGCCACCACCGCGCTCAGCCCCGTCCTCTTTCCCGGAGTCACCAATATCAGCCCCGAGGATAAAGAACGTATCTACGATATCATCCCTCGCATCAACAAAGGCGGCTCGGTATCCGGGACCGTCGATGTCCTCGCATTCACCACCGACAACGCCAATATCCTCCCCGACGAGGATCGTCTCTACGCCACCCTCGATGAGTTCCTCTTCAGCCTGACCTGGGATGAAGATCGGGGACGCACTCCCAACCCGGACCCCATTGCTCCGAGCGTGGATTTTGACTCCTCCAGCCTGGAGCGCGCCCGCTTTTTCCTCACCGCCAACAGCCGCGCGCCGGAGACAAACATTTTCAACCTTCCCCGCATCAGCATGTGGCCCCTCCATGCGGACGACGACGACAAGCATCGCACCAGCTTCGACAACATCATCAACTTCTGCTCCACCCTCAACGGAGTCCCTTACTCGTTCTTCCGAAAGGATGCCGACAGCACCACCTATGATATGTCCAACCGCATCCCGGATAACATCGATCTCTTTTACCGGTATCTTCACAAACTGACCGACGAGGCCGTCCCCGGATACGGCGGCTCCTTCCTCACGAAGTACGGTTCGGACGAAAAGCACCAGATTCTGACCGAGATTTTCGATTACATCCGCAGCACCAATCTGCACGATGACCTCCTCGCGCCGGCAGACAGCTTCGCTTTAATGAACGCCGGGGGCCAATACAACGACAACAATCCCCCGCCGGATGATCTCTGGGGCACCTACACCGATCCGCGTAAGAAGACCAATCCAAACGATTGGGACGAGGACGAACTCCAGGTATTCCCCGGCCACGGTCAGGTCACTCCCATCCACATTAACCACCCGACGAGCCGCAGCCGCGACGCTGCCGGCCGCGGCTTCGGACGCTATTTCACGATCTCGGAAGTGGCCGTCCAGTTCATCTGTCTGGCCGAAGGCACCTCCTTTGAGGGCGACGACGATGCCACCGACGGTGGCCGCTGGGGCGCTGTCAAACATGGCGGCAATACTTATTACAACAACATCCCGCCAGGCATCCCGGAGGCATCGGGGACTGGGGGCGTCCTCGATCCGCCGAAGATCGATCCCATCAACAACCCGGTCTACGAGGATCAGGATGGAAAGGAGCCCAGCGACAAATGGGTCAATCACGCCCTTGATTCCGGCCTCAGCGGCCGTCTCGGGGAGGGCCAGAAACGCGTCCAGGCCATCCTCCACGTCGAAATGTTTTGTCCTTCCCTCGGCTGGACCCAGCTCAACCCGGACTTCCACATCGAAATCAGGGGGCTCGAAGATCTCCAGGTGAACGGCGAAGCCCTCTTCCCTCGCGATGAATATTTCCTCAAGCCCACCAACTCATTTGCCGATGGCGGTCAGCGCGGCGGCCCGGCGGGAGTGCGTGGCTTCCTCCTCCGCAAACATATCCCCGGGCGCGGGGGACTCCGGGACGACGAACGCGTCAGTGACGACCGCTGGCACCACCAGCAGTACCGTATGGTGAGCAACATCATCCAACTGGAAGAATCGGACAATGACAGGATTCAGTTCACCGGAGGCGCGGATATCACCTTCGAGATTTACAATGGCCGCAACCTCACCGGCCGCGGTCCGGAGCCGGGAGCGAAACGCGTCCAGACAATCGAAGTGGAATTTCCCAGTGGAGACAGGTTCCCCGCCCCCGAACTGGTCCGCCTCGGCACCCCCGTAAAATACAACGACCGGGGCACCCTCAGAGCACGCGAAACCGTGCCGCCACACTGGTGGTGCTTCAACATCTCCGGCTCGATCGGCAAAGAAAACGCTTACCCCGGCCGCTTTCAGTCCTCCAATCAATGGATCGCCGAAGGTGGCAGTGTGCGAAACTGGACACGACGGCCGCTTGCCGGGCGCATCATCATGGAGGAGGACTGCGTCCAGTCCGTGCTTCCCTGGCACGGCGATTACCGCCTTGTCCTCGCGGATAGCGAGATCACCTTGAATGAAGGCATTTTCCAGCCGCACCGGAAATTCGGCAAGAACAAGATGGCGCATAACCTCTACCTCGGGCGCGATACCCGGAACGCGCCCCAATTTGACGACGGCGACGATTACCAGCGATTAGTGCGCGATGCCAACTTCCATCCCGCCCGATTCCCGGACTGGCCCATGACCAATCGTCTCAATGACGCCGTCCGCCTGGTCCAGACCTACCAGGACTTCGACAACGGCGTCGCCAGGGTCCCCGCCGGAGCTTACATCAACAAACCTGACGAAGGAGACACCCGCGTCCGCGACCCGGAAAAGGGGCATGTGCCTTACTTCTCCGACCCCTGGCGCAACCAGGCCCCGGGCTCGTCCTACTTCTCGCCCAACCGCATGGTCCCCTCCCCTGTCATGTTCGGCTCTCTTCCCACGGGTGTTAAAACCCGCGACCCCAGCGTCTCCCGCCTCAACGGCACGCCCTGGAAGACGTTGCTCTTCCGGCCCCCGGGTTTCCCGCCCCACCGCGGCGCGGCCAACTCCCCGCGCAAAGGAGATCCCGCAGATCACCTCCTTCTGGATCTCTTCTGGATGCCGGTGGTGGAACCCTATCCCATCAGCGAACCGCTCTCCACGGCCGGAAAAATCAATCTGAATTACCAAATCCTGCCCTTCACGCATATCACCCGCGCCACCGGCCTCCACGGCCTCCTTAAGGAGGAACGGATGCTGACCCTGCCCCAGGATGAGGTCCTGACAATGAAAAACGGCCGCTTCGACGAGGGCAAGGACGGTGTCTGGTGGCAGAAGATTAATATCGAGGAAACCCTCAAGCAATTCGAAAAGCGCTTCGAAAAAGGCGAGGTCTTCAAAGTCGCCTCGGAACTCTGTGACGTCCATCTCGTCCCGGGCGGCGCGGACGGAAAAGAAAAAGTCGCCACCACCGGCGAAGTCCGCGGGTTTTCACAACTACGCGGAAACAACGGCTCCTTCTGGCGTGAACACTCCATGACCGGCGACAACATGCGGGAGCGTCCCTACGCCCACATCTACCCCCGCACCACCACGAAATCGAACGTCTTCACCGTCCACATCCGCTCCCAGGCGATCCAAAAATCCAGCCTCACCGATCCGAACAAATTCGTCTCCGGCCGCGACTCCGTGGTCAGCGAATATCGCGGCTCCACGGTGGTCGAACGATACATCGATCCCAACCAACCGGATCTCCCGGATTACCGGGAGTACGATGAGAAAGCCCTGCCTCCTCTCGACGATTTCTACCGTTACCGCATCGTCAGCACCAAGCGCTTTTCGCCGTAAGATGCCGGAAAACACCCAAGTAACGGCGGCATCCTGCCGCCGATCCGAATGAGTCCGGCGGCGGAATGCCGCCGCTACTTCCACAATGATATTCTCAACAACATCTATCGAACCGAGACTCCGCCACGCCGGGTTCACCCTCATCGAGACAACCCTGGCCCTGGCTTTGACCGCCATCGGCCTCATCGCCTTGCTCGGACTCATTCCCCACGGCCTCGATGTCATGAAGTCAGCCAGCGATAAATCCATCGAGGCGCGCATCTCCCAGGAGATCGTCAACGAAGTCATGCTCACCGATTGGCAGAACGTCAACAGCTACGACGAAATCATCCGGTATTACGATAATGACGGCGTCCAGCTCGATGATTTGGGTCTCGATAAACTTCGCATCAATTACAATGTCCTCATCGAAATTCCGGATTCGAATCAGGGAATGCGGCTCCCGGGCGGCGGCGCGGCCGATCCCGATATCAAGCGCATCAAGGTTACCATTGTCACAGTCCCCCTTCAGTTGACCGGTCGCAGCGATTTCTACAACGAAGAATACAAGGACCGCGCCAACGTCTACACTTCGACTGTCGCCAACATGATCAGCGATTACGACGCCTCCGTTTTGTCGCTCTGATTCCAGACCACCGGCCTCCATTCAACCTCTTTCTTCCATTGTGATGCCCATGCTCCCCAAATCCCCGGCCCGGCGCCCCCGCAGGCGCGGCTTCAGTCTCGTGGAACTGCTGATCTCCATCAGCGTCCTCTCGGTCCTCCTCCTCATGATTGTGTCCCTACTGGACAAGACCCAGGAGACCTGGGGCGCCGCTAAAACGCGGGTCTCCCAGTTCCGCGATGCCCGCATCGCCTTTGAATCCCTGACCCGCAACCTCAGCCGGGCCACTCTCAACACCTATTACGAATATTACGACGACGCCGGGGACCGCATGGTGGTCGCATACGGCCGTCAGGGCGGCACCAGCGAAGTCCCGCTGCAGCCCTCCTATTATGATCGCTTTTCGGAACTGCACTTCCTCGTGGACGATGCCGCCCGGCTCTTCAGCGGCGATGTCGAAACCAACACCCATGCAATCTTTTTCCAGGCCCCCCTCGGCGATGTCGAAACGGCCCAATACCGCAACCTCGGAAACCTTCTCAATGGGCGCGGCTACTTCATCCATTACTCCGATGACAGCGCGCAGATGCCCGGCTTTCTCGCCAGCACTTACCCTCCCAAATTTCGCTCCCGCCTCATGGAATACCGCCCGCCGTCGGAACGCAACCGCATCTATGATACCCCCGACGATTACACCGACTGGTACGGACAAGACTTTGGAGAGGTTACGGCGAATTCCCGCGTCATCGCCGACAACATCATCGCCCTCGTCATCTCCCCGCTGCTCTCTCAGGAAGACAATCCCGTCAGTTACAGCATTGCCCCTAACTACTTTTACGACACCCAGAACGAGAATAACCCGCGCACCAAGCACCAGCTGCCGCCTCTCGTCCGCGTGACCATGGTCGCCATCGATGAAGAATCCGCGCTTCGGCTCGGGCTCGATGCCAGCGACTCACCCGACGATTTGGTCAACCCTGATTACTTCCGCCTCGCCGGCAGATTCCAGGATGATCTTGCGGATCTCGAAAGGGATCTCGTCGAGGATCTCCCGATAAAAGTCAATTACCGCGTATTCAGCGCCACCGTGGGCATCCGCGGTTCCAAGTGGAGCGACGAATCCCTCCGTGACTCCGGCCTTGGACCCGGAGCCTAAGGCCGGCCCACGCCAATTCCCACACTCTCTGCCCCCTCAATCCACGCCGAAACTCCCATGAAACCCGCGCACCCCTCCTCCTGCATCGCCCCGGCGGCACGTCGTGGCTTCACCCTTCTCGAACTCCTCATCGTGCTCGCGGTCATCGCGATCTTTTTCGCCATGGCAGCTCCCCAGATCACCGGTGTCCTCGGGTCCAATCGGATTACCTCCTCCGGAGAATTCGTCTTCAATAAACTTACCCAGGCCCAGCACATGGCCATCACAGAACATCGCGATGTCGAGGTCCGCTTTTACGAATTCGCCGATCCCAAGAGTCCCGGTAGCGAGCCCGAGTTCCGCGCCATCCAATTCGTGGGATGGAAACTCGATGAAGCAGACGAAAACGAGAATGGAAATACAGACGAATTGCTTGAACAGGAACTCACCGATGTTTTTTCTCTCGATGGCAATATCATCATCAGCAAGGACCAGAGCCTCTCCACGCTGGTTACGGATAGCGGTCTGGGCAGTGGCAGCGGTCCCGTCCCCAAACTCGACGTCAACGCGCAATTCGTGAGCTTCACCTTTCACCCGGATGGTTCCACCACTCTTCCCATCAAGAGCACCGGTTCCGACGGGGTTCCCGATAGCTGGTTTCTCACTCTCGTCAACGAGGTGCAGGCCGCGGCTTCTGACACCATCCCCCCGGACAACTTCTATACCATTCAGATCGACCCCATCAGCGGCCGCCTCACCGCTTACCGGCCGTAGGGCCCTCTAAGGTATCAGGCAACACGCCTGACGTCCCCACCAACAGAATGGCGAAGCGGGTTGGGCGACGCAGCCTGCCTCGCCGTAGCCTCGGCGAAGGCGGGTCCCGCGGAGCCGCCGCACGTTGGACTATCTAACCGAAGGTCAACAGATCCAACAAAGGAGGGAAGATGCCCAGCAAGTAATCTGCCCGAAGGGGCCTCCAGCGCCAGCCCCTCGCTTCCCTTCCACGCCCTTGCTCGCCAGCACGGCTACCTCGCCCCTATTAACGAATAACCAATAACCCGGGACGCCAGCCGCAGGCCTCCCCCGATCTCTCTCTTTGACCCCACGGCGCCTTCCGCCTATCCTATCAAATCATGGCAAGCGAAGGCCAAATGCTCCAGAAACAGAGCTACAAACCCATCCTCATCACCGTCTTTGTGATTGTGCTGTCGGTCGGCGGCTTCGCGGTCTGGCAGGCCCGGCCCCTCTACGAGTGGGTCCAGACCCAGAGAGCGCTCCTCAAACTCGACCGCATTAACGAGTGTATTGAGGAAGAACGATGGGCCGAGGGATTCCAAATCGGATTCGAAGCCTATCATATGGCCCCAGAAGAACCTAAAGTGCTGCGCGCCCTCTCCCGGCTCACCATGGCCCGCCAGTCCCCGGAAGCCCTGGTCCTTCTCAAACAGATCGTCGAACTCGGGGCCGACACTTACGAGGATCGACTCCTCCTCTCCAAGGCAAATCTCCGGCAAGGCTACGTCGATGCCTCGGAGGAACTGAACCGACGCCTTATCAAGGAACGACCCGACGACCCCAGGGTCCTCGACCTGGAAGTCGACGTCCGCATGCAGCGGAAAGATTACCGTGGAGCCATTGAACTCCTCAAAATTCTCCTCCCTCTCAGGCCTGACGACGTCGAAAAGAAATTCATGCTCGCCAGACTCTTCATCGCCAAGGGCACCGACAACGAAAAGGAACAGGGCATCCGCCATCTCTTGGTGGTGGGACAAGATCCTTCCGAAACCGGTCTCCAGGCAATCGAACTCCTCGCCAGAGGCGAAGGCTTCAGCACGGAGTTGAATGAGGTCCTCATCAAGATCATCCGCGCCCATCCCCTGGCTGAAGAAAAACATCTTCTCATCGCGGATGAACGCAGTCTCCTCATCTATCCGGACAAACGCGACGAAATTATCAAGCAGGCCTTGGAATCGCGTGACCCGGAGGACCGTCGTGAACTCGCCCTTCTTTACCGTTTCCTCAGCAAGGAAAAAGAATACGCCCTCATCGTCGAAAACCTGACGCTCGACGTAGCCCGCGAGGATGGCGAGCTTTCCGTCATCTATGTCAACGCGCTCGGAAATCAAGGCCAATGGGAGAAGGTGCGAGAACTCCTCACCAAGGAAAATCTTCCCATCGAGGAAGCCCGGCGGCAGATCTTCGCCGCAATTTGTGCGCAGAAACTCGGAGAGGATACCACCGTCATGGAGGGCCATCTTCACGTGGCTCTACGCGCCGCCCAGCGACGCGGCAATTACAGGGAAGCTCTCAACGCCGGCACTTACGCTGAAACTATGGGCCTGGAGGAGATCGCGGAAACCGCATACCAGGTCGCGCAGCGCTCCGAGAGAGTTGCGGAGAAAGCTTTCCAAAGCCTCGTCCGGCTCGCGGAAAAACAAGAAGACACCGCGAAAATGCGAGAAATTACCCGGCGTTACTATTTCCGTTATCCGCAACGATCCGAGGTGAACGAGCGTTATCTTTATCTCAATGCCCTTCTCGGAATCGAAGTCGAATCCTCACTTTACTATGCGCTCAAGCTCGTGGAGGAAGAACCGTTTCGCAATACGCCGCGCATCATCGCAGCGCTCGCCTATTACCGCATCAACGACGTCCCCAAGGCGGCGGAAATCACGAAGTCCTGCAAGTTGCCCCAAATGACCCCCGGCGAGAAAGCGGTTTACGCCGCCATCGCGGGCGCCGTCGAAAACGGCGATCTGGCCTCCCAGATTTCGGGCACTCTCCTCGAAGACGAACTGCTCGAGGAAGAACGTCGGCTCGTCTCCGCCTGGTTACCTCCGGCGCCGGCAGACCCCGCGCCCGCTGCCGTGTCCGGTGAAGGCTGAACCCGGGCCCGGGGCCGCCCCTACGAACTCAAGGTATGCCCCACAAAAGTCCACATGGATTCTCCATAGGTGGCACGTACCTTCTCCGCAAGCCGCTCCCCTCCATGCTCAGAGGAAAGCACCACCAGCACCGTCGATCCCGAACCCGACAACAGTGCCGCATGCGTCTCTTCCTGCTCCAGAAGCCACATCTTCAGCTGGGGCAACAATAGATACTTCGCGAACACCGGCCGCTCGAGATCGTTGACCATCGGTCCCCAGTAACAGATCTGCGGCACGTAACAAACTCCCGGAACCTCCACCGCGCCTTCCCACTGGGAATAGGCCCAGGGCGTGTCCACCGCGAAGGGAGGCTTAATCAATACAATTGGTAATTCCCAATCGAACGCCACCGGAGAGGCCATCTCGCCATGCCCCCGGCAGTCGCAAACTCCCTCGTAAATGAAAAACGGCGCGTCCGAGCCGACTTCCGCCGCGACCCGCGCCAGTTCTTCCGCCCCCAGCCGAGTCTCGTAAAGCGCATCCAGCGCCATCAGCGTCGAAGCCGCGTCGCTGCTTCCTCCGCCAAGACCCGCACCCGAAGGAATCTTTTTAGTCAGGTAAATCTCCGCGTCCACCCGGCACTCCGACCGCCGCTCGAACGCCCGGACCGCCTGGATCACCAGGTTGTCCTCACCCGGAGGGAGCGACTCATCGGAACAATGCAACCGCACCCCCTCCTCATCTCGCAGCTCGACTTCCAGGATATCGCAGAGCGATAGGGGGCACATTCGTGTCTGCACCTCGTGGAATCCGTCATTCCGCCGCCCGTGAACCCGAAGGAACAGATTGGTCTTCGCGGGTGGAAACAGCTTTAATCTGCTCTTCGTCGTCATCCCTTTTCATACCGGCGCGCCCCCAGCATCACGGGAAGCTCCCGGGCGCCTGCCCGGGCTGCATCATTCCTTCCGCGCTTCGCTTTTTCAAGATAATCCGGGCCGGGCGACGCGGCGACCCCCCCCCACGACATCCACCCCAACAGCCGCGAAGCAGATAGGGATGGTTGTCCCCAACCATTCTCCGGCTGCCCCCCATGACAGCCCCGTCAACCACCACGAAGCGGGTAGGGCGACGCGTCCCGCGCAGCCGTGAATCATCCAACGCTCGGCGGCTTCGCGGGGACGCGTCGCCCACCTTCGTCTCCCGTTCAATTGACCCCCATGTTCCATCACGCCCCCACATCCATCCACAGCGCCTGCCAGGCAATCCCAAGTCGCCGGTGCCTAAACGACTCCCAACCCGCCCGCTGCGCCATCTCCGCCATCTCTTCAAAAGAAAACGCTCGCGCTGCGGAGAGCCGGGCGTCGACTCGGGTCATTTCCTCACGATACACCGTGGAAGTGACCAGGTGAATACCCGCGCTGGTTAATCGCGCCCGGCGCAAATCGGCGACCAGCACCGTCCGCCGCGCCCACCGCGCCGCCCTTGCCAACACCGTCACCGCATCCTCCTCAGAGAAATGATGCAGTGCCAGCGTGCAGATCACCACGTCGGATGGTGATTCCGGAACGAAATTTCTAATGTCACTCGCGGTGAATCTGATTTCCGGATACTCCCTGCTCAGGCGCCGGGCGATCTCCAAGGTCGCCTCCTGGAAGTCCAACGCCTCGATCTCCGCTTCCCGCCCCAACCGCCGGCATTCATCCGCCACCAGGCGAGGTATATCCCCCGATCCCGTCGCCAGATCCAATACCCGCACTTTCCCCGGCCCGGATGCAAGACGCCGCCTGAGAACACGGCGGACGATTCGGTAACTCCCGAAATAACGGTTCAAGCTGCGCAAGTTCGCCAGGTCCTTCTCCAATTCCGGGGTCACCGGCTGGGGCCGGTCCATCAGTTCCGGCTCCCCGGGATCGAAGCGTCGCGGGAAAGAGGTCATCCGGTGAAATCCTATTCTAGAAATCCCGAATCATGCATCCCGAATCCGCAATTCCTGCGCCTTTTGTCATCCCGCCCCCCTTCTGTCACCCCGTTTACCTCCTTTTGTCATCCCGTTTACCTCCTTTTGTCATCCCGAGCGAAGTCGAGGGATCTCCCGACGCAGATCAGACTCTCTCACCGCCCAAACCTTTAGATTCAGCCTTCACTCTCTTCTTGGAGTGGTACGACCACAGTAGGCTTGGTCCCGACTCGGCAGCGTGCACCAGCGACTACCCATTTGGACGGCCCGATCGTTAGGGCGCTTTGGAGGGAGATCCCTCGACTCCGCTCGGGATGACAAGCATGTGTGTCGTGGCGCATCTGAGCGATCGACGGTGCCCTATCGTAGTCTCCCGTCACCCGTCTCTCACTCCCCACTCCCCACTACTCACTCCCCCACTACTCACTCTCCGGCCGCCTCCCCAGTAATGCGAGCATCCGCCCGGTCTTCCCCTTTTCCATGCGGTAAGAATAATAACGGCCCGGATCCTGCGCGGTGGAAACTCCCTCGTCATAGACCTGCCCCGCCGGAACTCCCGCATCCTCGCACTGCCTCCGAATTTCCGCCGCGAAATCCACCTCGTAGTCCGGAGGCCGAATGCAGGGACTCAGCTGCACCCGCAGCTCCCCGGGCCTCGACCCAAATCGCCGGATCATGGTTTCGATGGCGCCTGGCACGATCCCCAGCTCCGTCCCTCTCTTGCCGGCATGTAGCAACCCGAAAGCGTGGCGCTCCGGATCCACTAAGTAAACCGCGCAGCAGTCCGCGACATATACGCCCAGCAATAGGTCACTGCGATCGCTGACCACGCCATCGACCCCTGCCAGCGGGAAACCATCGCGAACCGGTTCCTCCACCACGGCGACCCGGTTTCCATGCACCTGCTCGCCGGTCACCAGTTCCTCGGAAGTGTAGCCCAGGCCGGCAATAGCGTCCTCGAAAGAGGGGCGCAATCGCTCGAGCGCGATCGCTTTATCGGCGTCCACGGGAACCTCCGGCTGGCGGAGAGTGAACGCGTGCGTGAACGCAACCAGTGCGTTCAGGGCCGGGAATGTTTCCAGAATATCACCGCTCATCCATCACCTGGTGGGTGGGAGCGTGAGCGTCTCGCGCCGGATGAATCACCCGCCATCGATCGGCTGTCACGCTCGATATACCATTCGCCGGGGACGGGGCGCGCGCGGGTGGCGGCAGATCTCGTTGAAGGGGAAGGCTGAGAGGGAATTACTCAGCGGATAGCTGAGTGAAGTTCTCGAGGAGAGAGGATTGCTCGTCGGAATCGAGATCGGCCATCAACTCCACGAGGTTGTTGACGATGTCCTCTCTCATCCGCTCCACCAGATCGATTCCCTTGCGGGTGATCTGAACCATCACCTTGCGACGATCATCCGCCGCATGGAGACGCTGCACGTAACCGAGCTTCTCGAGGCGATCCACCAAGCCGGTGGCCGCAGCCGTCGAGTGACCCATCTTATTGGCGATGCTGGTCATCGTCAGATAGTCTTCACTGGCGAGATATCCCAGAAGGAAGAACTGCGCAAAGGAGACGTTTCCTTTGTTCAACTCCTTCGAGAGATTCAGCAAGAAAGATCTCTGCGTGAACATGATGAAATCCGCCAGTTTGCTGGCCTCTTTCTTCACAGCCTCTTTATTTTCGTTTACCAACTGCATACCTTGTTATACTGGTTCCGTTAGCATATTTTATAAATATTATACTAACTAAGCTTAATATAATACATTGCAGGCGGTGGAGGCAAGTCTTTTTTTAAATTTTTCATAAACACCGTAATTTTACGGCTTTGATTGGGGTGGGTTCTATAACTTTACTATTAACAACCTCCAATAATCAAGCATTATATCAAATTTGTTTCCAGCTTCCTGGAAAGAAGCATACCATCAAGTCTCACCGCCCGCTTCTATTCTATTTTCCTCCTCTACGACGACCCAGGCATCCCTCCCATTCACCTTCTCCGTTTACCTCATCCCACCAGGATCGCAATCCCCCCGTCCCCTTCCCGCATCTCCGCCCCCGCCTCCACCCGCAAAAGAGCGTCGGTCTCTGCCAACCCATACAGCGCATGCGACTGCTGAAGGCCAATCGGCCGAAACCGCCCGTCACCCGCCCCCAGCCGCCCGCGCACATAATGGGGGCGGTCCCCCGGGTTCCGGATCTCGGACCCAACTTCGCAGGCAATCCCCCGCAGCCTCCAGCCTTCCTCAGCGGCACCCATCCACTTACGAATCGCCGGCTCCACGAACAGAATATACCCGACGAACCCCGACACCGGATTCCCCGGTAATCCGAATACCGGAACTTTACCGCGCCGCCCGAAGAGCATCGGTTTCCCCGGCTTGACGCGAACCCGCCAGAAGTCGATTTGCACGCCCGCGTCCACC
>JAHEJT010000150.1 GCA_024638765.1 Verrucomicrobiales bacterium
AAATAATGATTAAGCCAAGCCGAAGGTTACAAAGTCGCAAATAAGAGAGGAGCTGGGCTTTGTCCACGGGAGTAATCGTCTCCTTGGCCTTCAAATCCACGATGACCTTGTCGTCCACAATCAAATCCAGGCGTAAATCGGATCCCAGTCGCACTTCTTTATAGATAATGGGTACCGGGAGTTGCTTGGCAAAGGGGATGTCGCGGAGGCTGAATTCGTGGCAAAGCGCGCTTTCGTAAACGCTTTCAAGAAGACCGGGGCCAAGGTGTTTATGCACTTCAATTGCCGCACCAATGATTGCGTGTGATAAAGGATTCTCATCCATTCTTTGCGGGTCTTTGCGCTTTCGCGTCTTTGCGTTCAGCCATAAGTGCCGATCTTCCTAGAGCTTCTTCACATATGCGTAGAACGCGCCGACCTTGTAATTTCCCGGCCCTGTGAAGCTCGCCCAGAGTTCGTCCTGCCCGGGCTCGAGGTGCAGATTGAATGTCACCCCTTTGGCTCCCGCTTTGATGGGCTTGGTCAATTCCTTGCCGCCCAGGTTGAGATGGGCCTTGGTCACCGCGATGGCCCGGCCGGGCGTGGTCCGCTGCGCGGCCTGCCCCGGCACATCTTCTCCTGGTGCCATCGGCGCCGTGATTGCGGTATCCGCTTCCTTGGGCCAGCGGCGCAACTCGACCTCGTAATCACCCGCTTCAACCACCTTGACCGCCCAGAACCCGGTGTGATCGGGCGCATCATCGCCCTTGCGAATGTGCGTGTGATTCCACGGCGTCGAGCCGTCCGCAATCCAGTCGTGACAGGTGAGCGTCGCAGGATTGGCCTTCGGATGACCCAGGTAAATCTCCGTCGTCAAAGCGAAGGTCGGCTCCAGTTCCCCCCACCATGCTTCGTAAAATCCGCGCAGGCGCTTCACGGTCTCGGGGTGATCATTCGAGAGATCTCCGGTCTGCATGGGGTCGGCATCGATGTCGTAGAGTTCCTCGCCGTTGATGAGACGCCAGCGGTCGGTCATGACCGCGCTTTTCCGCCATTTGATCGGATCCCGGACGCGCTGGGAATCCGTCACCAGGATCCGGTCCTGCCAGCCGGCGTGATCGCCTTTCTCGAGGAGCGACCGAATCGATACCCCGTCGAAGGTCACCGATTGGGGCGCCGGCACCCCGCAGAAGTCGATCAGGGTGGGCACCACATCCACGTAAGAGGTAATCGTTTCGACCTGGCGTCCCCCGGTCAGTTTGCCTGCCGGCCAGTGGATGAAGAACGGCACCCGGTGTCCCCCATCGTATTCGCTGCCCTTAGATCCCCGCATCCCGCCATCGAAGAGATTCGAGCGGACCGTACCGTTATCGGTGGTGAAGATGAAGATGGTGTTCTCAGTCAATCCTTTGTCGTCCAGAAACTTCCGCATCCGGCCCACGTTATCGTCGATGTGACTGATCATTCCGTAGTAATGCTGGCTGGCCACATCCGGGCCGCCGGCCTTCGCCTTCTTCTTTGCTTTGCCCGGCGACTGGAGATCTTTGTATAGATCCGCCCACTCCTGGGGCGCATGCATGGGGCCGTGCGGCGCGTTGGTGCAGATGTAAGCAAAGAACGGCTTCCCGGCTTCTGCCTGCTTGCTGATAAACTTTTTCGCATAACGGAAAAACACGTCGGTACAATGCCCCGTAACCGGCTCAGCCTTCCCGTTATGAAAGTAGGCTCCGTCAAAGTAAGCGTTGTCCCAGTAATCGGGCGTCTGTCCCACGCCGCCGCCGCCATGGCGCATCACCTCCTGGAAACCCCGGTCTTCCGGGCGATAGGGATAGTTATCGCCCAGGTGCCACTTTCCGAACATCCCCGTGGCGTATCCCGCGTCCCCCAGGATCTTGCCCAGTGTGACCTCGTTTTCACGGAGCATGGACCGGCCCATGATGGTGTGCCAGACACCGGTGCGATTGGTCCAGTGACCCGTAATCAGCGCGGCCCGCGTCGGAGCGCAGGTGGGCGCCACGTGATAATCGTCCAATCGCACGGATTCCCCATGAAGCTTGTCCAGGTGCGGAGTCTTGATGATGGGGTTGCCGTGGGCGGCAATGTCGCCATAGCCCTGGTCGTCGGTGATCACCAGGATGACGTTGGGTTTGGCGGTCGCACCCTGGGAGGTATCGACAAAAAAGGCGGCCAGCGCCGCGATGAGGAGGAGGAAAGGAGTAAGGCGGGGATTAATCTTCATAAAGCGGTTTTCCGTGGGTTGGACGGGCATTTCACGGGATATCATTCACTCTGAAAAGAGAAAAAAATGGGACTTGCTTCCCCGCTCCATGCCTCTGCTTAATAGCGCATCATGAGCAACACGCGTATTGAAAAAGATTCCATGGGAGAAATGGAAGTTCCAGGGGAAGCGCTTTACGGCGCTTCCACACAAAGAGCGGTCCTGAACTTCCCGGTCAGCGGAGAAGGCCTCGACAACGCGCTCATCAGCGCTTTCGGACTCATCAAGTGGGCCGCGGCGGTCACAAACAAGGAGTTGTCCGTGATCCCCGGTGACGTTGCGGATCTCATCGCACAGGCTGCCGAGGAAGTTTACGAGGGCAAACTCGACGAGCACTTCGTGGTCGACGTTTTCCAGACCGGATCCGGGACCAGCACCAACATGAACGCCAATGAGGTCATCGCAAACCGGTGTTCGCTCATCGCCGGGAAACCCATCGGCTCCAAGGACCCGGTCCACCCCAACGATCACGTCAACCAGGGCCAGTCCAGCAACGACACCTTTCCCGCGGCCATGCACATTGCGGTGGCCGTCTCACTCCAGCACGAGCTCGCCCCGGCCCTGGAGGCGCTGCAGAAGTCCCTGGAAGCCAAATCAAAGGAGTTTCACGACGTCCTCAAGATCGGCCGCACTCACCTCATGGACGCGACCCCCGTCCGCCTCGGACAGGAGTTCGCCGGGTTCGCCAGGCAGGTGGAGCGCTCCGTCGATCGCGCCCATAAAGCCATCAAGGCGCTCCATGAACTCGCTCTCGGCGGCACTGCTGTCGGCACCGGCCTCAACTGTCACAGGGAATTCCCTCCCAAAGCCATCGCCTTCATCGCGGAGAAAACCGGGATTGAATTCCGCGAGGCTTCGGACCATTTCGAAGCCCAGGCAGCCAAAGACGCGCTCGTGGAAGCGAGCGGTCAGCTGAAAACCATCGCGGTTTCTCTCTTCAAGATCGCCAACGATACCCGCCTTCTCAGCAGCGGGCCGCGTTGCGGTATCGGTGAAATCCAGCTGCCCGCGACTCAACCGGGCAGTTCTATTATGCCCGGGAAAGTCAACCCCGTCATGTGTGAGTCCGTCATGCAGGTGGCCGCGCAAGTCGTGGGCAACGACGCCGTCGCCACCTGGTGCGGCGCCAACGGCAACCTGGAGCTGAACGTCATGATGCCGGTGATGGCGCAGAATATGCTCCGGAGCATTTCGCTCCTCACCAATGTCTGCGGCATTTTCAGGGAGCGCTGCGTGGATGGAATCGTGGCCAACGCGGAGCGCTGCGCGGAACTCATCGAGCTCAGCATGTCCATGGTCACCAGCCTGGCGCCGATCATCGGCTATGATACCGCCGCCCAGATCGCCAAAGAATCGGTCGAAACCGGCAAAACAGTCCGCGAACTGTGCACCGAAAAGAAAGTCCTTCCTCCGGACGAACTCGAAAAGGCCCTCGACCCGGCAATAATGACGGAGCCCGGGTAATGCCGGAGGAAACGTGGGACTATACGCAGCGGCCGCAGAGAGATGCGCAGAGTTGCGCAGAGAAGAATTTCTTTATTATTCAGAAAACCTCTGCGGCCCTCTGCGATTGCTCTGCGTCCTCTGCGTTTAATCGGATCGCGGGTACTCGCTCACGCTCGCACCTACAGTAAATCCTTCACCATCTCCCGCTCTTCCTTGAGCTCGTTGACGGTGGCGTCGATTTTTTCGCGGCTGAAATCGTCGACGGGCACATCCGGGACGATCTCCCATTTGCTGCCGTCGGTCCGGATCGGGAAGGATGTGATTATGCCCGGCTCGGTGCCGTAACTCCCGTCCGAACACACACAGACACTGAACCAGTCGCCCTGGGGGGTTGGCGTGGTCAGGCTGCGCACAGTGTCGATCGCCGCGTTGGCGGCCGAAGCGGCCGAGGACGCGCCGCGTGCCTTGATAATGGCCGCGCCACGCTGTTGCACCGTGGAAATAAATTCACCCTGGAGCCAGGCTTCATCGCCGATCACTTCCGACGCCGGTTTGCCGCCGATCTTCGCGTTGATGAAATCCGGATACTGGGTCGCGGAATGATTGCCCCAGATGGCGACATTACTGACCTCGGTGACGTGCACCCCGGCCTTCTGCGCCAGCTGGGAAGCCGCCCGATTCTGATCCAGCCGCGTCATCGCAAACCAGCGGTCGGAGGGGAGATCTTTCCCGTTATTCATCGCAATCAGACAGTTGGTGTTACAGGGGTTTCCGACCACCAGGACACGCGCATCCGAAGCCGCGTTCCGGGCAATGGCCTGCCCCTGGCCCACAAAAATCTTTCCGTTGATGCCGAGCAGATCTTTTCTCTCCATGCCCGCTTTGCGTGGCACGCTCCCCACCAGCAGCGCCCAGTTTACGCCGCGAAACCCCTCATCGAGATCGGTGGTGGGAACGATTTCGTGCAGGAGCGGAAAGGCGCAATCGTCGAGTTCCATGACCACGCCCTGGAGCGCATCCATGGCGGGTGGAATCTCGATCAGATGCAGGCTGACGGGCTGCTCCGGACCGAATAATTCGCCGGAGGCGACGCGAAAAAGCAGTGAATATCCGATCTGGCCTGCGGCCCCGGTAATGGCGATTTTGATGGGTTTCTTCATGTGTGCGGAGTGGTATCAAACCAATCCGAAGCGAGAATGCAAGCCTTGCCTCTCAGGCCGTGAGGCGGCCAGTCTCCTTGAGGATGTCCCGCGTCCGCTCTGCCAGCTTGCGCCACTCGGCTTTGCTGGTCAGGTCCTCCACGGAATCTCTCATTCGCGTGGTCCAGTTGCCCTGGCCCACGACCCCGGGGATGTTAAAGCGTTCCTCGATCCCCAGCAGATCGGTAACCATCACGGACGCATAACGCGATTTGGATTCGAACAATGCCTTGAGAAAGGCCTCGCGAATCGTGTCGTCGTAGGGCGCGCGCGCCTGGCTTGCCTTGAGCCCGGCGAATTCAGCGAGATGCTTCAATTGACGACGGGCGTTTTCTTTCTCATCTCCATTCGCTCTTCTCGCAGTCTTCCTGAGATACTCCCACTGGGTCTTGAGTGGCTCGTGATCATGCGTCGCATAAGTGGCAAAGGACAGATAGGGATATTCCTTCCCGGGACGGGGTTTTCCTTCCTCGGTCTTTTCCCAGACCGGCACCTTCATCCCGGGAATCCCCAATGACTCCAGACTCTGGGGCACGTATTCCGGCACCATGCCGAGGTCTTCCGCCACGATGGCTGCGGGTCCGGCGGCCTGCTTGATGATGCGAAGGTATTTCTCGCCGGCCTCGCGGTTAAACGACTTGTCCTCTTCGCTGTCGTCCGCCCGCTGGAAGAAGCGCGGCAGTTTTCCGTCTGTCCGCGCGCTGGCCTCTCTTTCGTCCAGGGGCAGAAATTCTTCGTTGCGCTCCGGACGCCACGGGAAGCTGTAGATGCGATAAAAACCCAGGGCGTGATCGATGCGAAAACTGGAAAAAATCCTGCAGATTCTCGAAATGCGCACCCGCCACCACGCAAAATCGGTGCTCTCCAGCGCGTCCCATCGATAGAGAGGGACCCCCCAGTTCTGCCCCCATTTCTGCGTGAATTCGTCGTCCTTGAAATTGGTTTCCGGAGGCGCGCCGCAGGACCATTCCAGGTCGAAAAGCTCGGGATGACAGAATACATCCGCGCTGTAATAACTGATGCCGAAGGGCATGTCCCCCATCAGTTCGATCTTCCGTGAGCGCGCGTATTCTCTCACTTCTTCCCACTGGGAGAAGGCCACCCACTGGACATAGGCATAATATGCGAGTTGTTTTTCCGTCTGCTCCGGCTGCAGATCGATGACGACATCGACGAAATCACGCGCCTTGGCGAGAGTGTCGTAATCATTCGCCCATGACGTCCAGATCTCGCTGCCGCCTTCCATATCCATGAGCAAACGGAACAGGGAGTAATCACCGAGCCAGCTCTTTTCACGCTCGCAAAAGGCGAGGAAATCCTTGTCTCGGATGGTGTCACGCTGGAACTCATTACGCCAAAAAGTGTCGAACGCTTCCCAGAGCAGATCCGCCTTCAAAGCTTTTACCGCTTCGTAATTCACGCTGCCTTCCCGCAGCGCCTCGAGGTCGGTCGCTCCCACGATCCGCTCGTAATCCTCCTTCTTGAGATCGCGAAGGCCCTCGGGCGAGACATCCAACGTCGAAGGCTCAATCGCCACGGAGCTGATTGCGTTGTAGGGACTATTGTCCCCGCCGGTCTCATTGATGGGCAGCAACTGCAGAAACTGCATACCCATTTCGTGGAGCCAGTCAATCGTCGCGCGCACACCGGTGACGTCGCCGATGCCCAGGTCTTGGCGACGCCGGATCGCAAAGACGGGAATCAATATGCCCGCTTGTTTGTGATGATTCTTGCCGTTGGTGCCTGCCATTTAGTCGAAAGAAACAAAACCCTCAGGCCCCTTGCGCGAAGCACGAAAAACCAGCGGAATAGCGCCCGCAGGCCTGTCCCGATCGCGAAGGAGGGGCTCCGTCCCGAATTGATATTCGATTTAGCTAACATTCATGACGTCTTAAATAAAGCCCGAAAATCAACTCACCGGCCCCCGGACTCCCCCTTCCCCGCCGGAAATCAGGCAAAACTCCGTCCCACCTCCCATTCTTCCACGTATTCCCGGGGAATATCCTCCAGAAACCGGGAGGGGCGCTGGACCACATCTCCGGAGTGGGAACTGGGCCAAATATAGGGATAGGTCAGGTAAAGCTCATCCTTGGCCCGGGTCGCGGCCACGTAAAAGAGCCGCCGCTCTTCCTCCAGGCCCTCCTCGTCTTCGTCATGCTCGAGGACCCGGGCATTCGGGAACATCCCCTCGGTCAGCCAGACCACGAAAACCACCCGCCATTCCAGCCCCTTGGCCTGGTGCACCGAGGACAGGCAAACGGCTTCCGAATCCCGCTCCGCCGCCGTGGGCTCGGTATCGACTCCCGTCAAGAGCGCCAGTTGCGACAGAAACTCTTCCATGCTTTCAAATCCCCCCGCGTATCGCATGAGTTGCTCAAGGTCCTGGCGCCGGCTTTCGAAATTCGTGTACTTGCTTACCAGGTAATCCTCGTAAACGCCTTCGATCACGGAATGAATCATTTCCGTCGGGGCGACCGGCGCACCCCCTGCAATCAGCTCATCCAGGGTGTAAGCCAGCTGCTCCCAGCCTTTCTTCGCTTTCGCCGGCACCTTGAATTCGAGCAGGAACTTCGAAAAGCTTTCGGGAACCGCGTCCTTCGATCCTCCGCACTCCGTCCAGCTCCTCCACAAGTTATCCGCGCTCTTGCCTCCGATCCCCGGGAGCATTCGGGTCATTCTCTTAAAAGCGACTTCGTCCCGCCGATTGACGGCGAATTTCATAAAGGCCGCGACGTCCTTGATGTGCGCCTGTTCGAAAAAGCGAAGCCCGCTGGTAATCACAAACGGAATCCCCCGTCGCGTCAGCTCCATCTGGATCTCCATGGAGTGGAAATGCGCCCGGTAAAGGACGGCGATTTCATTGAGCTCGATCCCTTCGTCCCGTAATTCCAGGATTCGCTGCGCAAGGAACGCCGCCTGGGTCCCCGGATCATTCAAGGGAATCACTCCCGGGAGGATTTCCCGGTCCGGACGCACCGCGCGCAACTCTTTCTCGAACTGCTTCCGGTTGGCCGCGATCGCCGCATTCGAAAAACGCAGGATCTCGGGCACACTGCGGTAATTGCATTCGATCTTGTAAACCTGCGCCTCCGGATAGCGCTTGGGAAACTTAAGAATGTTTTCGAAGTTGGCGCCGCGCCAGGAATAAATCGACTGTGCATCGTCTCCCACCACCATGATGTTGCCGTGCTCGCCCGCCAGAAGATCGATGAAATCCGCCTGGATCTTGTTGGTGTCCTGGTATTCGTCCACCAGGATGAACTGAAATTGATGCTGGTAACGGGCCGCAATCTCCGGGTTATTCGCGAGTAACTCGTAAGTCTTGGTGAGGAGGTCGTCAAAATCCATCGAGTTGGTATCCACCTTCTTCTCTTCATACCGCGCACGCACTTTCTCGATGGCATCGGTCAGGTGCGAAAAATACGGGAACCGGCACGCAACGATCTCGTGCAACTCTTCCTCGGTGTTCACTGCCAGACTGAACATGTTCGCCAGGACGTCCGGTTTTGGAAATCGCACGGCCTTGGGATCAATTGCGCTCTCCACAATCGCCGTCGAAATGAGATCTTTCTGATCTTCGCGGTCTAAGATCGAGAAGTTGGGGCGATAACCGATTTTCTCCACGTTGCGGCGCAGAATCCGGTTCCCGATCGAGTGAAAAGTCCCTCCCCAAAGGCGAAACGTGTCCGCCGTCACCAGCGCTTCGACCCGGTCCAGCATTTCTCTGGCCGCCTTATTGGTGAAAGTCAGGAGCAGGATGTTGTCCGGCTGGACGCCGTTATCCAGCAAGTAAGCCACCCGGTAAGTCAAGGTGCGGGTCTTGCCGCTGCCCGCCCCCGCGATCACCAGCGCCGGGCCCGGCGGACACGTCACCGCCGCCAGTTGCTGCGCGTTGAGTTCCTCCGCATAATTGATCGACGCGGCGCTAGGGGTCCGAGGCTGAAGGGTGTATTGACGGGACATTACCAGGCAACCAACTACGCCTTCCGCACGTGTTCCATATATTTCTTCAGTTCCTCCCGCACCACCGGGAGCAGAAAATACACACCGATCAGGTTCGGCGCGACCATCGCAAACACCATGGCGTCCGAAACCCGGATCACGTTATCCAGCGAACTGGCCGCTCCCACCACCGCAATGGAGCAAAAGACCAGCTTGTAAATCAGGATCACGATATGGTTGTGCCCGAAGAGAAAGATAACCGCCTGCTGCCCGTAATAGGACCAGGAAATCATCGTCGAAAACGCGAACAACAGCACCGCCACCGCCAGGATCACCGGGAAGAAACCGAGCACCGATCCAAACGCTTGCGACGTCAGCCAGACCCCGCCCGAGGTGCCGCCGCGCAAGGTGATCGCTGTCGAATCCACCCACCCCGTAGTTTCCTCCTGGAAAATACGGACCCTGTAAGCGGGCGTATCCTCCCCCTCGGGGGCCGGCGCATCTTCCAGGATATCGACCATGATGCCCTTGGAGAGCCTCTCGGTCGTCAGGGCCGTGGCCTCCGGCCCGTTCCTCAATGCCGCCCCCTCGACCGTTACGTCCCCGTTCACCTGCCACACCCCCGTGATCACGATCACCAGTGCCGTCATCGTGCAGACCACCACGGTGTCCACGAAAGGCTCCAGCAAGGCCACGATCCCCTCGCTGGCGGGCCGGTCCGTCTTGACCGCGGAATGCGCAATCGGCGCCGAACCCAACCCGGCCTCATTCGAGAAAGCCGCCCGCTTGATCCCCTGAATCAATACCCCGATCACCCCGCCGCCGATGGCTTCCGGCGAGAACGCCCCGCGGATAATCACGCCAATGGCGTCGGGGATCTCGCCGAAATTCGATAAAATAATGACCAGCGCCGTGATCACGTAGGTCACACACATGAACGGCACCAGGAATGACGTCACTCGCGCGATCCAGACAATGCCGCCGATAATCACCAGGCCGCAGAGAATCCCCATCATCAGCCCGAACTGCCAGCCGCTCTCCAGGAATCCGAACGTCCGGAAAAACTGATCGTGCGCCTGGTTGACCTGGAACATGTTCCCGGCGCCGAAGGCGCCCCCGATACACATCACGGCGAAAAATCCGCCCAGGACGAGCCCCATCGGCCGCAGCCCGCGCTCCCCCAATCCCCGGGTCAGGTAATACATCGCCCCGCCATGCACCTTCCCCTCCTCGTCGATCCGGCGATAACGCACCCCCAGCGTGCACTCGCAGAACTTGGTGGTCATGCCGCAAAACCCCATCAGGATCATCCAGAACGTCGCTCCCGGTCCTCCCAGCCCGATCGCCACCGCGACTCCCGCAATGTTCCCAAGCCCCACTGTGGCCGAAAGGGCCGCGCTCAGGGCCTGAAAATGCGTGATCTGACCCGGGGCATCCCGGCTCGTATACTTCCCGCGCACCGTGAGCACTGCCGTCTTGAAGGCCCACAGATTGATAAACTTGAAATAGAGCGTCAGGAAGATAGCGGTGCCCGCCAATAGAATCAAAACGATGGGCACGGACTGCCCGCCGAGGGGAATCGAATAAAAAACGATGGTCTCCGCAATGTCGGCGACAGGCCCCAGCAGGTCGTTAATCTTGGCATCCGCGCTCCCGGTTTCTTCGAGCGCAAACGCGGGCAACGTCCCCCCGAACAGATACAGGAATCCTCCCAGGAATCCGACTAATCCTCTTCCCATGCCTCTTGCTTCGCTGGTTGCTGCGACGCGTCAGAGCATACCGGGCGCCCCCGGCCCATGCAATCCTAAAGCGCCCTCTGAGGACTCCCTGCCGCCGAGTATTTCTTCCCCCGGCAAGCCAACTCCTTGCATTCGACACGCGTAATGCATATTAGATGATCGCAATTCACCAATGAGCGGAGTCCTCGGCAAATTCACATCGGTTTGGAGTTCCTCCATCGCCAAGAAACTGGTGGTCGCCGTCACAGGCATCCTCCTGCTCCTCTTCCTGGCAGTCCATATGATCGGTAACCTCCTCATTTACGTGGGGGCCGATGCCATCAACGCTTATGGCGAGTTCCTCCAGCACCTCCTCCACGGCTGGGGCGTGTGGATCGCCCGCGTCGGACTCCTGGCCACGGTCGCGCTCCACGTCGTCGCCACCATCCAGCTTACCCGGCAAAACCGGGCCGCCCGCGGCACCGCTTACGCTTACAAGGACACGGTCGTGGCGACCAAGGCCTCGCGCACCATGATCTACAGCGGACTCCTCATCTTCGCCTTCATCGTCTATCACCTGCTCCACTTCACCATCACTCCCGATGCGGGCGACGCCGGGTATTACGATGCAGAATCGCGTCACGACATTTACGCCATGCTCGTGACCGGATTCAGCAATCCCCTGGTCAGCGGCGTCTACATCCTCGCCATGTGCCTCCTCTACGCCCACCTCGGCCACGGCTTCTCCAGCATCTTCCAGACTCTCGGCCTCCGCACGGAACGCAACTGGCCGTTGATCGTCTGGTCCGGGCAGGCCTATGCCCTCCTCATCCTGATCGGAAACTGCTCCATCCCCGTCTCCGTCCTGGCCGGCCTCGTCAAATGATCCAGCCCCTCACAGATATGCCCGATGCCGGGATCCCCCCGGGCCCGCTTGCTGGGAAATGGTCCCGGCACAAGCAGGAATCCCGGCTCATTAATCCGGCCAACAAACGCAAATTCACCGTCATCGTGGTGGGGACCGGACTCGCCGGAGGCTCCGCCGCAGCCACCCTCAGCGAGCTGGGTTACCAGGTGAAAAATTTCACGATTCATGATAGCCCGCGCCGCGCCCACAGCATCTCCGCCCAAGGCGGAATCAACGCCGCCAAGAACTATCAGAACGACGGCGACAGCGTATACCGGCTCTTTTACGACACCATTAAGGGCGGCGATTTTCGCTCGCGCGAGGCCAACGTTTATCGCCTGGCCGAGGTCAGCGGGGCCATCATCGACCAGTGCGTCGCCCAGGGCGTCCCCTTCGCACGCGAATACGGCGGCCTCCTCGCAAACCGGTCCTTCGGCGGCGCCCAGGTCTCCCGCACCTTTTACGCCCGCGGCCAGACCGGCCAGCAACTCCTACTCGGTTGTTATTCCGCGCTCTCCAAGGAGATCGCCCATGGCAACGTCGAACTCTTTCCCCGGTCGGAAATGCTCGACCTCGTCGTCGTCGATGGCCACGCCAAGGGCATCATCGCGCGCGATCTCGTCACCGGCAAGATCACGCGTCACGCGGGCGATGCCGTCGTCCTCGCCACCGGCGGCTATAGCAACGCCTTCTATCTCTCGACCAACGCCAAGGGTTGCAATGTCACCGCGGCTTACCGTGCCTACAAACGCGGGGCTTACTTCTCCAATCCCTGTTACACGCAAATCCATCCCACCTGCATCCCCGTGAGCGGCGATTACCAGTCGAAGCTCACCCTGATGTCGGAATCGCTCCGCAACGACGGACGCATCTGGGTGCCCAGGAACAAAGAAAACACCGGCACACATCCCAGCGAGATCAGGGAAGAGGACCGCGATTCTTA
>JAHEJT010000151.1 GCA_024638765.1 Verrucomicrobiales bacterium
GCTTCAAATGTTACCGCCGCGAGGTGGTCGAGGCGCTGCCCATGTATGGCGAGATGCACCGCATGGTGCCTTCGCTGGCGAGCATCGAGGGTTTTCGCACCGCGGAAATTCCCGTGCAGCACCACGCGCGGCGTTTTGGGACGAGCAAGTACGGCGTGAAGCGCTTTCTGCGCGGGTTCTGCGATATGTGGACGGTATATTTTATCAAGAATTTCCGGGAGCGCCCCATGCATTTCCTGGGAGGGACGGCTGCGAGCCTGTTTGCGGCGGGAGGCGTGCTCTGGACGCTCTCGATCTTCGGAAGCTTCCCTGCGGCGCTGACAATGTCATTAGCCGTATCGGGTCCGGTGCTCGTTGCAGCCGCAATCTTGCTGGTGATGATGGGCTTTACGGCGGAACTCGACGTCAACCGGCGATTCTCCGAAAGCCACCCGCTGCCCGTGACCGAAAAGATCGGGATGACCCGGGGCGCGTTCCCGGCGGAGAAGCCGGGTTACTTCGAGGCGGTCGAGCGGCAGATGGCCAATCCGCCGCGCTCCGAATCGGGGCGCAAACCCCGCGCGCTGGTGGCGGACGACGACAAGATCACGCGTTCCATTCTCGCCGGATGCCTGCGGCAGGGCGGATGGGAAGTGGATGAAGCGGAGAACTGCGACGGCGCCCTCAAAGCGATCGATCCTGAAACGGACGTGGCGTTCCTGGACGTGTACATGCCGGGCGGGAACGGTCTCTCGCTGATTCCGGATGTAATGAAGCGCGGACGAGACGTCCAGGTGGTGATGGTCTCGAGCGAGGACGACATCCGGGCGGGTGTCAAGGCGATCAAGAACGGGGCCTTCGAATACCTTTGCAAGCCGTGCAATCCGGCGGAGGTGCTGAGCACGGCGCGGCGCGCGGTGAATTCGCGAACCGAGGAAGTGCGAAAGAAGCTGGAGGCTGCCTGAACCACAGCGATCAAGAAGAAGAATAACGAGAAAAGAGAGGAACAAAGCCATGGAAAATCAACCGGAGGACAAAAAACTTAACATCGCGGTGCTGGGCTCGACTTATCCCCGCAGCGAGGACGACGGCCAGGTGCCGTGGCTGCGCGAGAGCGTCAACCGGATGGCGGCGCGGGGACACCGGGTAACGGTGCTGGCGCCCAGTTACGCCGGGCTGCGCTCGCACGAGATCGACGGGGTGCCTGTAAAGCGCTTTCGCTATGCGCCCGCGCGCTGGGAAACGCTGACGCACGAGCACGGGGCGCCCAGCAAGGTGCGCTCGCCGTTTTACAAACTTCTGGCGGCGCCCTACATCCTCTGCGGATGCGTGGCGGTGTGTGCCTGGGCGTGGCGGGAGCGTTTCGATGTGATTCACGTGCACTGGCCTTTCCCGCATGGCTTGATGACCTGGCTGCCGGCGCGGCTCTTCGGAATTCGGGTGGTGGCGAATTGTCACGGGGCCGAGCTTGCGTTGGCCCGCAAGAGCGCCCCCATCTGCAGAGTACTTGCCGCGCTCTTGAAATCGGCGGACGGGTTGCTGTGCAACAGCTCGCACACCCAGGCCGAGATTCGGAAGATTTGCGGCCGCGAGGCCGGGATCAGTCCTTACGGCGTCACCATCCCCGTGGAGGCGGATGACGAAAGCGAGAGGAGACAAAGTCCAGGGAAGGAAGAAGAAGTCCCGCTGCTTCTGTTCTGCGGGCGGCTCATTCAGCGCAAAGGGCTCGACGTCCTCATCCGCGCATTTCCGGAGCTGCTGCGGCGGCGCCGGGTGCGAATGGTGATCACGGGCGAGGGCGATCGCAAGGCCGAATGGGAAGAATTGGCCCGGGAGATGGGTGTCGACGACGCCATTGAATTCGCGGGGTTCGTGAGCACCGAGCGTCTCGCCGAGCTTTACCGCGAGTGTGCGGTTTACGTGCATCCGGCGATTTACGACGACAACGGAGACACCGAAGGATTGGGCGTGGTGCTGGTGGAAGCTTTGCGCAATCGCAAACCGGTGGTCGCTTCCGCGGTGGGCGGCATCGTGGACGTGATCGTGCACGAGGAGACGGGTTTGCTCGTCCCCGAAAAGGACGAAGCAGCGTTGGTGGAGGCGATTACAAGAATTCTCGACGATTCGAAACTCGCGCGCCGGCTGGGGGAGACGGGAGGGCGGCACGTGCGCCGTGAATTCGACTGGGACCGCATCATCACCGGAATCGAAACGCTTTACCAGGAATGTCGCGGGCAAGGGCGCGCCAGCGCTTGCAAAGCGGAATCGTTGCTGGCGCCCTTGATGCCCGGAACCTGAGGAGAAAACCGATGAAGGAAAAGCAGACGCTTATAAAGACATTCGTGTGCGGCGCGATTCTCTCGAGTCTCGGGATGGTCGTCTGGGGCATGCGGGACGAGGTCGGGACGGCGCTGGCGCGGGCCGACTGGCGGATGGCGGCCGCGGCGGTTGGCGTGTGCCTGGCCTATCGATTGCTCAATGCCTCGGTGTGGGGCGTGGTGCTCGCAGCGCTCGGCCAGCGGGCCGGGTTGGTGACGAGCGCGCGGATCTGGCTGCAGACCGAGGCGCTGCGATGGATTCCGGGTGGAATCTGGGGGTACTGCTCGCGCGTGGTGGAAGCGACGCGCCAGGGAATTCCCAAGGGGGCGGCCGCCTTGAGTCTGCCCCTGGAACTTGGAGTGACCATCGCGGCATGGGCGGTCACGGCAACGGTCGGGCTGGCGCTTGCAGGCATGCCGGCGCGGTATGGCGCCATGCTCCCGGAATTGCCGTGGTGGTCCTTCGGCGCGGGGATGGCCGCATGCCTGCTGATTCTCTGTGTGCTTTCTTTTTCAAAAGTCCGGCGGCGCCTGGCGGCTTCGATTTCCAGGCGGTTCGAGGCGCTCGGCGCATTGGCCGGCGCGCGGCCGCGCCTGGGGAAATCGTGCAAAGCATTCGGTTTGTACACAGGCCTTTGTTTTGTGCAGGGTGTGGGTTTTTACCTCGCCCTGCAGGCCCTGTGGCCGGAAGCGGCGATTTCCCCGGCGGCGGCCATCGGCGTGAATGCGGCGGCCTGGCTGGCGGGCTTTTTCGCGATCGGGGCGCCGGGCGGTCTGGGGGCGCGGGAGGCCGGTTTGTGCGCGCTGCTGCTACCGCTGCTGCCGCTGGAGCAGGCCGCATTGGCGGCGGTATTCTGGCGCGTGCTGCAGATTGCGGTGGAATTGCTGTCGCTCGGCGTGGCGCTGCTGCTTGCGCCGGCGCGCATCGAAACAATCACATCCGTTTGTTATGAAGAAACTGCGTGACATTGATTTCAGTAAAGTCGCGAGGGCATGCGCAGCCGGGCTATCCTGGCTGAGGCGGCAGCGCGCGATGGTGTGCCTGGTGACGGCGACCTGCTTGCTGGGGGCCGGGACGGCCTGGTTCCTGTTGTGGCCGGCTTACCAGAATTCGCAGAGCCGCATGTATTCCTCGACGCTCGGGTACAGCCGGCTGATGCGGACTCTCGAGATGGCGTTTCCGGTGGTGACGGAAGAGGTTGCCGAGCGGAAATTCGAGACCGTTTTCCACGGCGAAGGCACCCTGGCGGCGCAGCCGTTTTATGTGCCGGTGGTGCCGATGGCGCGGGTGACGCGGGTGCACGTGGAGGCTGGCGATTTTGTGCGCAAAGGTCAGCTCATGGCGGAACTGGATCCCACGATGGCGTCGTTGAAACTGGCGGCCGCGGAACTGGCGGTCTCCACGGCGAGCGCGGAGAAAGAGCGCGTCAAGGTCGGGTCGGCCTACATCCTGGCCCAGGAGCGCCCGGAAAAAGACCAGATCCGGCTGGGCACCGCGGAGGAGATGGAGAAGCGTTCCGATGAAAAGCTGCGGACATACCGGGAGTTATTCGAACGCGGGATCATCTCCAAAACGAGGCTTCTCGATGCCGAGCGGGAACACTTGGAAATAGTGAACCGGCTTAAGCTGGCAAAGTTCGACGCGCACATGTCGCGCGAGGGGGTGCCGCACAGTTTGGAGATTGCGGAAAACGCGATCTCGGAAGCCGAGAGAGCGCTCCAGCACCGGCGCGAGGAACTTGCGGAATACCGGATTGTCGCGCCGGCGGACGGGATTATCGAGCGGGTGCTGATCCGCGAGGGAGAATACAACCAGGACAGCGGCAAACCCGGGTTTGTCCTCATGTCGGAGCTGTGGTTCGAAGCGCATCTAGACCAGCGCGCCCTGCCGGTGGTGGAGGAGGGAATAGCCGCGGATATTTTTTTGGAAGCGTTTCCGGGGAGAAAAATCCAGGGCAAAGTGGAGCGGATCGTTCCGGTGGTGACCTTTAACCAGGGCGGGCCGGAGATCAATCGTCCGCTGCGTCCGCGCGGGACCGGTTCGCCGGAGTGGCCGGCGACGTTTGCGGTGCGGGTTTCGCTTGAAGACGAGAAGGCGGGGGAATTGCTCGCGCCCGGCATGACCGGATTCGCGCGGATCGCCGTGGTGCGCCGGGCGCCGGGAGTGGCACGCAGCGCGGTGCGTTCGGTTTCCGCGGGGCGCGGACTGGTGCAGGTGCTCGAGGAGGACGGGACGCATCGCGTGGTCGCGGTGGGAGTGGGCGAAGTCGAGGGAGACGCGGTGGAGCTTTTATCCGGCGTCGAGCCGGGGATGACGGTGCTGGTCGACGGTCATACCGTGCTGCGACCCGAGGACAAGGTCCGGGTGGTGGTGCATCGCCCGGCGAATCGCGCCTTGGTTTATACGGTGTCGTTCGATGAAGAGGAGGAATTCGCCGCCGCCGGGGAAGCGGCGGCGCAAGACCACGCGGAGGAAGGCTGATACCATGCCCGTTTTATTGACCAGAGCGGCTTTTGTGTGCGGACTTGCACTTTTTGTGTGGAGTGTCGCGGCGCCGTGGTTTTCCGTCCCGGTGGCATTTGCGCCCGGCGCGGAGGGCGGCATCGAGACCGTCACGGCGGAGGCGGGATGCGCCTGGACTTGCAAGGCGGCGATCGCGGCGGGGGCGGCGTGCGTCATTGGCTGGTGCGGCATCGGGTTGCGATGGCGGCGGCAGTCGCGGGCGCGCGACCGCGCGGCGACGGCGGCGATTATCCTGGCCGCCGTGACGCTGGCATTTCCGTTCTTTGCGTTCAGCCGGGGCGGCGAGGCGGGGGAAGCGGCCGCCCGCCTGCAGATGCAGCACGAGAACCTGACCTGGCTTGGGGGAGACATTTACAATGCGCAGGAGTATTCTTACCAGCCTCGCAAATCCGCAGTGCAGTTGAAAGACACGCCCCGGGTGCTGGCGCCGTTTCCGGTCCCGGCGCTGTCGCCCGCGACATTGCGCTTGTCGGATGTCAACAACCTGTTCCTGTGGGCGGGGTATACGCCGGCCTTCTTCCAGTTTGCAGGCCGGGGATGGTTCTGCGCGCTCTTCGGATCGCTGATGATCCTGGCGTCGCTCTGCCGGAGTGATGACGGCGCGTTCGCGTGCCGCGAGGATCTCCGGTTCAGCGCGCGCCTGGCCAAGCGCGGCGGCGCGGCTTTGCTCGCGGTCGTGGCGGTGGTCACGCTCCCGGTTTTCTCGGCGTCGGCCTGGGTGCGCGCGGCGGAGAAATCGGTTGCGGCGGGGGAATTCGCGCGGGCGCGCGGGCAATTGGAGGCGGCAATCGCCTGGCTGCCGGCGCTTCGCTATCACACAGACATCGTGGCGCAACTGGGCGCGGCGGACGCGGCGGCGGGGCGCGAAGGCTCTTCCCACGCGCTGCTTTGGAAAGGCTACCTGCTGGAAAAGGGCGGATATTTCCAGCAGGCGACCCAGATTTACCGTGGGCTGGGCGCGGGCGGGACCGGAGAAGGCGTTCCCGTGGAGGTGGCGCGGGAAGCCCGGCGCGCGCTGCTGCGCGAGGCGGTCAACCGGTATAACGCCGGGAAAATTCAATCTGCGCGGGCGCTGCTCGATTGGCTGCACGGGGCGGAGCCTGTGCACTTGAAGGTGAATTACGCCCTGCAACTCGCGTGCCTGCAGCTGGGCAAGACGGATGCATTGCGGCAGTGCCACGAGGAGCTGCGCGCGCTTTACGCGACTTTCCGCTCCAAGAACAAGCGCGCCGTGCTGTCGGCTTCGCATCACAACCTGGCGGAAGCAGGTTTCGACGAAGGCGCCGTCGCAGAGGTGGTGCGTCAACTCGACAAGATGCTGCGGCCCTGATTTTCAATGAAAAACACCCGGACAGAGACGAAGAAGAGCCTCATGCCGCACGGCGTGTTTCGCGCGGCTGTGGCGGCGTCGCTTGCGGCGGGGCTGACGGTTTACCTCGCGCTGCAATGGATGGTGCCGGCGGAACCGCAGGTCCGGCCGGTGACTTTCGCGGAAGACGCCTCGTGGATCGGGACGATGGATGGTGCGCAGGCGACGGGTTGTTTTCGCAAGGAGATCCGCCTGCAGGGAAGCGTGCGCAACGCCTGGTGCATGATCTCGGCGGACGCGGGCTTCGAGTTGACGGTCAACGGCGACAGCGCGTCGCGGTTTTTCCTGTGGCGCGCGACGCGGCCGTTCCAGACCGGGCTCGGGTCGGCGGGCCAGCGATTGGATTCCGCCCCGCCGATGCTGGCGTTGAATTTTCCGAGGGAATACCAGTGGACCGGACACGCCAGTCACCGGCTTCCGGTTTTCGTGGATCTCACGCCCTACCTGAGAAACGGGCGCAACGTGCTGGCGATGGAAGTGGAGAGCCGCCACTCCGCGCCCGCGTTTATTCTCGAAGGAGAGGTCGAGTTGAAGAGCGGGGAGCGCGTGGCGCTGTGCTCAGACGCCAGTTGGCGCGCGGAACCGGTGCCGACGGGGCTGCGCCAGGCCGAATGGCTGCTGCCGGACGCGGACGTTTCGAAGTGGCGGCAGGCCGTGGCGGTGGAAGGCCCGAGTGGAAGCGCGTTCCGCCTCTTCGCCAGGGAAGCTTTTGCAGAAGCGTTTCATGGCCGCTGGATCGGGTGGAGCGGGAATGCGCCGGCGCGGTATCATGAGTTCACGCGGCGGTGGGACGCGGGAGACTGGTCCGAAGAGGCAATTTTGCGAATGGTCACCGCGTGGCCTTACCAGGTCTGGGTCAACGGAGAGCGCGTCCGGGTGCGCACGGCGGAGAAGGATGATCTGCATCACGGCGACTGGCTGGTGCGGCCGTCGAATCGCGGCGCGCTCGCGGTGAACCCGACACTTCTCGATCCAGACGAAGTCGAGTCGTTGTTCGCAGGCACGCGATTTGAATCGCCGCGTCACGGCGACCCCACGGTGAACGCCTTCAAGAAAAACGAGAACACGCTCAACCGGACGCGTGAAAGACCGAGGGCGACCGGGGGCGAGGGTTTGCCCGGCGACGATCCATCCGGGGCGGAAGCCAAAGGGAGACCCATGGACGAAAACGGCCCCGTGGAGCGTCCCGAACTGCGGACGCCCCGGCAGCTGACGCGCGAGCGCCTGACCGGCCGGTTTCACATCTACGATATTTCGCGGTTGCTGCAGAGCGGAGAGAACGAGATTCGAGTGCGGTTGATTGCGGCGCGGCAGCCGCCTTACGATTGGAACTGGCAGCCGCGGTTCGCGCTGGATGCGGGCGCAAAGGGAGGGGCGGAAGACTGGCGGTGGATGGGCAGCGACAGCGCGTGGACGGTCCGGGCGCGGAATTCCGCCGACGAGTCGGGCGCGGCGTCCGTGGGGCATGCGGCGGAGTTTGGAGGCGCGGTGGCGTTGCCGGAGAAGCGTTTTCTCGGGCACGCCGGATTTCGCGGATTTCACGGCGCGGCGGGAGTGGCGACGGGGGGAATTTTGGGCGCGCTGGTGGTGGCGGGGTGCGCCGGGCGGGGGCGGGGCCGGGTTTTTACTGCGTTACGGAAGTGCTATCCGTTAATGGGTTCATTTTCCGTATTAGCCGGCATGTGCGTGTTGCTCGCGGCGGCGTTCGCGGAGCGGAGCGAGCAGTTGCTGTTTCGGCGGGAATGGATTTGGCCGGCGTGTCTTTGCTTCGCGGCGGCCGGCGCCGGAGTCCTCGAGTGGCTGCGCCGGGATGCCGCGCGATTCAAAAGTTTGAGTTGGAACGATGCCGGGTGGCGGGTGCTGGTGGTGGCGGTGCTCCTGCTTTGCGTGCTGGTGCGGGCCTGGAAGCTCGATCACCAGCCTCTCGATGACGATGAATACGCCTCGACCCAGGCGGTGCTGAGCATCGCCGAGACCGGGGTGCCGGAGTATGCGGAGGGAGTGTGGTATACGCGAAGCCCGCTTTACCATTACCTGACCGGCGCGCTGGCGTCGGTGCTCGGCGGGCACATCTGGACGCTGCGCCTGGCATCCGTGTTCTTCAGCGCGGCCACGGCCTGGCTGCTCTATCTTTACGGGAGCAAGCTGCTGCGCAGCCGGTGGACGGGGCTGGGGGCGATGGTGCTCTTTGCGGTGCATCCGTTTCTCATCTTCAGCGGGCACATCGCGCGGTTTTACCAGCAACAGCAATTCTTCCTGCTGCTCACCATTTACCTGTTTATTCGCGGGTTCGTGCAGAACAGCGGGATGCGGGATCGTTACCTGGCCATCGCGGCGTTTCTCGCGGCAATCCTAAGCCAGGAGATCAGTATCCTGACGGGGGGCGCGCTCGCGATCGCCTACGCGCTGATGGGGACGCGGCGGTCGTGGGGCGATGAGATCAAAATCCTCGTGGCGGGGGGCTGCGCCTTTGCGGTGGTGGCACTGGACATCGCCTTCTTCAAGATGAAATGCCTCACCTATCTCGAGGGAGTTTCTCCCAACGTCGAAGCGACGATTGGATTTGATTTTCGCGAGCCGTTGAATTTCTTCGCGCTGTTGATCGGATATTCGCGGCTGCACATCGTCCTCAGCGTCTTTTTCCTCGCCGGACTCGTGCACGCGCTCGCGCGGCGGCGGCGGACGGTCTTGTGCCTCCACCTGGTCCTCCTGGCGGGAGTGGTGTTAACGAACGTGCTGGTGACTTCGGTCAGCCTGCGTTACCAGTATGCGTTCATTCCCCTGTGGATTCTTCTCGGCGTGGACGGCATCGGGGCGGCGTTGCGCGCGGTGCTGACGGTGCCGGGTGGTGGACGGGGGCGGCAAGGCGGCGGGGCGCTCCTTCCGTGGCTTGCGGCGGCGGCGTTTGTCTGCGTCCTGCTATCGTGGAGTCCGTGGAGGATTCCGGGATCCTACGGGGAGAAGATATTGGGCGATTCCACGGGAGCTTTCCGATACGTGGCGGCGAACTTGCGGGAAGACGACCGCGTGGCGGCGACGGAACCGCACCCCCATGCGGCGCTGCTCGAAACCGGGCGCGCGGATTACGATCTGGCGGTGCCGATTCTCTACGATTTTGTCTTTCGCCGGGACGGGCGGCTGATTGACAGGAACGGTTCGGCGGAAGTGATTGGCAAGCTCGGCCAATTGCAGGAGGCCTGCGCGCGGCACGAACGGATTTGGGTGGTGGTGAACCGCGAGAAGTTCCGTTCGCGCGGCAAGAACCTGCGCTGGGAATACCCGGGCGCGCGGGTGGAGCTCTTCCTGCGCAAGAATTTCGACCTCAAATTCCGCAGCTACCTGTGGAGCGTTTACCTCTGGGACAGGAACGCGGGCCGGTATGCGCGGTTTCGCGAGGAGCCTCTAAACTGGATAGACTGATGAAACGCAATTGGAACACAAGATTGGCGATGTGGATCGCGCCGGCCGCGCTTCTCGCGGGCGGGGCGGATCCGGCGGCGGCGGAGGAAGCCGGCGGCGCGCCGGGCCGGGGCGTGAGCCTTTCGGACGTGCTGCGCATGGCGCTGGAAGCGAACACGGAGATCAAGGTGCGGGCGCAGGACGTGGTCATCAGCCGGGAGGAGATCGATCGGGCGCTGGCGCGATTCGATCCGCAAGTGGAGGCGTACGTGAGCGTGCGCGACGGCAAGCGTCCCTCGCCGTATTCCGATCACCGGCCGCGGGAGAACCTGACGACTGCGAACGCTTCCATGGCGGTGACAAAGCGGACGCGGACGGGGGCGACGATTGACTTGAAGGGGGATTACAACTTGTCCCGCGCCGACGAGGGCGGGGTCTTGTTGAACCCGCTGCATTCGTCCAAGGTGAGCCTGACTTTGACGCAGCCGTTGCTGCGGGGGGCGGGCCTTTTCATCAACCGCAGTTCCATCGTGCTGGCGCGCAACGGCGAATACATCACCGGGAAACGATTCGAAGACACGGTCATGGAAATTCTCGTGGCGGCGGAGGCGGCTTACTGGGAGCTGGTGCTGCGGAGCGCCAATCTTGCGGACCAGGAGGAGACTCTCGAAGCCGCCAAGAAACTCGAGGCCGACAACCAGGTGCGATTCGAGTTGGGAGAAATCTCACAGGTCGACTTCCTGCAGTCGCAGCGTGCCGCGGCCAAGCGGCGGCTGAAGATCGAGGAGGCCCGGCGCGCGGTGATCGTGGCGGAAAGCAAGCTCCGGGCCATCACCAATTTCGAAGAGCAGATGACAGGTGTCGAGCCGGTGTGGAGGCCGGTGGACGTGCCGGTCGCGCGCGAGGCGGTTTTTTACCGGGACAACGAGATCATGCGCGGCCTGAGGAACCGTCCCGATTTCAATGCGGCGCGGCGCGATCTCGAGAGCCAGGACATCCAGGTGCGCGTGGCGAAGGACGCGCTGCGTCCGACGCTGAATCTCATCGCGGGAGTTTCCGCCGAGGGAATTTCGGGGAAGAACCGCGGGGTGCGCGACGCCGAAGGGAACATCCTCTTGAGTCCTTACGAGGGCAGCGCGGGCGATCTCTTCGACCACATGAGTTCGGGAGACGGGGACGCCTGGAACGTGGGGGTGGTCTTGAGTTTCCCGTGGGGAAAGCGCGCGGAGAAGGCGGAATACCAGCAACGGCAGGCGATTTCCCGGCAGACTTTTGAGCGGCTGATTCGGGCGGAGCGCAGCGTGATTCGGGAGGTGCGGACCGCGATCAAGCTGATCGAGAGCAGCCAGGGGCGCGTCGAAAGCGCGCGGCGCAACCGGGAACTGGCGGTCGATCTGGTCGGAAAGGCGTTCGAGCGTCTTGCGTTGGACGGGTCCGGCACCAGCGAACTGGTGGAGATGCTGGACGAACTCTCCGAGGCGAAGATTTCGGAGAACGCCGCCCTGATGGACTACGTGCTCTCGCTCACGGAACTGGAGCGCGCCACCGGGACGCTGCTGTCGAACCGGGGCATCAACCTGGCCCCCGCCTTTGTGACGGCATCGCGGTGAGGGCGGGCATGCAGGGAGCGGGGGCGCTTCAGATTCCGCGGGAGCTGCGGATCAGACTGCACGATTCCGTAAAGAGGGAGAGTGCGGTGTTGGCCCATTCCTCAGTCGACATCGTGTCGAGCGCGACGCCGGCCCGCGCATCTTTCTCGGTGATGCGCATCAGGTCGCTGAAACGGATCAAGCCGAAGGTTGCCGAGGAACCTTTGAACTGGTGCGCTTTGGAAGCGACGGCATCCGCATCGTTTTGCGCCGCCGCATCGCGGATGGCGGCGATGGCATCGGGAACCTGCTGGAGGTATTCATGAAAGAGGGCGACGCAGGGGGAATCCGGTCCCGGGACGATCACATCGAACTGGGAGAAGTCGACGAGCGCCTTGGAGGACGGGGCGGGCGGACTTGCGGCATCAGCTTGGGGAGGCGCGGAGGTGGGCGGTTCCTCGCCGATCACGGTGCGGAAGATGGCGGTTTCGAGGTCGCGCGAGCGGAGAGGTTTGCTGAGGTAATCGTCCATGCCGGCGGCGAGGCATCGCGCGCGGTCGCCCAGGAGCGCGTTGGCGGTCACGGCGATGATGCGCGGGCGGGAGGCCGGGTCGGGAAAGCGGTTGATGAGGCGAAGGCTGGTTTCATATCCGTCCATTTCGGGCATGCGGACGTCCATGAGGACGAGGTCGTAGGGAGGCTGCGCCGCGGAGATTGTTTGCAGGGCATCCCGGCCGTTGGCGACGGTGTCGGCTTCCCATCCGAGCTCCGCGAGGAGATGGAGGCAGAGGTCGCGGTTGGTGGGGTTGTCCTCGGCGAGAAGGATGTGCAGGGGGTGGCGGACCCCGGGGAGACAGGTGGCGGCGTACACCGGGCTGGCACAGGGCTCGGTCATATTTACAATAAATACCATAATAAAGAAGAAAAGTCGTGAGTTTATTTCGAAAATGTGAAATAAATTCAGTCTCGGAATCGGCCCTCGGCTCCGGGTGTCGGGAGGCATGGGCACGGGCCTTTCCGGCGCGGCGCCCGGCCCCTCGCAACACGGCCGGGTCGGGAATCCTGAAATGAAAGGCGTCGTATTTACCGAGTTCCTCGAGATGGTCGAAACGCGGTTCGGCATGGAGACCGTCGACGACATCATCGAGGCCAGCGACCTGCCCTCGGGGGGCGCCTACACGTCGGTGGGCACCTACGATCACGGAGAGATCGTCTCCCTGGTCAGCGCTT
>JAHEJT010000152.1 GCA_024638765.1 Verrucomicrobiales bacterium
AACCGCTTTCTCCAAGAGGAACTTACCGCCGCGTTGGCCGCTGAGGGATTGTCCAGTTTCAGTCATCGACAGGTCCCCCCTAACGATGGCGGGCTGGCACTAGGACAAGTCGTCATCGCGTCGACAAGGCCTGATGGATAGGAGCCAGGTTCGGGGTCGGATAACATGAAAGGAATTCGACCCCAAAATGGCCAAAATGTGGAATCCAGTCCCGGGAATCTCCCGTCTACTGAACGAAAAACGGACCGGGGACGCTTCCTTGGCGTTCAACTTGTTGCTGCCGATACCGTTCCGCGTAGTACCGTTCGCGGCTTTGGGAATACTCCGCGGGGACGTAGGTAATGATGTAGGTGCGTCGCGATTCGGTCCCCACGTTTCGACGGCTTCGATGCGGAACCAGGGACGAAAAGATGACGAGGTCTCCCGGATCCAATTCTGCCATAAGTGACGTCTTGCCAGTGACGGCTGAATCCAGAATATCGCGCTCCTCGTTCGATGGGGCCTCCAATGCATCGTACAATAACCCCGGAAAGAACTCGATCGCGCCTTTTTCCACGGTCGCTGAATCCAGTGCGACTGCACAGCTGATGATTTTCTCGGGTGGGACGCCGCAGAAATCAAGGTAGGGCGCATCGCGATGAAGGCCAAATCCACTGGTCCCGGGATTCTTGTAGATCAGCTTTTCCTTCAACGCGGCAACAGGGCTCCCAAGTATGGCCTCCGCGATTCGAACGAGTCCCGGGTCCTGGTTCAATTCCTGAAAGACGCTCGAGATGTCGACCACCGGATCAAGTCGATCCAGCGAAACGGAACCGTCTGCCGATGTCCTCAATCCCACGCGAAGATTCTGAGGAACCAGTGCGCCCTGCCCCTCCCACAATCGCGTCGCCTCTGCATTGAGTTTCGTTACTTTCGGTTCAGCGAAAAAGCCACGCAGGACAACCACTCCGCATTCCTCAAATGACTCCAGCGTCTGTCCCAAGTCTCCGTTCATCGAATCGCCCTGGTCCACTGAAACTGTTCGCATAGTGCCGTAAATCCGCAGGCTCTGTACATTCCGATCGCGGAATGGTTGTCTTCAAGCGCAAAGGCAGCAATGTAACGGGCCTCATTCCCGGCAGCGATTTGAACCAGCTTCCTTACGAGTGCGGTTCCAATTCCCTGTCCGCGGGAAGCCGGGTCGACAAGCACGTTCTTGATTCGCGCAAAGCCTTGATACATATCGAGATTTCCCGCACCCAGCGCCCGGCCCTGATTGAGATACAGATAGGGGACCATGTGTCCCGATTGGACTTTCCGATCCTCCATATCGGCGTAGTCGACGGGATCCATCGGATGCCCGTCAGGTGAGTATTCGGTCCTTGCAAGAAGTCTTCGATAGATCTCGGAATGTTCGTTACGGCGACGCACGATGCCCTCGATCCTCTCTTCCGGATCGCACGAACCGTCAGGCAGACCAAGTCGCATGCCGTATCCGATTTCCCGGGAACGACGGCACTCCTGTCTTTGCAGTTCCCGTTCGATTGCGTCGTTTTCGGAAGCCAGATAGAAACGAGCGAGTTGCGAACCACTTTCGCGAAACACCGCGACAAGTCGTTCCAGCCACTCAGCCCAGGAAGGCGGGTAGTCCGTGATCGTGTGGAACACGCATCCGCCAGGAAGGGTGGTCAGCCCTTCCATCCGGCTGAATGTGCCTCCCAGCATCTGCACGTTTTCGGCGGCCGCGCGAAAGTAACGCCGATCACTGTCTAGCAGGAGCTTGGTCTCTGTTGAGCTGTGGGCAGGTGGCAATTCTGTCGGGTGATACATTGTGCCGTCACATCGCGACGAGCAGTCGCCGCTGGCCGGCGACAGGGCATGACGCTAGGACCTTGGATTCGGACGGGCCGCTCGCTTTGCCGTTTCAGGCATTCTTAAGCAACCTGAACGGGACGCAAGCAAGATTGATTTGATTGGCGGGTGGGCCTCGTGGAGCAACCCTGCTTTAGGGGCTTAAGGGCGTGGCCCAGCCAGCCAGAGCGGAGTCAGATTGCACGCCCACCTGCCCCGGGTCCAACAGGCCTGGAAGAACAGGCATGAGAGAGGAAATTGCTGGCAAATCACCTCCGCAATGTACTTGGAGAAGGGTGTCACCCAACTCGCGCCGATGGTTATTGGACGCAATCATATCACCACGCCGTGGCAGATCCCGCAGGGAATAGTCAACCGGGACGCCGTCGGCGGAAACCAAAGACGAAAGCATGCCCGTGGCGCGGGAGCAGTGCCGGCGACGACGACGGGAACGGCTACTCGTACATCAAGGAGCACCTGAACAAGTTCGGCCGCGGACACGCGTTGTCCGACGCGATCCTCGGCCCATCACGCTCCAATCCATGTCGCGCGGCTGGGCCGACGGTCCGGGCCGGGTTCTTGTTCCGATCGAGAAGCACCTTGCGGCGTCAAAAATCTCCCGCCATGATGAGAATGACATGAGAGAGGGAGAGAATTGCGGTCCGCCAGGCGGCGTCCAGGAAGCCAGCCTGGGCGGGCCGACTGAGAGATTGCTGGAAGGCCTGCCGGTCCGGGATGTCGAGCACTCCGGTCGACCCTTGCGTGACCATCTCGTCGGGACGCACGATCTGCTGAAGCAGTGGGGGAATGCACAGCACGTCTGTCTGGCGGGCCTGTTCCACAGTGTCTATGGAACCAAGACGTTCCTGACGGCGATGCTCGGGCCGGAAGACAGAGAGAGGGTGCGCGCGATCATCGGCACGCATGCCGAATTACTGGTCTTCATCTTCGCGATGAGCGACAGGAAGCGTCTGCTGCTGGAGAATCGTTCGGCGCCCTACCACTGGATCGATCACCAGACGGGGGTCCGGGCGGTGATCCCGGGTTCAGTCCTGAATGATCTCGTGGAGCTCGAGGTGGCCAACTTTCTCGAGCAGATGCCCTTCCTGACCGATCCGCGGGAGCCCGTCCTGATGGACATGCAGAACCGGTTCGAGGCGGTCATGTCGCGGATGTCGGCCGGCGCACGAAACGCCTGCCGTCGAGCGTTCGATGGGTGGCCCGGGAGTCGCACGACCGGGCTCGGCGGCGAGATCGGCGAGGTAATCGAGCCGTCGCCATGGGGTCGCCCGCTGGACAGCCTGCGACCATTCATCGTTGCCGCCAACGTCCGGGCAACCTTGGAGACCTCCCGGTGCTCGATCGGTCCGGGCCGCGGAGAGGCGGGCGACCTGATCCTGGGACGGATGGAGCCGGCCGAGGGAGAGCGGATCGTCATTCTCGACCAGCATCGAGACGCTCACACCGTGACGGGGCCGCAGCGCGTGCTGGCCGTGCTCGGATCAAGGGACTCGTCGACCCATGTCTGCGCCGTGATCCCGACCGGCGGGCTGGACGTCGAGCAAGGCCTCAAGGCCCACTGGATCGCGGGCGAGAGCGGAATCGTCGGCTGCCTGGAACGGCAGCCCGTGCTGGATTCTACCCACGATGTCGAGTCCGCCGTCGGGTTCGAATGCGATGGACTGGTCCTGAACGGACACGGTCAACCGGTCAATATCCGCTCGTTCGCCGTGGAGCCGCCGGACCGCGAGGTGTCCACGCCCATCGTTCTCGTCGCAGCGACGTCCAGCTCGGCCGGGAAGACCGTGCTGAGCGGCGAGGTGATCCGCCGTCTTGCCGAGACCGGCTTGAAGGTCGGTGCGATCAAGGCCAGCGGCACGGGCGGTGTCCTCGACTCACTCCATCACCAACGCGCCGGTGCGACGGCCGTGCTGGATTTCGTGGATGCGGGACTGATCACCACCCACGTCGACCCCCGAGTATTCCGTGCGCGGATCCCGCTGGTCTTCCGCCAGATGCAGGCTCTTGGCGCGGAGTTGATCGTCGCCGAGCTGGGTGGCGACCTCCTGTCGGCGAGCAACCCGGAGCTCTTCCGGATCGAGGAGATCATCGACAACTCAAAGCTGCTCCTGGTCATTTCCAACGACCCGCTGGGTGCGACGGGGGTGATTGCACTCAACGACGCGCGACTGGGATTCCCGGGGGCCAAAGTGCGTCACTTCTCCTCACCATTCCGGAATCACGCGGGCGTGGCGCGACGGATGGCGTCGGCGGGCATCCCGGAGTGCCATGACCCGCGGTCGCCGGACGATCTGGCGCGGATCGTGGATGAGATCCTCGCCGGTCTGGCCCCGGCCGATCGGCATGAGTGGAGGCGGCCGCCATGAATGTCACACACGCAAATGATCCATTGTCGAGCGATGTCGCGCAAGCGATCACTGGCCACATCGAATCGGGGTTCGGCCTGATCCGGAGGCTGCTTTCGCGGGAGGAGATCGACCGGCTTGCGCGAGAGTCCGAACGCCTGTGGCGGCAGCACGAGGCGTCCGGGCCGCGAAATCTTCGCATCGGGATCCGCACCGACGGATCGGGCCGCCCCGTGCTCGACCGGCTGGATCCGGTGTCGGACATCTCCGCACCCTTCGCAGCGCTGAACCGGGATCCGCGCCTCGTCTCGATCGCCCGCGCCGGGCTGGGCGAGGCGGTCATCGTGATGAAGGAGAAGCTGATCTACAAGTGGCCCGGCACCCGGGGATTCGGCCCCCATCGCGATCAGGATTACACGACACCGAAGTCCGGCGTGCCGGGGTGTGACGTCATGACAATGAGCATTGCGCTCGATCGCGCGGAACGGGCGACGGGACCCACGGAGTTCTTCCCGAGCCTGAGGACCCGGCCGACGGCGGCCCCCCCGGACGAGCCCCGCGACGTGGACGAGCGGGAGCTGGTCGGCGTCGAGTCGTGCATGCCCGAGACGCACCCCGGCGATGTCATCCTGTTCGACAGCCAGATCCCCCATCGCAGCGACTGGAACCGCGGCGATCACTGTCGCCGGGTCTACATGATCAGCTATGTGCCCGCCCGCTACCCGGAGGCTCGCCGGAATTACTACGCCGCCCGGCTCGTCGCGCAGGATGAGGAACGTCGCGACCTCGTGAAGGGCGAGCTGTATTTCGAGTGACGACGGTCAACTGGAGCTGGAGGGCCTTCAGGATATCTGCCCGGACGACGGGGTGCAGCCGCCTGGGCAGGGGGGCGCGCCTTCCCATTCGAGGACCTGTTTGCCTTGAGCTTGCCGAAGGGTCGAAGGCACACTCAGACTCGAAGAGAAGAAGGAAATTCCTGGCAGTTTTGCCACCGATTTGTTTGGCATCGAATTGATTTGGACCGATTTGAACTTCTTTTTTCCTGTTTCGAAAAGGGAATTCCCATGATGAAATTGCAGAAAGAACCCGGTCGTGATGCACTTGCCGCCGCGATTGGACCTGCTCTCAAATCCCGCGCCGGAGGGTGAATTGACGACGTGCGCATTTTTGACCTCTACTCAACTACAGACTCTGGCGTGGCGCGGAGCGGCGCCCGGATCGAGTGGGAGCAATGCGACCGTCCTCCCTTGAATCTCTTCGTGGAGGCTGAGGAGCAGTTTAAGGATTCGTTCTGGGCGGACCCCAATGCCTTGCTCGCCGCTTGCGTGCTCCCGGCCTGGGAGCATGGTGAAAAACGAGTCAAAATTGACGCCGGGATTTGTCCTGTGCTCAGAGAGAATCTGAAAGTGGTTTTTCGCACAATCTCGTGCTGGTTTCCGGAACTGGGACCACCGCCTCTCATCGAGTCACCGGCTGAACGGGCTCGCCTCCCTATCGGCACCGAAGCTGCGTCGTTGCTCTCGTGTGGCATCGATTCATTGGCGACCCTGCGGCGAAACAAACTCTCCCTCCCCCCAGAGCACCCGGGAGCGATTCGCGCCGTCATCCTCGTGGACCTGTGCGAGACTCCAAGCGAATCGGGCGAAGAGTTCCGCGTCCGGAGCGGTGGACGAATGGCCGCTGCCAGACCGGTGGCAGCCGACGCAGGGATCGAGGCCATTCCAATCCTGACGAACCTGTGGTGGTTGATCGACGATGGCAATTTCTTCTCGGAGAGATGGCACGGCGCCATGTATTTGTCGGCTGCCTGTTTTCTAAGCCGCCGCTTCAACCAGTTGTATATTGCATCGAGTTTCAACGCTTCCACTTTGCGCCCTTGGGGATCGCACCCCTTGTCGGATCCGTATTACAGCAGCGCTCATTTTCAAATCGTTCATGATGGAATGGGGAATTCCCGGTTTGAGAAAACGCGCTTTGTTGCCGATTGGCCGGTGGCGGTTGACAATGTGCGCGTATGCCAGAATGACGACCATGCGACCGCGAACTGCGGGACCTGCGAAAAGTGCATTTGGACCGCGACCGCTTTTGTTGCCTTCGGCAAACTTCAGCACTGCAAGGCCTTTCCAAACCGGGATGTGACCGCGGAATTGATTCACACTATCGATGAATACAGGATGCTGACGAGCGAGTATGTTTGCCGGCGATATGAGGACTTGATCGGGCCCTTGCGCGATTGCGGCCGCGATGATCTCGCGGCCGCAATCGAGAGAGTCCTTCAATCGAGAAAGCGGCACCTTAAACGAGAGTAAACAACGATGGAGGTGACGATACGAAAGATGAGAGCGTCGGATCTCGCCGGCGCGTTTGAGTTTCTGAGCCATTACAATCTGGCTCCGAAGCCAGACCACCCGGGCGCGGAGCGAAGCGGCATTGGCGTGGAGAACGGAGTATCTCTTATGGTAATCAATACCTGCATACATGATTGGGATTTGCGCAGGAAATAGGGGTCAGATAACATGAAAGAAGAGTTGGCTTGGGCGCTGAGGGTAAAACTACCCTCAACGTATGAAAAAGACCCAAACCAACTCCAACGTCATGTTATCTGACCCCTGCTATGGGGAAAGGTGTCGAGTGCAAAGTTATGCTATCGAATGAGAGTCCTTTCTGGTGGTGGCTTTGCGAGTGTCTCCTCCGGATTTGAGAATCAGCATCGTCCGCGCTGTTCTTAACCTGCTATCCGCACATCAGTTCACGCCTGAGTGCAAGTTGACGTTTCCAAATGTCAGCCGGAGGAGCGAGGCAGAACCCCATCTTTTAGACGGGCATCAAAACCCAGGGGTCAGGACGGGTTCTGCTCCACTCCAAAGTCATTGTTCCTCCTAAAGTTACTTTGCCAATTCGAGTCCGAGCTCCTCGCAGGTGCATCGGCCGGTGTTAATCCTCCAGAGATCGATCATGAACTGGCGTGCAATCGCCACGACCATCTTCTTCTTCCAAGCTGAGCTCACTTTACCTCTGCGTCTGTGCAGTTCGGCCCGCCACTTGTCCAGCCGGATGTATTTCGGCTGGAAGCGCAACAGCCGCCAGACGGCCTCAACCAGCAGGCGACGCAATCGCGGATTGCCGTGCTTGGTCACGCTTCCCTGGAAGCGGTGGTTCCCACTGGAATGCTCGCTGGGGCACAGTCCGGTGTAGCTGGCGACCTGCCTTCGGTTGGAAAACCGCTTCCAGTCGCCAATCTCACGCGCGATCAGTTCCCCGGAGAGTGCTCCTAAGCCTTTCGGGCGCACCGGATCCGCCTGCGCTTCGATGGCCGCTGTCGCTTCGCCGAGTTCCTCTTCCACCGCGAGGATGAGCCGTCGTAGCGGCGCGAGTAACTTCAGCACGATCCCTTGCAGTTCGTTCTCGAGTTGCTTCCAGCGCCGCGGCTTCCACCACTGGCCTTTGAGCCGCTCGCCATAATAAAGACCGTGACTGCGGCCCATCGCCGCGAGCCGCTGCAGCTCGCGTGAGAACGCTTCGCGTTGCCGGCCTCTGCTGCGCTGGTGCTCTTCTTCTTGCGTGGGCACGCGCACCACGGACAAGGCTCGCTTGTTGCCGCGCACGTAGCGATCGAGCGCTTCGGTCAACGCTCGGGCATCGCGCTTGTCGGTTTTGACCTTCTTGCCGTATTCGTCCCAGTTGCGGGGACGCACCACGAGGTTTTTGATCCCGAGAGCTTCGAGTTCGCGGTGCAGCCCGTAACCGAAAGGCCCCGCTTCGTAGCAACTATATACTTTTTTGCCCAGCGCCAGCTGCTTGCGAGCCCAGTTCAACAACCCGGCTTTACTGAAACGCTGGCCTGGCTGCGGGGTCGCGCCGTCGATCTGACGGACGACGACTTGCTTTTCGGCATGCACATCAATGCCCAGGAGGATCACTTCGGCCTTTGCGACCGTCTGCTTCTTCGTTACGTTCTTCTTTGACATGGTGGTTAGGTAGTTTGGTGTTGAGTTTACGGTGTTTTTCACACTCAACACTCTGGCGGATCGGCTTTCGAACCGCCAGACCTAGCCCCATGTCATCTTTTAAACTTTCGTTGGTAAGTAAACTTTTACGAAATATCGACGTTGGTAAGTGTTGCCAATTTTGTTGCCAATAATTCAAAATGCTTCTGTTTGCGAAAACGGACCGCAACCCTCATCGGAGTCTCTTAGGACACGCTGTGCGATTGCGAGCTCGGCCGCCAGCACCCCGCACAAAGAACATTCCAGAAATTACCAAGTTCCTCGGCCACGATCCCGGTCTCCCCCGGCGGGGATTTGGCCATCGCTTGCATGGGCTGACTCTGTTCATCAGCCGGCGGGCAAAACCGCTCCCCTCGTCACTGTTCATATCTTGCTGGCGGAATTGACAAGAAATGCGTAGCGCCGTATCGCGCCAACGGTCAGGATATCGCTTTATCTCACCTCAACAAGCTGCCGGCCGCCGAACTCCCGGGCCAATATGAAGAGAGTCGCGTCGATAGACATTTGAAGCACTCATCCCGTCGCAGGGCGTCCTACGGCAACTGCAACAAGCGAAAAACGGCAAAACACGGAAGGATAAACACAAATGAAACTTGGATCTGGTGTATGGAAGACAGTGGTATTACTCATGGGATTAGTTGCCCTCACTCAGTGGGCAGGCGCGGAGGGGTTAACGCCGAATGAGCAGCTCGGGAAACACTTGTTCTTTGATAAGATATCGGACCCCTCCTGGGTATCGTGCGCGACCTGCCACCTGCCCTCCGCGGGCTGGACCGGTGCCGTGGCGGGCATCAACGTCCACGGCAGCGTGTATCGAGGCGCGGTGCCGCAGCGATTCGGCAACCGCAAGCCGCCGAGCAACGCCTATGCCACCTTCAGCCCCGTCTTTTTCTTCAATGCCATTTTGGGAGAGTACGTCGGCGGCAACTTCTGGGATGGCCGCGCCACGGGCGAGCGACTGGGCAATCCGGCGGCGGATCAGGCCTTGGGGCCGTTCTTGAATCCCGTCGAGCAAAATATGCCGAGTAAAGCCGCGGTCGTCGACGCCGTCGCCGCATCGAAGTACGCCGGACTCTTCGACGAAGTCTGGGGGCCGGGGTCTCTGGAATACAGCAACGCCGCGGAAGCGGAAGCCGTCTATGACTTGATCGGCCTCTCTATTGCCGCTTATGAAGCTTCCCCGGAGGTCAACCAATTCAGTTCGAAATTCGATGCTTACTGGTATTCCAGCCTCTTGGCGGGCAACGATCCCATGGCCATCGGTCTCGCGCTCGGTGACAAGGAAGTCCTCGACCCGGAGAATATTCTGACGGACCAGGAATTCGACGGCCTGATCGAGTTCGGTGAGTATTGCTCCGCATGCCATGTGAGCCATGTGCCGGGACCCGACATGAGTCCGCCGTTGTTCACGGATTTCACATACGCCAACATCGGCGTGCCCCGGAATCCGGAGAATCCATTCTACGTTATGGACCAGGTGTTTCTCGACGACGGCTCGCCCATCAATCCGCTCGGTGACATGTTTGTCGACTTCGGTTTAGGCGACTTCCTGCGCAGGCTTGGGGAGGACGAGGCCGTGGCTTTTGCAAACGACGGCAAATTCAAGGTGCCGACGGTCCGCAACGTGGACAAGCGGCCCGGGCGGGGCTTCCCCAAAGCATTCATGCACAACGGCGTCTTCAAGACGCTGAAAGACGTCGTGCACTTCTACAACACGCGTGACGTCCCGGAGGAAGGCTGGCCTCCCCCGGAAGTGGATCGCAACGTCAACCGTGATATCCTCGAAGGCGTTCCCCTCGGAAATCTCGAGCTGGACGAGGAAGCCGAAGATGCCATCGTGGCCTTTCTAACGACCCTGAGCGACGGTTACCTTCAGAAGAAAAAAGTGAAAAAGCCCAAGCCGTAAGAAACGGGATCGGCGGGGAAAAGGGCGTCGGGGAACTCCGTGCCCAACGGCAACGGCTCCCTTTGGCTTTCAGCCGTCGCAGCGTGTGAACGGACGGTGGACGAAGGCCGTTTCCGCCTCGACCTCAAAGCCAAACGGATCAACCGCGCGCCAAGGCCCTCTTCATCCAGCGGAAGGTGTGAAGCGAAGAATCACGTGCCGGGCCCCTCACACGCGCCGCAATTGTTGCACGTTATTGGGCAACAGATGCGTGGCGATTCCCTTTACAACCCGCCCCGATGCTATCCGGATATCTAGATCTCCAGAACTGCTGGCCCCAAATGAAGCTTCGCCCCAGAACCATCCTTCTCTCCGCTGCGGAAGTTTACCTGATCGCTAGCCTCTTCGCCTACGCTTGGCTCGCCATCGCGCTCGTCCTCGCCCAGGACCCGCACACGGGAAAACTCTCCCGCGTTCCCTGAAGCCGTTTATTGTTTCAATCCCATTCGATTCACCGCTGGGGACATGCCGGCCGATTCCGTTTTTTGGCCTCATGTCCCTGATCTTTATTAAAGACTCGAAAAGAAGGTGGCTCCCTGGCCGACACGAGCTCGGCTCGGGCAGGCGGGACGGATCGCGAGTCTACGAGCGAAGTAGCTATCGCGAACGCGATTATCCGCTCCTGCGTCGCGGCTCTGCGCCCAGGGCTTCGCCCGTCCCAATCGCCCAACTCGCAAGCTCGTCGGGCCTGCAGTGCCCATCGAAGATTTCGTCCCGCATATTCCCCTTCTTGAAGGGGAAAAATGGCTCGGGACGGATGGCGAGTTTACGAGCCAAGTAGCTATCTCGACCGAGATTATCCCCGGCTGCGCCGGGGATCTGCTGGCTTGGCTTCGCCTTTTTCGAAGCCTGACTCTCCCGCTTTGCGGGATCGTCGGGCTCGCAGTGCCCATCGAATTATCCTGCCTTCGGCAGGCTCTGCCAGCTTGGCTTCGCCTTTTTAAAGCCCAACCCGCTTCGCTCGTCCGGCGCGCAGTGCCGATTAGATTCGTTCTAGGAGGAACCGCTAAAAAAGAGAGGTTTGTGACGTCGGTGAACATTATTGACGTTGATGACTGTTGCCAATAATGTTGCCAACAAATCAAACCCGGGTTGCCTCCCAGCGCGTCGTCTCCCGCCTACTGCGTGCGCGAAACTAGTCCCCACGGCCACGCTTATCCGATTACAGCCGCGGCACAGGTCAAGCGGCTCAACGCCTCTTCTATCGCATCGGGACGAATCGGCTTCGATAGAAAACTATCCATCCCGGCATCCCGGCACTCTTCCTCCAAGCCTCTGTCATCGTGGGCGCTTAACGCGATAATCGGCGTCCTCTTGGAACCCGGCGGATCCCCCTCCATCGCGCGAATCGCCCGGGTCACCGCGATCCCATCCATTCCGGGCATCTCAATATCCATCAGGATCACATCGTAGACGCTTTCATCGACCTTCTCGATGACCTCGAGACCCGTAGCCGCAAAGTCGGCGCGGTGCCCCATCTGCTCCAGGAGCACCCGGACCACCCTCCGGTTCGTCTCGTTATCTTCCGCGACGAGAATCCTCAGCGCAGGACCGCCCCCCAGGCGCCCCTCTTGCCTTGGCCGCGTCTCCAGACCCGCACCCGTCGCTTCCCGAAGCGGCAGCGCGAAATGGAAGAGCGAACCTTTGCCGGCCTCGCTTTGCACGCCGATCCGACCGCCCATCAGTTCGATGAGCCGCTTGGAGATCGCGAGCCCGAGGCCGGTGCCTTCCCGCGTGCGCGTGGAAGAGGCATCCACCTGGCTGAAAGGCTTGAAAAGCATCTCGAGCTTCTCGGGGGAAATCCCGATGCCCGTGTCGCGCACTCCAAACCACAAGTAAGGATCCCCCGACGGACCCCGATACGCGGACTCACGCACCTCGACACTGCCCTCGGGCGTGAACTTGAGCGCATTGCCGACCAGGTTCAAGAGCACCTGTCGCACCCGCTTCGCATCGCCCACCACGGTCCCGGGAACATTTTCGTCCACCTCGAGCCCGAGCTTCAAGCCCGCTTCGCCCGCGCGAATCGAGAGGAGATCGAGAATCTCACGCGCACACTCCGTCGGAGAGAAATCTTCATCGTAAAGTTCCAGGCTGCCCGACTCGATTTTAGAGAGGTCGAGGATGTCCTCGATGATCGCAAGCAG
>JAHEJT010000153.1 GCA_024638765.1 Verrucomicrobiales bacterium
CGCCCCGTGCCAAGGCCAAGGGGAAGAAGTAGCGCTGACGGGGGGGACAGGTCCGAGGTGTTTCGGACAAGAGAAACACCGGTCCTGCGCGCTTTCCAGGCCCCCGGCTTTCTCAGGAATGAGAGGGGTGGAAAATTCAAGAGACCGGGGTGAGGGAGGGAGGCCAGAAGGCTCCGAATACCCCTGGAAATGGGGGAATTCACCTCTCAAAGCTTGGAAAGGACGCATTTTCGTTTGTTATTTATGGAAATTATGGTAACTTTTTATTGTGGTTCGACTGGGCGTAGTATTTATACTGCTCGTTGGTGCGGTTTCGTCCGCCCCAGCGTTGGAGCTGCGTGCCTATGATCCGGCCCGGCACGATCGCTTCACCGGTTTTCCCACTGCGCCCGCCCATAACCCGGGCTTCTTGTTCGCCGATGCCGATTTGACCGGGGTCGGCTGGGTGGTGGAAAGCCCCCAGCGACAGGTAACCCTGGTCTCACCCGTGCACTTCGTGGGAGCGAACCATTATCGTCCCGCCGCGGACTGGACGATTCGTTTCCTGGATGCGTCGGGCCAGTCGCATGATTTCTCGATTGCGAGCATGACGAGCATTCTCAATGAGCACGGTGAGGCCACCGATCTCTTCCTTGGCGAGCTGGCGACGCCCGTCAGTCCCGACGTCGAGATCACTCCCGTCTCCTATTTGAATCTCCCTGAGGAAGCCGATTACCTGGGGATTGATCTGGCCGTGCTCGGCAGAGATGCGCGTGCAGGCCGCAGCACGCTCTCGCATATCATGGATTTCGGTTCCGGCAATCGCAAGACCCGCGGGTTTCTTTTCTACTACGATCCCGATACCGGAGACGCCGACGATTGTTATCTCGCGATTGGGGACTCGGGCAGTCCGGCTCTGAGCCTGGCGGGCCCACGCCCGGCGCTGGTGGGAGTCCATTACGCGACCGTTGCGCAGGGCGCGATCAATATTGACAGCCTGGTGCCGCATTACGTCGATGAATTGAATGAGCTCATGGAAGGGGCGGGCTATCACATGATTCCCATCGATCCCGAGAGTGCGCTCCTGACAGCATCAGGAATTTCCAGCGCAGACCCGTTACGCCAGGGCTATGCCGGATCAGTGGTCCTTGAAATCGGAAACGCGGGGGACGTCGCTGGCAACAATGTGGAAGTGGACATCGTCTGTGACGCCGCGCTGGCGCCGGATACTATCACGGGGACGGGTTGGATTTCAGAAAAGGTTGATGAGACCACCTGGCGTTGCCGCCGGGGCGGACTTGCCGCTGGCACCAGCAGTTCCCTGACTCTTGCGTGGACGGAAGTGGCAACTGTCTCTGCAATTCCGGTGGAGTTGCACTGCCAGGCCAATGAATTTCCGCAAGGATCGATCTCCGGACAGATCGCAGTGAATCCGACGTTTCGGGTCTGGGCAGAGGGCTTGGCGGATCCCACCGCGACGGGAGACGATGACGGGGATGGCATCCGGCATCTCCTGGAATATGCCTTTGACGCAAATCCCGAGGAAGCGAGTCACTTTCTTGCGGACCAAATGACGCCATTGGCGCCGGAAACAGAGCTTTCTCCCGCCGGTCTCACCCTGAGCTATCTTCGCCGGCCCGATGCCGCCGAAAGAGGGCTGCACTACATCGTGGAGTACTCGACCGATCTCCAGGAAGAAGGCTGGAGTGCCACGCCGCCGGCGGAGGCTTCAGAGGATGTGGCAACGGTGGAGGGTACCGTCCTGGAGCGGGTACGGGTTACCTGTCCGGTTCCGGGCCAGTGTCTCTTCATGCGTGTGCGCGTCGTGCTCGATGAATGAGCGTGCGCGCGGCGTGCGGCGATCTGTTCAGGCTTCGATGAGATCCAGGACCACCCGGTTGAGCTCTTCCGGATGGAACGGTTTCTTGATGGCAGCCTTGAAACCATAATTCTGGAAGTTCGACATGATGGGATCGTTCGAGTAGCCGCTGCAGACCACCGCTTTGGCGGCCGGATCCATCTCCCGAAGACGGCAAATGGCTTCTTTCCCTCCCATTCCTCCATGGATCGTCAGGTCCATGAGTGTGATATCGATCGGGTTATCTTCGTCGCGGGCCTTGGCGAAAGCATCGAGCGCTTCGTCGCCATTTCGAGCGGTTTCGACTTCGTAGCCGTAAGCCTTCAACATGGATTCCAAGCTGCTGCGCACCAGTTCTTCGTCATCCATCACCAGGACACGGCCTTGAGAACCCGCCGCCCTGGCTTGTCCCGACGCTGACGCCGGTGCGTCCGTGATATTCGGGGCAGGGGCGGTGGCGACCGGCAGATAAATCGAAAACGCGGCGCCGCTGCCGGAGCCGGCGTCGTAAATTAGCTGTCCCCCGTGGTTGCGGACGATCGCCTGCGCCGTCGGGAGGCCCAGTCCGCTGCCCTCGGGCTTGGTCGAAAAATAGGGATCGAAAATCTTGTCCATGACATCGAATCCGACACCGGATCCTTCGTCCTGGATGCGGATATGGACATGAGGTCCGTTGACGTTTTCGAGGAGATCGGATTCGACCTTCTTGACGTTGTAAACTTGGACGAAAACGGTCCCACCCGTCGGCATGGCCTCCTCTGCGTTTTTGAGGAGGGCGATGAGGACTTCCCGAAACTGATCAGGATCGAGATTCACATTCCACAGCTCATCCGGAAAGCTGAACGCCGCCTGGACGCCGCCGCCGCCAAGAGCGCTCATTGCGGTATCCCGGATCAGTTTCTGGAGATCGACGATTTCCTTGATGGGATTTGCTCCCTTGGCAAAAGCCAGCAGGTGATTGGTCAGGGTCTTGGCGCGTAACGCCGCCTGCTCGCACTCCTCGAGCCGCTGTTCGACCTCGGGAATAGCATCGGGGTATTTCAACTCATTCAGCGCCATGGCGAGGTTCAGGAGAATGGGAGTGAGAAGATTATTGAAATCGTGCGCGATACTGCCGGCGAGGACCGTCAGCGATTCGACCTTGCTGACGGGCTGTTCATCCTGGGCAGGGTCCCCTTCCTCCGTTACATCGGAAACCTTGGCTTCAAATCCCGTGAGTATCCCGCCTTCGTCAAGCTGAGGTCCGCCTTGGAATCGGACTTCCGTGATCGCACCCTCTTTACTTACCAGGCGGCATTGGACGTTGAATTCTTCCTGACTGCGGAGACTGTTCTGAAACTCTTCCCGCGCGCGTTCGCGGTCGTGCGGATGGATCGCGTGAAGCCAGCGACCTCCCTGCACTTCATCAAAACCCATCCCCGTGACCTGGGTCCACCATTCGTCAATGTAGCGGCAACCTCCTTCGGGGCCGGTGCGGAACACCCCGTGGCTGCTGTGCGCTTGCCTGTTTCTGTCTTCGGAGGGCGCGGCGCTGTGAAGGCGCGGCGCCACCGGAAGTCCACATCCAATAAAACCGGTAAAGCCTCCCTCGGCGTCAAAACTTGGGGTCCCGTGCTCCGCAATGAGACGATGTTCTCCGTCCTTGTGACGCAACCGGTATTCTACATGGAATGGCGTATGGGCCTCGAACGCTTTGCGATAAACGTCGAGAAGGCGCTGCCGGTCCTCCCTGTGAATCCCCTCGATCCAACCCTCACCCGTTTCCTCTTCCAGAGCTCGGCCCGTGAACTGGAGCCAGCGTCTGTTGACGCGATGTTTGACGGAATCGGTCCAGGCCGACCAGATCAAGCCCGGCAGTGTGTCCCAGGATTCTTCGGGTTGAATCGTGGATGGATCAGACATGAAGGTGAGATGGAATCGGTTTTGCGAGGGCGGCAGGTAAAGATTTCGGGCCCAAGCCCGCGGGACGGCCGTTACCGGCCACACTCAGGGAGCCTGTTCGCGTGATAGTTTACCTAAAAATTACGAAGTCTTCAAACAAATCTTGATATTTTAGATATCTGTAGTTCTGGCCCACTTTCTTTCCCGGGAATCCTTGCGTTTCCCCCGGGTTTTCCCTTGGAAATGCCGGGCCCTCGTCCAGGGCTCAGGAGACCGGGTTTTCCCGGCCCGTCTCCATGGTGTATCCATAGAGTGGCCCCCTACCTCCGGTGCGGGTTGGAAAACCCGGTGGACGCGGGAACTGCCCCATGAAACTGCGCGAATTTTCGGAACGGATATTAATGACCGACTCGCTGGAGGCGAAACTGGCGCCCCCGGAGCCGGACCTCCGTGACGACGATCCCGGTCCTGCCCTCGCGGCGCCTCGGCTTCCCGGTCGACCGGCGGAACTGCGGCCTCGCCGGGAAGGCGCGCGCGCGTCCTTTCCCGGGCGCCATGCTCTGGAGCACGACGAAGAGCAGCGCGGGTTGCTCCTCCATTTTTTTGCCAATCACGAACTGCTCGCGACCGAACTCATGGCGCTGGTGCTCCTCAAATTTCCGGACGCGCCCGCGGCGTTTCGTCGCGGCGTGCTCAACACCCTGGTGGAAGAACAGCACCACACCCGTTGGTACCTGGAGCGGATGCGGGAGTGCGGTGTGCGGTTTGGAGATTTTCCGGTCAGTGGATATTTCTGGGAAGCTGTCGCGCCCATGGAGACACCTCTCGATTACGTCTCACGCTTGAGCTTGACGTTCGAACAGGCAAACCTCGATTACTCAAAACATTACGCGGAGATTTTTCGTTCGGTGGGTGACACCAAAACCGCGTCCATTCTCGAACGCATTTACCGGGACGAAATCGGTCACGTGGGATATGGGCTGAAATGGTTTCGCCGCTGGAAGGAAGAGGGGGAATCGGACTGGGAAGCTTACCGGAAACATCTCATCTTCCCGTTGTCTCCCGGCCGCGCCAAGGCCAACGGCGCCCGATTCAACCAGGAGGGACGTCTGGCAGCCGGTTTCGATCCTGAATTCGTCGATTCGCTGGAAGTGTTCGCGCGATCCAAGGGACGCACGCCGAATGTCTTTTGCTTTTTTCCGGATGAAGAAGCGGCCATGGTCTCGGGTTGGGAGGAGGATGCCAGGGCGTACCAGGCAGGGCGAGAGGTCGCGGCCATCGCGAGTGACCTGGAAATTCTGCCCGCCTTCCTGGCGCGACGGGATGATGTCGTCCTCATGCGCCGGCCGCCCTCTGATTCGCATCTTCGTTTCCTGCAGGAGTGCGGATTTGATCTGCCCGAGTTCGAGGGGCTCGCGGGAGCGAGCACGCTCGCAGCGGACAGCCTGACACGGGAACGCAAGTTGCACGGGCTGCGCCCCTGGAGTTGGGGGCCGCAATCGGCATGCCTCCTCAAGCCCCTCCTCCCCAACTTGCCCGGAGAGGATTGCGGGAAGAAATCGTGTTGGAATCCCGGTGTGCGCACGGTTTTTTCCAAGGCCTGGGACGTGGCGCTCCTGGAGCGCCTCGTTCGGGAAACGGGCACGCCGGAGCCGGGCATTATTGGCCGCGTCTGCCGGTCGAGGGAAGAAGTCGAGACCACGCTGCGGGAAATCAAGAGCGCGGGTTTCGAAAGTGCGATGCTCAAGGCGCCATTCGGGGCGTCTGCGCGAAAGAATCACCGGCTGGCGATCGCGGACTGGGGAAGGGAGCATCCGATAAGAGTGTGGGCGGGACGAATCATGGAATCGCAGGGAGAGGTGGTGGTCGAGCCCTGGCTCGCGCGGAGCCATGATTTTTCGGTGCATTACCGGATGGACCATGAAGAGGGCATGCGCCGGCTTGGCGCGGTGCGTCTTTTCAACGACACGCGAGGGCAGTTCGTGGCGGCGCAGTGCGAAAAGAAATTCTGCCGGGGAATGGAACCGGCCGAGGCGCGGTTTTTCATGGAGGACGCGCTTCCGCAATTCGAAGAAGGGGGAGCGCTTGCGACCCTGCTGGAGGAGGGGTTGCGGGATGCGGGTTACGAGGGGCCTGTCGGCGTGGACGCCATGATTTACAAGTCTCCTGGTGGGAGCGGGAGCAGTGGCCGGATGCGATTGAAGCCCGTGGTCGAGGTCAATCCGCGCTTCACGATGGGCCGGGTCGCCTTGGAATTGATGCGGCGTGTGGCGCCCGGTCACGGCATCCGTTTTGAATTGATCGCCGCAGCTGACGCCGTCCAGGATGAGCTCACGCGCGAGAAGCCTGTCCTCAACGGCGGTGGAAAACTCGCCGGGGGAACGGTGATCTTGAACGAAGTATCTGGTGCGACCCGGACGCTCGCCGTGTTGCGGGTCGGGAGTCGAGGGACGGGCGAGTAGTGAAAAAATGGAATGATGGAGGAAGTAATGTAGCCGCCTTCGTCAGAAGGTGGACCGCGAGTGAGGATCGGCTAAGCGAATCAGCGAACTGGAAGACGCCTCAGCTCGATGGAAAAGCTGGCTGCGTTGTTTTGGAATCCACCCATGAGCCACCTGCAACCTGAAGTCAAAGCTCCAGCCCCCGAACTTACTTAGACTGATGGAGTAACAAAGAAATTATGATGAAAATAATCACAACCTCGATCGCCTGCCTCCTTCTGACGGCGCAGGTTTCACGCGGTGAGCAACTCAAAACGAAAGAATATCGGGGCGTCGTTACTTACCAATTGCTTCCGGCCAAGGTTATCAGGATCAACGAAATCATCAAAGATCCCAAGCCCGGGACCAGTTACATCGGGGAGAAGAGCATTCTCGTGGAAGTAGACGAGAATCCAAAGGTCATGGCGAACTGGACAGTCGTAAAAATCAAATACTACGAGTACGAAGAACCTAAAACCATCAAGTACAAGTTACTCTCCGAAGAAGCAGAAATCGCCGTGAACTACCATGCGGTAAGTGTCACGATCGATGGCGATTTATCCGCTGTCATCAAAAAGGAATGAACGAAAGCGAGACGGCGTGTCGGGGAACGAGAGAGGGGGCGTCCTGGTGTGCCGGCGATACTCGGCATCACGTTTGCGCCCTGTTTGTCATCCCGAGCGCACAGGCGGGGGATCTCTCTCAACGGTGGGTGGGGATCCCCTGATCCGAGGGCAAGCGTAGACACCGCGGGCGCCGCGAGGGGCGCCCGGCCTCAAAGGACCACCGGATGGAGTTTCGCACGAATGGGAGATCCCTCGATTCCACTCGGAATGACAGGATGGGGTCAGGTTGGGGGCGGGGGGTCCTGAGGCGATCTGGGGTAGGGCGACGCGTCCCGCGGAGCCGCGAGGAGCCTCTCTTCCCTCGACAAACAGCACACCTGTTCACAGCATCCTCTTATGACCACCCTCGATCCCAAAGTCAAAGCCCTCGCCCCCGACCTCACCACCGATTTCCCGCGCAGCCCACGGGTCACTCTGGCGGGATACGTGATCGCGGTCCGGACTCTCGACAAATGCCGCGCAGAATTGGCCGGCACGTTGGGCGAGTATCACTTCGATTGTCCCCTCGACAACGTGTTCTTTGGATTCACGGAAATTTCCGCGACCGATTTTAAGGAGTTCGTGGCCACCGGCGCCGATGACGATGCGGTCGCCGATTGGATCGAGAAAACCGCGCGGAAACGCGACCGGCAGGAGATCATCCAGTGGAACAACGATTACCGTTACAAACGACTCTGCGAAATGCCGATCGAACTCCAGGAATTTCTGGAAGATTACATCCCGGAGAATATTCCGTCGAACCGGGTGGTGAATTACTGGTTCGATGTGTATGATATCGAAGAGAAGAGGATTTGAGTTCCAATTATGAAAAACCCTGAAGATGGGTTCGGAGCGATCGCCGTCGCAGGTATGATCATCCTCACGGCCTGGGGAAACGCGATCGCCATGCTGATCGGTTCTTCAATCGGACTCCTCGTGTGCCTGGTGGTTTTCAGAAAGAAGATGCTCGGTGGCAGCGCGCTTGTGGCAACGGTCGCCTTTGCAGTGGCCGGCAGTCGTTGCCATCGCTATCGCATTCTTCCTGAGTTAAAATGGGGCAGGTTTTCAACCTGCCACTGTATAATCGAGAGCAGGTTAGAAACCTGCCCCACTTTGTTTCATACCCCCACGAATCGCCCCCGCTTCCACGGCACCGTAATTGTCTTTGAATAACGGGTCGAGGGGGCGGTTGTTGGGCACCGACAACCAGATGCGCAGGATGTGACGGCGTCGCTTGGGCTCCATGTAATCTTCAAACGCGGTGCGCCGGTGCAGGGTGACCCAGTTGTTGAGAAGCAGCAGGTCGCCCGGTTCCTGGGAAAAGCGGACTTGCATCCCGGGTTCGGCGGCCACTTCCTCGAGAAAATCGAGTGCTTCCTTTTGCACCGCGGTCATCCGCTGGGCCTCCGGATCGGCGTGGGCGCGTTCAATGAGGACCCGCAGGAACGCACAGGCGAAATGACCTTCGCAAAACGAAAAGATCGGTTGCCGGCAGTACTTAAGGGCGTTGCCCGTGTCCACGGTGTGACGCTTGTAAAGATAGGGCTGCATCAGCACGTCGAGCAGGTCCGGGCGGCGGTATGCGATCTCGTTGTAAAGCATCGCCGAACTGACGACCTCGTTTTCGCCTCCTGACTTGGCCTGGTTCAGACAGAGAAACGCAATCACGTCGCAGCGGTCGGTGTGAAAACTGAGTTTCTTGCTGGTGTTGGGTCCACGGGCGCGCGGGTCGTCGTCCTTGAAGCCCGCATCGCGGACGGAGAATACTGTGTCGCCGGCGGCGGATTGCGAAATCGTGGTGCCGATGTGGCTGGTAATTCCGAGGAATACTATTTTCGCGTCTTCTTCGGTCCAGCGAGCGAGGTCGAGTCCCCGGATCATGCAGGCACCGGAACCGGTCTCGAGATTTTCTTGGACTTGTTTGAGTTTCGGCGCGAGACCGGGAAGGAGGAAGTTGTCTGGTGCGAGTTCCTCGGGAGAGAGATCGCGGGCGCCGTCGAGGGCGGCATCGATCTCGGAGTGATGCTCGGGAGTCAGGGTGTGAGACCAGTCTTCGCGGGAGAGGAGTTCGTCCCCGCGCCAGACAGCGGGGATGTCGAGGAAGGTGGGCACGGCGGGCAAAGTAGCACAGGCTTCCAGCCTGTGGCGAGGGTTGGATCACAGGCAGGATCCTCCTTCGCCTGATGGCTTCGGCGGGACAGGCGCCTGTGTCACACTGCCTTATTGCGACGCCTTGGCAGCGAACTCTTTGACCTTCGCCTGGCTCTCGGGAGAGAGATTGGCGATGGGGTAATTGTAAATCTTGTCGCCCGCCATCCGGAGGACGGCTGTCTCCCCCTCGACACGGAGCAACGTCGCGGTGATGGTCCGGCCCTCGGTGTTGGTCCAGTCACCGCTGATCGGGGCCGGGCCCATGCCCTCTCCCTGCGCCTCCTTTGCGATAGGCGGATCGCCGGCGGCGCCATCGATCGTTGCGCCCGCCAGGATCCACTCTTTAATGATGGTGATTTCTTTTTCGGACATGGTCCGTCCCTTGCCCGGAGGCGGCATGCGGTCGTCCTTGTCTTCCGCGATAAGGGCCTGGTAAAGATCGCTCTTCTCCAAGTCACCGGGGATGATGACATCGCCAATTTCGCGGGCGACTTTTTCTTCATCGAGGCTGACGCCGGCCTTGGACTTGCCGTCGCCATGGCACTTGAAACAGCTGCTTTCGAAAATCGGCATGACGTCTTTTTTGAAATCGACGCCGTAGGCGGGGCCGAGGGCGAGCAAAGGCAGGACTCCTGCAGCCAGGATCCGAGGGGCGAGTTTCTGGATTTTCGGGGTCATGCAGGAGAGAAAAAGACGCTTCAGGGAGTATCGAGGATGGGATGGGCCGAATCAAGTGACAGATGGTTAAACCGCGGGGGACTCCGATAGATGCGGAATTTTACCTGAATACCGGGCGATGCCGGGCCCCGGGCGACTCCGAATTTGCTGTATCCGAGGGAATTTTCCGTCTTAAATATTTGCGAAGCAAAACCTGATTCAGACAACCAATGATATCCAATGTCGAACCGCAGCCGGCGGCGGTCTCCGGGCCTGCCGATCAATCGGGGTGTGCCCTCGGAACCCCTTTTACATCCAAAGCAACCAAGGTGCTTCTTTGCGGCTCGGGAGAGCTGGGGAAAGAAGTCGTCATTGAACTCCAGCGTTACGGTGCTGAGGTGATCGCGGTGGACGCGTATGCCCACGCGCCGGCGATGCAGGTCGCCGACCGTGCCCATGTCATCTCCATGCTGGATGGGGAAGCCCTGCGTCAGGTCATTGAATCGGAGAAACCAGACCTGGTGGTTCCGGAGGTGGAAGCCATCGCCACCGACACGCTTGCGCTTCTGGAAACCGAAGGGCTCACCCGCATCATTCCCACCGCGCGCGCCACCCAGTTGACGATGAATCGCGAGGGAATTCGTCGCCTGGCCGCGGAAGAACTGGGACTGAAGACCTCGCCCTATCGGTTTGCTGAAACGGAGCAGGAATACCGCTCCGCGATCGAGGAAGTCGGGATTCCCTGCGTGATCAAACCGATCATGAGTTCGTCTGGCAAAGGGCAGAGTGTCGTCAAGCGCGCCGCCGATGTCGATGCCGCCTGGCATTACGCCCAAGACGGCGGGCGCGCCGGCAAAGGCAAAGTCATCGTGGAAGGGTTTATCGATTTCGATTACGAGATCACTCAGCTCACGGTGCGTCATGCCGGGGGAACCTCTTTTTGCGATCCCATCGGTCATGTCCAGGTCGACGGGGATTACCGGGAAAGCTGGCAGCCGCAGCCGATGAGCGAGATCGCTCTCGGGAACGCGCGTGAATACGCCCGGGCGATCACTGAGAATCTCGGCGGGTTCGGGATATTCGGGGTGGAACTCTTTATCAAGGGCGACGAGGTCTATTTCAGCGAGGTTTCGCCCCGCCCGCATGACACCGGGATGGTGACGATGATTTCGCAGGATCTCTCGCAGTTCGCATTGCATGCGCGCGCCATTCTCGGTCTCCCGATTCCCAACATCCATCAGCACGGTCCCTCGGCATCGAGTGTGATCCTGGTGGAGGGAACTTCCCGGGAGGTGGCGTTCGGAAATCTGGGTGAGGCTTTGAACGAGCCCGACACGCAGTTGCGCTTGTTCGGCAAGCCCGAAGTCAAAGGCAAGCGCCGCATGGGCGTCGCGGTGGCGCGCGGCAAAACGCTGGAGGAAGCGCGCGCCAAGGCGGTGCGAGCGTCGAGTGCGGTGACGGTGGAGTTGTGAGGCAAAGTGGGGAAAGAGTAGGATGGGTCTCCAGACCCGTCTCTGCGCACGAAGAGGGGGACGGAACTGGAGTTCCATCTTACGCCGGATACACCCACGGTTCCCGGTAATCACGGCGCAGGAGGGCGTTGGCTTCCAGATCGCCGGGGATGGTCTCCTTTTCCCCGTCCCACGCGATGCTGCGTCCCAGCTTCAGCGAAAGCATTCCCAGGAGACTGAGGTTCGTCGAGAGATGACCCCGTTCCACGTCAGCCACGGGCCGCCGGCCGGGGTTCTCGATCGCATCCAGAAAGTCGGCCCACAGCAGGGGCACATTGTGCCCGTCTCTCTCGTCACCGAATTGCGGATCCTGGTGGACGGTCGGCTCTTTTGGATTCGCCGGGTAAAAAGTCCAGCCGTCCCGCCAGCCCATGTGGAAGATTCCCTTGGTCCCGTAAAAATAACAGCCGATCCGTGACTTTTCGGTCTCGTTGGAAGCGAAGCGGCGGTGCTCCCACACCGCGGTGAACGATTCGAACTCGTAGACCGCCACCTGGGAATCGGGGGCGTCGCTGGTCTGTTCTTTCGCGTTGAGCACGGGGACTCCTTTGATGGGGCGGCCGCCGGTAGAGTAGACAGTGCGCGGAAATTTTTCTTCCGACCACCAGAGCAATTGGTCGAGCCAGTGGACGCCCCAGTCTCCGAGGGTGCCGTTGGCGAAATCGAGGAAATTGCGGAAGCCTCCGGGATGAATCTTGCGATTGAAAGGCCGCAGCGGCGCGGGACCGCAGTATAGATCCCAATCGAGAGTGGAGGGCGGATCGGCGTTGGGCGAAGGCGCTTCCGCGCCTCCCTTGCCGTGCGCGAACATTCGGACCATGCCGATGTCTCCGGCCTTGCCGTCCTTGAGAAATTGCATGCCCGACACGTGGTGCGGTCCGATGCGGCGGTGCAAACCCACCTGGACGACGCGGTCGGCGGCGCGGGCGGCATTCACCATGGCACGGCTTTCCTGAATGGTGTGGCCGGTGGGTTTTTCCACGAACACGTGGGCACTCGCTTCGAGCGCCGCGATGGTATTGAGCGCGTGCCAGTGATCGGGAGAGGCGACGATCGCAATCTCGATGTTGTCTTTCTCG
>JAHEJT010000154.1 GCA_024638765.1 Verrucomicrobiales bacterium
TTTTGGTTGCAGGCGGTATTCAAGGCGTTGAGTGAGAGCGGATAGTTTTCCGGGGTGGTCATTTCCTTTTCAAGGAGGCAGCCCAGGACGCGCGCTTCTTCGGGGCTGATTTCGGGAAAATCATTTCCAGCTTCGGGCTCGGGGACCGGCCCGGATTGAGACTCGGTTTCCTGAGAATCTTCAATGGTCATAGCGTCTCAGATGTTGCACAAATCGCGCTCGACAGGCCAGCCCTTTGCGCATCACGGGAGGCATCGATGGATTTTGAGCGGGAAACCGCTTTGAATGGCCGGTCCGAAATGTTAGAAGGGAAATGCATTCAAATGAGGAAAGGATCATGCAATTGATGAGAACCATTCTGGCCGCCGGACTATTGGCGGCTTTTTCTTTGGGGTCCGTCTACGGCATCCTGGCCGGCGAGGATAAGAATGCAGCGAACCAGGAAATGAAACCCTACCAGGGATCCCTGGAATTTCAGCGGATGAAGAAGCTTGCCGGAAAATGGATTGCCACAAAGGGAATGCACGGCCAGCCGGCCGAAGTGGATGTGGAATACAAGGTGACGTCCGGAGGGAGTGCCCTCGTGGAAACGCATTTTGCCGGGACACCCAAGGAGATGGTGTCTGTCTATCACGACGGTGACGATGGAAAGCTTTCCATGACGCACTATTGCATGCTGCACAATCGCCCACTGCTCAATTTGGCCGAAGCCGAGGGAAACATCTTCACTTTTGACCTTTCCGAATCCTGCGCGCTCCACGGCAGCAGTCAGCCGCACATGGGAGCGTTAGTGCTCTCGTTTCTCGACGATGGCACCGTGGAGCAGAAGTGGACGCTTTTCGAAGGTGGCGAGGGAGGGGAGCACATCATTATGAAACTGAAGCGGGCCGCTTCCCAATGAGATAGAGCGCGATTGGCGCTGGAGTTATTTTCAATGAATTACCGGCGAGGAATCTATTCATGAGTCAACAGATGCCGGAGATTGTCCGGAAATACTACGAAGGGATAAATCAAGGGGCGCTTGACCCGACCTTGTTTGCCGAAGAACTTCACTTCCGCGGTGTCACGGACGAATATAATTCGGCGCAAGACTTCCTCAAGGAGATGGAGGCGACCCTGGGTAAGATGAAACCGGAGATTGAGCTGCTCCAGGCGGTCGTATCTTCTTCGGGTGACGAAGTCGCTGTCCGCGCCGATCTCCAGACGGTGGTCACTGAACTCGGTAAATTCCGTTTCTCCGAATGGTTTCGACTCGAGGACGGTAAGATTTCCGAGATTCAGCTCTATTACGATCCAACCCCTTGGAAGGAGTATTTCGCCTCCCAAGAAGACGAAAGTTAGGAAGCTCCTGGAGAAGCGGCGGCTTGCGGCTTTTTATTGCCGGCCTTTTTGTCCGTCTTCTTCTTGGGATTCTTCTTCCGGCGGTCTTTCTTCCGGGCGGCAGCCTCTGCCTCCAGGCGCGTCATGTAAGCATCCAACGTGGCTCTGCGCCCGCGCCCGCGCATGGCCTCCAGGGCGGGGTCCCCGGTCCGCACCATCCATTTCTCCAGCGCCTTACGGAGGCGGGCGATTTCTTCCGCGTGGTCCGGGTCGTCGGCAAGATTGTGGAGCCCATCGCGGTCCTCGCGGGTATCGTAGAGTTCTTCCAGGATGCGGTGGTTGAATAGCCGGACCCGGCCCGCGATGTATTCGTCTGTTTTCGCAAGCGCCTGCATGCGCCGGTAACTGGCGGTCCCCATGGTAGCACCCGTCATGATGCGCTCGCCGTCGGACCAGGGATTGAAAATGTAGACGTATTCCCGGGTCTCCACGCTGCGCATGGGAGTGCGCTGGCCGCCGGCGTTCTCGTTGTAGACCTTGAAGATCATGTTGCGATTCTTCTGGGTTTCACCTTTCAAGAGGGCGGCAAAGGATCGCCCGTCCAGTCCCTCGGGGTGCGGGGCCTCAACCACATCCAGCAGGGTGGGAACAAAATCCACCGCCGAAACCATGTGGCGCTTGTCGACGGCGCCGGCTTCGGTGACGCCCGGCCAGTGGACGATGAGCGGCGTCCGAGTGCTGTGATGATAGACTTGTGTCTTTGCAAAGGGCAGGGGCATTCCGTGATCGGAGAGGAAGAGAATAAAGGTGTCCTCTTCCTGGCCGGACTCCTTGAGGGCGCGCAGGGCGGCCCCAACGCAGTCGTCCGCGCGGCGGACCGAGGAATAATACTTGGCGAGTTCCTCTCGGATTGCGGGATCGTCGGGAAGGAAGCGGGGGACCGGCACTTCCTCCGCGCTGAACACCCGCGTGGGTTTATGGGGGTCGTCGAAATTTTCGTCCTTGCCCTTGACTCCGTAAAACGGCTTATGCGGATCGGAGATGTTAATGAGCAGGCAGAACGGTTTGCCGGCTTCTTTCGCGGATGTGATGCCGTGCGCAGTGGAAGTGTGGTAAGATTCGATATCCTTGATGTGGGCCTTGGTGCCGTCAGGCAAGGTGTCCAGATCGATGTCCCACGCATAGGGATAGTAAGGGGTGGAATGGCTCGCTTTGCCACGGATCCCGGTGAAATACCCGTGGGCTTTCATGAGGTCGCAGAGCACCGGGTAATCGGGATCGTTGTTGGAATAGAATCCTTCCACACCGTTGTTGTGGGGATAGCGTCCGGACCACATGACATTCCGAGAGGGCTTGCAATTGCCGACCACGGTATGAGCGTGCTCGAAGCGCAGGCTTCGGGCAGCCAGCCGGTCGACATGCGGGGAAGTCTCTTCAAGTTCGCAGCCAAAGACGCCGATAGAGTCGCAGCTCATGTCATCAACGGTGATGATGAGGACGTTCGGATGGGAAGCGGCCGATACCGGCCATCCCTGGCCAAGCAGGAAAGCGAGAAGAGACGAGATGAATATAAAACAACGCATAAGATTAGAACGGAAGGCGAATTGAATTCTTTCGCCCCTTCGGATCAAGTGTCCCATCCCGGTCTGGAAAGCGTCACAAAAAAAGGGACATATGCCCTAAAAAATGTTACGCTCTCTACCGTGCCCCCGCATCCGGACCCCCCATCCGCGCGCTCGTATCCACGCTTCGGCATCCACACGCCCGCAGCCGGGCCCCGTATCCGCGCTCCGCATCTGCGCGCCCGCATCCAGGCCCCGTGACCACGCTCTTCCATCCACACGCCCGCAGCCGGGCCCCGTATCCGCGCTCCTGCATCCACGCGCCCGCCTCCCGTATATCGATGAGATCGAACCAGCGTTTGACGCCGTGCCGAGAGCACCGCTCAGTCCTCGCATCGGCGTAACATAATCTGGGACATATGTCCCAGATTATGTTACGCCTGTTCGTTGGCTTGTCTTCTTTCGTCTTCGTGGATGCGGGGGCTCGGGAGGGGCGTGGATGCGGGGGTGCGCGGATTTGGCGGGGTTCCGTGAGCGCGCGGATTTGGCGGGGGTCGGGATTTGACGGGGGTTGGGATTTGGGTTGGAGCTGTGGGAGCCGGCGCTTGTGGGAGGTGGGAGGTGGGATGTGGGAGGTGGCGCTCGTGGATCGAAATGCGGGATCTTGCGCTTGTGGGAATGGAGTGCGGCGTTCAGACTGCGCAGATGCGCGCGCAGGTTTGGTGTCTCTTGTTGGCTTTCTATGCGACCGGGTTTCACGCCGCCGCGGAACGGCCGAATTTTATTTTCCTGATCGTCGACGACGTCTCGTGGGATGACCTGGGGTGTTATCGCGTGACCGCGTCTGGAGCGCCACGTGAGCCGCGTCAGGGACATGTCAACGTGGCTCGCACGCGGGAACGCGACGCACGCGGCGGGAATACCATCCCCAAGACGCCTCACCTAGACCGAATGGCGGAGGAGGGCCTGCGTTTCACAAACGCTTATCTCACCATCAGCAGTTGTTCGCCGAGCCGATGCAGCATCATTACGGGTCGTTATCCCCATAACACGGGGGCCGCCGAACTGCACACGGATCTTCCCGAAGGACAATTTACTTTCCCGGAAGCGTTGCGCGAGGCCGGATACTACACCGCGCTTTCCGGCAAACATCACATGGGGCCGGCTGTCGATCCGGGCTTCGACCTCATCTCCAAGGGTAAGGGTCCCGGGAAAGAGGGGGACTGGGTCGATATCCTGCGCGAGCGGCCGAAAGACAAACCTTTTTTCTTCTGGTTTGCGTCCAGCGATGCGCACCGCAAATGGGACATTTCCGACGACGCGCCGGTCTACGATCCGGACGAGATCGAAGTGCCTCCTTTCCTGGTCGACAACCCAGCGACTCGGGAGGATCTGGCGCAGTACTATCACGAGGTCAGCCGCACCGATACCTTCGTCGGCAAGCTGCGCGCGGAACTGGATCGCCAGGGAATCGCGGGCGACACCTGTTTTATATACATCGCGGACAACGGGCGACCCTTCCCACGTTGCAAGACACGCGTCTACGATTCCGGCGTCAAGACGCCGTTGATAATGGCGCATCCGGGAGTGATCAGCCCAGCCGTGGTATCATCGTTCGTCAGCTCCATCGATATCGCGCCGACGATCCTGGAGTTGGCGGGTCTGGACAAAGATCCGCGCGTCCAGGGTGTGAGCCTGGCGCCGATCCTGGAAGACCCGAAGGCCGTGGTGCGGGACTATGTTTTTGCGGAGCACAACTGGCACGTGTTCCAGGCGCACGAGCGCATGGTGCGGCATGGGGATTGGGTCTATATCCGCAACGCCTGGCCGGAGCGCCAGAACCTTTGCATGGAGGCAGATGCTACTTTCCCGGCGGGTGAGGAACTTTGGAAGGCCGAAGCAGCCGGAACTCTGCGGCCCGAGCAGCGGGATATTTTTCTAAAACCGCGTCCTGCGGAGGAGCTTTACCGGGTAACGCGCGACCCCCATCAGTTCGCCAACCTGGCGGAGAATCCCGAACAACGCGACGTGCTGGAGAAGCTGCGGGGAATACTGGATCGCTGGACGGAGGAAACCGGAGACACAGTGCCGGAGGAGCCCACCAACGACCGGCAGGATGTGCATGGCAACAAGTATCCCGGCCACAAGCGCGGGACTATGCCGGGCGCGGAACGCGGGGCGACGAAGATCAACCGGCCGGGGCCGGTGCGGGCTGAGGAGTAAGTGTGGCGCGGGCGACCCACCCGCGCATCTACCAAACGCAGGCGGGACGCCTGCGCCACATTATCAGGCCTTGATGGTGGCGGGGACCAGTTCAGTGGAACCGGGTGTGGGCATGGGACCGACATCAATTCGTGAATCCCACTCCAAGCCTTCCGGGTAGAGGGAGGTTTCGTCATTGATGACCTGGTCCCAGGTGATCTTTTGCCCGGTGTAGGCCGCCATCCGTCCCATGATGCCGAGGAGACAACTGTGCGTCATCCACTCGCCGTCGTTGTGCGCGGTGTCGTTGCGGATGGAGGCAAAGAGTTCGTCGTGTTCCTGCTGGTACATGTTGGGAGACATCCCGGAGTCCGGGTCGGATTTGAATCTCCAGGATGGCTGGCCGGCATTATCGGTGATGAAGGGATCGGTGCCCTTGCCGATGGTGCACACTCCGTCGCATCCGGTAATGTAATCCGAGTTTTCGTTGTAGACGTTGCTCTGCTGACGCGAGTGCATGAAGGCGCGGATTCCGTTGGGGTATTCGTAGGTGATGGCGAAGTGATCGAAAATCTGCGTGCCAGGCATAGGTTGCTGGCGGCCGCCCATGCCGACGCAACTAACTGGATCGGTATCGCCGAGGACCCAGCCGATTTTATCGACGCTGTGAATCGCCTGCTCGACGAGGCTGTCCCCGCCGATCCAGACGAAATTGTGCCAATTTTGAATCTGCCATTCGATATCGCGCAATTGCTCGGGTTTCACCGGGTCGTCGGGCATAGCATGCACAGTGGGATTCAAGTAAGTGGCGTAGACGCTGCGGACGTCGCCGATGGCGCCGTCGAAGATCTGTTGGTAAGCGCCGCGGCGCGACTCGCTGTATCGCCAGCAGAAGCCGGACATTACGGTGAGGCCTTTTTCTTTCGCCTTGCGGGCGGCTGCGGCGACGCGTTTCACGCCGGGGACATCGGTGCCCATGGGTTTCTCGCAGAAAATGTGGACCCCCTTTTCGACGGCGGCCTCGAACATCATCGGGCGGAATCCCGGGGGCGAAGTGAGAATGACGACGTCGACCCCGCTATCGAGCACTTCCTGGTAAGCGTCCAGTCCGATGAACTGGCGCTTTTTGGGGACGTCGAGTTGTCCCGAGTGTTTTTTCTCGAGGACTGCCAGCGCCTTTTCAATCTGGTCCGGGAAGACATCGCCCATGGCGGTGAGCTCGACGTGTTGGTCGGCGCTCAAGGCCTGGGAAGCTGCGCCGGTGCCTCGTCCGCCGCAACCGATGAATCCGAGTTTGAGTTTTCGATTCTTGGCAGCCCGCCCGAGCGAGATGGAGGGAAATGAAGCGGCGACCGCACCGGCGGCTGAAGCTGCCGCCGATGTTTTCAAGAAATCGCGGCGCGAGGGTTTTTTGCGGGGATTGGCACTCATGAGAGAAAAACGGCTCCCGGGTGCGATATCTTTCACCGCCGCTCGTCTTTTGACGGTGTATCCGATGCGATTGCTGTTCGTGCCAGGATCATTCGACAGTGACGACGGGATCGCCCAGCACCTCCTGGAGAGGTTCGATCCCCAGTCCCGGTTTCTTGGAAGCGGCGAGGCGGCCGTTTTCTCTTTGTGGGGCGCCCTCCGCGATCGGCTGGGTCACGTAACTGTTGAAATCGGTCGCAGTGAAAAGGAATTCCGTGGGCGTGCTGTGCGCGAGATGCGCGATGGCCGCAGTCACGATATCGCCGCCCCAACTGTCCTCGATGGTCATGGCGATGCCGAGCGAGACGCAGAGATCGCGGGCCTGCCTGGCCTTGGTAAGTCCGCCGAACTTGCTGATCTTGATGTTGACCACGTCCATCGCCAGATCGGCGTGACCTTGCAGGAGAGGAGTCATGCCATCGATGTCTTCATCGAGGACGAAGGGATGGTCGGTGTGACGCCGGATGCTGAGGCATTCTTCATAACTCAGGCAGGGTTGCTCGATATAGACATCGACATCGCGCACGGCGCGGACGACGCGCATGGCTTCGTGCTTGAGCCAGCCGGTATTGGCATCGGCGATAAGCTTGTCCCCGGGCTTCAATTTATCCGCGACGGCGCGGATTCGCTCGATGTCCACGTCGGGATCGCCGCCGACCTTCAGTTGAAAGCGGCGGTATCCCTCGGCCCGGTATTCCGCGACGCGGCCTGCCATGGCCTCGGGTGCTTCCTGGGAGATGGCGCGGTAAAGGACGAAATCGTCGCCGTAGCGGCCGCCGAGGAGTTCGCAGACGGGGAGACCTGCGACTTGGCCGAGAATGTCCCAGCAGGCCATATCGATCGCCGATTTGACGTAGGCGTGTTCCTTGAGCGCGGCATCCATGCGCCGGTTCAGTTTGTCCAGTTCGATGGGATTTTCACCGAGGAGATGCGGTCCGAGTTCCGCGATTCCCGCGCGCGCGCCCGCGGCGTAAGCCGGAAGGTAAAACGGTCCGAGGGGACAGACTTCGCCGTGGCCGGCGATGCCGTCGTCGGTTTCGACTTTGACAATGGTGCTGTCGAAGACATCGACGGATTTTCCTCCGGACCACTTGTAACTGCCTTCGTAGAGGGGGAGGTCGACCTGGTGGGCGCTGATGCGGGTGATTTTCATAGCGGAAATGTAAAAGGTGGGAAGGTGAAAAGTGGAGAGAGATTCAGAAGAACCACACTGCCTGATCGGAGCGTAGCGAAGAACAGTTAAGGGTGAAACGAAATTGCAGAGCCCGCGAAGCGGGATAAATAGACACGATTTTTTTTAGGAGTCCGAGTTTCTTGTTTTATTCGTGTTCATTCGTGTTCATTCGTGTGAATTAGCGGTTTTTCTTTCTCGGCGTGGCGGGATTGTTCCAGAGTTTTTTGAGGAGGTCGTGCATTTTTGGATCGTGTTTTTTGAGGTCTTCGCGGGTGAAGGGGTAGAAGTCGTTCTTGCCGAAAAAGGCCTCGGTGGTTTCGGCGAAGTATTCTTTGTGGTTGGTCATGGCGTAAGCCTCCTGGTCTTCGTAGCCGGGACGCTTCACTTCTGAGTAAGTGCCGCTCGCTTTGGCGCGCTTGTAAGCGGCGATAATCTTGGGGTGGTCGAAGCTTAAGACCTGGTCGTGGTAGGCGTGCGAGAGTTCATGGAGGACAACGTAGGGCATGCGACGGTTTTCGAAGGGGAGGATGGAGGCGTTGGAGAATTCCATGGCTTTGGCCATGGCCGGGTCGCGACCGTGCTCGCGGAGCCATTCAATTTGGGGGTGGTATTCGGCGGTGGGACGGGTGTCGGGGTAGGGTGGATTAACCCAGAGGGGGACTTTCCGGATGCGTGCGAGGGCCCTCGGCGGCACCGCTTCAATGACGCGGTCGAGCTGCAGGTTGAGAATTTCGAGCGCGCGAGAGACGACGTCGGGCTTTTCCTGCTGCAAAGTCCGGTTGATGTGGAGAGTCCAGCCCCTGATATCGTGCTTGGTGTGGCTGGGGGGATCGGCCCGAGGGTCGCGGGTGGCGCGTAGTCCGCGCATGAGGCGCCGGCGGAGTTTTTCTTTGGTTTCTGCGTAGGCGGGGTTGGTGGCAACATTGTCGAGCTGTCCGGGGTCCTTCTGTAGATCGTAGAGTTCTTCCGCGGGCCGGCGCCCAAACGCGAGCGCGTGGAGGCGAATTGCTTCCTTTGAATCGCGATGTTCAAGCATCCACTGTTTTGACGGGGATGGGTCGACGTTGAAGGAGAAGGCGCCGGGGACGGTGGGCCAGGGGGTTTTGACGAAATCGAAGTGGGGTTGTTGGCCTTTGACTTCGCCGGTGGGCCAGGCGGCGCGTTCGAAATTGCGGATGAAGAGGAAGTCTTTAGTACGGATGGCGCGGGCGGGCCAGGGGTAGACGTGGCGCTCCAAGCCGGTGAGGACGTGGTCGCGGGAGGGGTCGATCCATCCGGCCTCGTCGCCGGTGAGGTGGGTGAGGAGCGAGCGGCCGGTCATCGTTTGCGGCAAGGGCACGCCGGCGGCTTCGAGGAAGGTGGGGGCGAGATCGGTGAGGCTGACGAAATCGGAAATGCTGCGACCGCCTTTGACACGCGCGCCCCAGCGGATGGCGAGCGGGACGCGGGTGCCCGTGTCGTAGAGGGTGCTCTTGGCGCGGGGGAAGGGCATGCCGTTGTCGCCGGTCATGACGACGATGGTGTTGTCGAGCTCGCCGTCCTTCTCAAGACGGCCGAGGATTCCGGCGGCGAAGCGGTCGAAGAGCTGGACTCTCGAGTAGTAGTCGGCGAGGTCCGAGCGGACGGTCTCGTTGTCGGGGAGGCCGGGTGGGATGCGGATGGAGGCGAGGTCGATACCCTGCTCGCGGCCCTCGCCAAGGCGATAGGGGCGGTGGGGCTCGCCGGCCCCGTACCAGAAGCAGAAGGGTTTCTTCGGGTCGCGTTGATCGTAGAAAGCCTCGAAGTTGTCGAAGCGGGGGCCGAAGGGGTCGCTCTTGCGGTAGGTGTGCTTGCTCGGGCCGGTGCCCTTGCGTGTGAATCCTGTCGAGTAGCCGGTCGCGGCCAGGAGGTCGGGGTAGACGGGGACGCCTTTTGCCATGGAGCTGCCGAGGTCGGCGCCGACGCCGGGGCGCCAGTGGTATTGGCCGGAGGAGACGGCGTGGCGGGAGGGGGTGCAGGACGGCGCCGAGACGAACGCGTTTTCAAAGAGGACGCCTTCGCGGGCGACGCGGTCAAAGGTCGGGGTTTTGACGACGGGGTCGCCGAGGGCGGAGGCGTGCGGCCAGGACCAGTCGTCGGCCATGAGAAAAAGGACGTTCGGCCGCTTCGCGGCCGGAGGGATGAAGGATGAAGGATGAAGGATGACAGATTCCTTTTGGCGAGTGACGGTGATGGTGCGTTCGTAATCGGTTTTCGTGCCCTCGATGACGAAGCGGTGGCCGAGGGTGGTGTTGATGTGGTGAGTGGCGCCGGGGGCGATGTTGCCGCTGGGTTTGGTGCCGCCTTCGGGGCGGAGCCAGGTGACGGTGAGGGGCTCGGTGAGGTGGTTGGTGAGGTGGAGGGCGGGGCGCTTCTTCGCGGCGGGCGCGGGCTTGGGAAGGGGAGGCGGCTGGGGGAGGGTCGACCAGAGTTGTTTCCTGAGCTTGGCGAGGAGTTTCTCTCTGGCTGGGGACGTCGCGAGGTTGGTGTTCTCACCCGAGTCGCTGCGGTGGTCGTAGAGTTCCTGGGCTACGGTCTTGTTGGTCGCGCGGTTTTTCCAGTCGACGTAGCGATAACGATCGGTGCGCATGGCGTAGCCCATGAAGTGCTCACCATCGAGGCGGCGGTAAAATTGGCTGAAAGCGGCGTGCGGCCAGTCCCGGTCAGGATTCTCAAGCAGGGGCACGAGGCTGCGGCCTTCGATGTGATCGGGGGGTTCGATGCCGGCGAGGTCGCAGAGGGTGGGGTAGAGGTCGAGGAGCTCGACCAACGCTTCAGTGGTGCGGCCGTTGGCCTTGCCGCCGGGAGCGCGGATGATCAGCGGGACGCGGGCGTCGATCTCGTAGTTTGTCTGCTTGCACCAACTGCCGTGCTCTCCGAGTTTCCAGCCGTGGTCGCTCCAGAGGACGACGATGGTGTTGTCGGCGAGGCCGAGTTTGTCGAGTTCGCCCAAGAGGAGACCGACCTGGGCGTCGATGAGAGAGACACTGGCGTAGTAACCGTGTTTGAGTTCGCGTTGCTGCGCAATCGTGAGGAGGCCCTCGCCCGCGGCCGGGGTGCCGGCGTAATCCATGTAATCGCGGAGCTCATACATGGTGTTCATCGCGGGCACATTGGAGGGATAGTTTTTCGGGAAATCGGTGTTGGCGGCGAGGGGGATGGCTTCGCGTTGGTAGAGGTCCCAGTATTTGCGGGGGACGACGAAGGGGAGGTGGGGTCGGATGAAGCCCGCTGCGAGGAAGAAGGGGTGCGTAGCCGGACCCTCCTTCGCCGAGGCTTCGGCGGGCAGGCGGGCTGATGCGCCTTCGGCGCCCTTTCCGGCGAAGCGCCTTAAGGCCCGAATAGCCTGCTGCGCGATGGCGCCGTCGATGTGTTCGTGGTCGGGGACGTCGACGATCCCGGTGGCGGGCGCGCGCATTCTTTCGATAGCTTTTTCACTTTTGCCGTCAGCGCGCATTTGTTCGCGATAGTCGGCATGGCGCTTCTTGGCATCGTCGGACCAGAGTTTGGATTTCTTTGGCCAGGAGTGCGGTTCGCTCCAGGACCGGTTGTCCGGCCAGGGGTTGTGAAAGATCTTGCCGAAGGAGATGGCGGTGTAGCCGTTGGCTTTGAAGTGCTGCGGCAGGGTGACGACGCCGGGGACGGTGTCACGAAAGCGGACATCGAGGGTCCAGACCTTCGAGGAGTCGGGGCGGAGGCCGGTGAGGACGCTGACGCGGGAGGGATTGCAGACTGCGAGCTGGCAGTAGGCGCGGTCGAACTGGACGCCGGAGGCGGCGAGCGCGTCGATGTTCGGGGAGTGGATGGCGTCGACGCCGTAACAGGCGAGCTCGGGGCGGAGGTCGTCGATAGCGATGAAGAGGACGTTGGGGTGCCGAGCCGGCACAGGCTGATGCGGCTTCGCCGCGGAGAGATCGACCGCAAAGGCTGCGAAGAGCGCAGAGAGGAGGAGGAACCGCGAAATACGCGAAAGAAGCGAAAGATTTTTTCTCCTTTTTTTCACGGCGAAGCTGTCTGGGGGATATCTGAGAAATGAGATTTCACGTGTCATTCTCGAATTTGGGAGCGCGACTTGTTCCGGAAAAAATTTAGCGTGTTTCGCGTATTTCGCGGTTTAATTCTCCGCGTTTCGCCGGATGGCGTCGTCGAGGAGTTTGAGGCGCTTGGGCCAGCGAAAGGCGGGGGATTTGCTGTAATCGTATCCTTCGAGGTGAGCCTGGTTTTCGCGGTCGGGAGGTTTGACGTAGACGAGTTCCGTATCGCCGAAGATTTCTTCGAGGATGGCGGCGAGGGGGGGATCGTATTCTTTGAGTTCTTTTCGCGTGTTGACGTGGTTGTGGTCGTGGTCGGGCTCGCGGTTGTTGTCGAACCAGGATTGGACGCCCTCGGCGAAATACTCGGTGTAGGCGGTGCTGGGGTATTTGTCTTTCCAAAGGCCGGCG
>JAHEJT010000155.1 GCA_024638765.1 Verrucomicrobiales bacterium
AGGATGAAGGATGAAGGATGAAGGATGAGGGATGAAGGATGAAGGCTGAGGGATGAAGGATGAGGGATGAAGGATGAAGGATGAAGGATGAAGGATGAAGGATGAAGGATGAAGGATGAAGGATGAGGGATGAAGGATGAAGGATGAAGGATGAAGGATGAAGGATGAAGGATGAAGGATGAGGGATGAAGGATGAGGGCGGAGAGATGCTGAGCGCAGCGCACCGAAGCGGAGGCTTGCCCAGGGCCCGGCCGGTCGGGAACGGATGGCCAAAGGATTAAGCGCTCAGTTTTCGGAAGGAGTGTTTCGGCTTGACGGGTAAAGCGGGGAGAGGCGAAAAGGAGGGTCTATGAGCAGCGAAGCTTTCCCTGATATCCCCGTCATTCCCTTCGAAGGGCCCGATTCGAGAAACCCCCTGGCGTTCAAGCACTACGACAAGGAAGAAGTCATCGGCGGCAAGCCGATGAAAGATCACTTCCGGTTTGGCATGGCGTATTGGCATACCATGCGCAACCCGCTGGCCGATCCCTTTGGGCCGGGCACTTCCCAAAAGCCGTGGGATGACGGGACGGACTCGGTGGAGAACGCCGTCAAGCGCGTCGATGTGGCCTTCGAGTTCATGCAGAAGACGGGAATCGATTTCTACTGTTTTCATGACCGTGACGTGGCCCCCGAGGGGGCGACTTTAAAGGAGAGCAACGAAAGTCTCGACCGCGTGGCCGACGCCCTGGAGTCGAAACAGAAGGAAACGGGAATCAAACTGTTATGGGGCACGGCCTGCCTGTTCGCGCATCCCCGGTATAATCAGGGCGCTGCGACTTCGCCTTACGCGGAAGTGTTTGCCTATGCCGGCGCGCAGGTGAAGAAGGCCTTGGAAGTGACGCACCGGCTCGGCGGAGAAGGGTATACCTTCTGGGGCGGCCGGGAAGGGTACTCGACGCTCTGGAACACCAACTTGAAGCAGGAGCTGGAACATCTGGCGGCGTTTCTGCATATGGCCGTAGACCACGCCAGGAAAATCGGTTTCACCGGGCAGTTTTACATCGAGCCGAAGCCCCGCGAGCCTTCCACGCACCAGTATGATTCGGATTCGGCCGCCTGTCTCAATTTTCTGCGTGAACACGATTTGCTGGATCATTTGAAGCTGAATATCGAGACCAATCATGCGACGCTGGCAGGTCACAGCATGATGCACGAACTGGAAGTGGCAATGGCGGCGGGCGCACTCGGGTCCATCGACGCCAATACCGGGGACGAATTGATCGGGTGGGATACGGATCAGTTTCCCACCAACATCTACCTGACGACCCAGATCATGCTCTGTCTCCTCAAGATGGGCGGGTTCACGACGGGAGGTCTCAATTTCGATGCTAAACCACGGCGTGAGAGTTTTGAGCCGGTGGATCTTTTTCACGCGCACATCGGCGGGATGGATGCTTTTGCCCGGGGTTTGAAAGTTGCCCACGCCATCCGCGAGGACGGCCGGCTGGATCAGTTCGTCGCCGATCGCTACAGCAGTTACGATTCGGGGATCGGCGCGAAGATCCAGGGCCGGGAGGTCGGATTCGAGCAGTTGGAAGCGCACGTGCTCTCGCAGGGCGAGCCCTCGATCCCCAGCGGCCGGCAGGAGATGCTGGAGAACTTGATTAACGAGTTTATTTGACGGCGAGCCGTCAAATAAACTCGTTCGTTATCAGTTATCAGATAATGGTTATCAGGCTGGTTGATTGGGCCGGCCCGCGATTTGGCCCGTGTGATCGAATTGTTTCTCTGCTATCGTTAACGGATAACTAATAACCAATAACCGACAACTCTCTCCCAGTGCTCCGCTTCACCTTGTTCCGAATCCCGGTCTCCATTCATTGGATGTTCTGGGTGATTGCGCTGCTCCTGGGCACGGGATTCCAGGCGGGGGGCATGGGTCCCGGGGAAGGACAGAGGCTCTTGGCCTGGGTGCCGGCGGTCTTCATCTCCGTCCTGGCGCACGAGATGGGGCATGCCTTGCTTTTCCGGAAGTTCGGAGGGCGGCCTTCGATCATGCTTTACGGGATGGGGGGCTTCGCAAGTGCCCCGGGGAAATACACGCGCCCGCAGATGATCTTGATCGCGGCGGCGGGACCGGCGGTAGGATTTGCGATCTGGCTGCTGACGAAGCATTTCATTGCGCCCACCGCGATTCAGGCCAACTTTCTGGTGCGGGTGTTCGTCGGTTCCATGATCGCGATCAATTTCTGGTGGTCGCTCCTCAATTTGTTCCCGGTGCTGCCGCTGGATGGAGGAAGAATTTTTGAGGCCGTCGTCGGAGGGCACAATCACCGGGTAGTGGGACTGGTCGGAATGGTCACCGCCATCGTGGGAGCGGCCTGGGCTTTTCAGACCGGATTTCTGATCTTCCCGATTTTACTCGGTTTTCTCGCCTTTCAGAATTTTCAGCGGAGCCAGGGAAAGCATCCGCGTTATTTCTAGGTTTTCGTCCTCGACTGCACCGGCCATGAAGACCGAAGAGCTCGACCCGAAAGACCTGGAGACTTTTCTGGAGTTCCTCTCGTTTCCCAGTGTTTCCACGGACGGGGAGTTCGAGAAAGATGTGGATGCCTGCGCCGACTGGTTGGTGAATAGACTCCAGGCGATGGGACTGGAGGTGGAAAAGCATGCCACCAGGGGTCATCCGATCGTGGTGGCGAGGAACCCGCATAAGAAAGGCCGTCCCACGGTGATGCTATACGGGCATTACGATGTGCAGCCGGTGGATCCCCTTGAGTTATGGAAGACGCCGCCTTTTGAGCCCTCGGTAATCGACGGGGTGGTTTACGCCCGCGGCGCGACGGACAACAAGGGGCAGCTGCTGGCGCATCTGTTGGGAATTGAAAAGACCCTGGCAGAAGAAGGGGAGCTGCCCGTCAACGCGATTTTGCTTTTTGAAGGCGAAGAAGAAATCGGGAGCCCGAATCTCGATCCCTTTCTGGCGGCCCACGCCTCGGAGCTGGCCTGTGATGTGGTGGCGGTTTCGGATACCGGGATGGTGGGGCGGGGCATTCCGACCTTCACTTACGGCCTGCGGGGGATCGCATGTCTCGAAGTTTCGGTCAGCGGCCCCAAGGTGGATCTTCATTCCGGGATATACGGAGGGGCCGTGGCGAATCCGGCGACCGTGGTCGCGGAACTCGCAGCCGGCCTGCACGATGCCGGGGGGCGCGTGGCGGTCGACGGATTTTATGACGCGGTGCAAGATCTCGCCGGGTGGGAGCGCGAGCAGTGGGCCGGCCTTCCGGATGGTGATGCGGCGACCTTGAAAGAAACGGGGGTGCCGGCGTTGTTTGGGGAAGAAGGGTGTAACTCTTACGAAAGGCGATGGGCGCGTCCCACCGCCGAGCTCAACGGAATCGGAGGAGGCTATCAGGGGGAAGGATCGAAGACGGTGATCCCGCGGGAGGCGATGTTGAAGTTGTCCTTTCGGCTGGTGCCGGATCAGGATCCCGAATCGATTCTCGAGCTGGTGAGCCGGCATCTGAAGAAGTATTGTCCGGAAGGGGTGCGGATGGTGATCGCACCGGGGCATCACGGGAAGGCATACCTTACAGATCCGTTCTCGGCCTATGGGAAAGCGGCGCAGCAGGCCTTGAGAGAAACCTTTTCGGCGGAACCGGTAATGATCCGGGAGGGCGGCAGCATTCCCATTGTGCAGAGTTTCAAAGACACGCTGGGAGTCGATACCTTGCTCCTGGGATTGGGGTTGCCGGATTGCATGGCGCACGCGCCCAACGAGAATTTTCCTTTGGAGAATTTCGAAGCGGGCATGCGATTGAACCGGCACTTGTTCCGGGCGCTCGCGGGAGTGGGGGCAGAATAGAAGACGGGAGCCCGCTTCGCGGGCGTTAATCGTTAAACGTTAATCGGGATGCGGATCCGCGTCTTTTCCTCGCGCTTCATGACGCGCCTTCTCTTTCTGTGTCATTCCGAGCGGAGTCGAGGGATCTCTCATGGGGACAAAAAGCCCTCTCTTATGGAAAATGGGCGAGACCTGGTCGTGCCTCCGACCGTTTCCTGGAAGAAAGAGCGTAATCGATACAGAGAGGGATCCCTCGACTTCGTTCGGGATGACAAAAGGGAGACGTGTCCCACGGAGCCGACGACGTGAGGAGGAAAGAATCATCTCGGCATTCAGCTTGGTCGTCCCGTGCGCTTGCGCCGGAGGGGGGGAAATGCGAGATTAGTAACCCGTGAGAAGGTCGCGAGCGAGAGTGCTTCGGCGCCAAAGGCTGGAAAAGCTGCGCTTCTGGACGAAGCTCGCCAATTCTCCAAGAATGACGGCGTGGGCAGTCTCTGCGGCGGCGCACCTCGTTCTCATCCTGGTGCTCCTCTCCATCGTGTTGCCCGGCCGGGGCCATCGTCCTGCGTCCTTCGTGGTGCGCGCACCGGAAAAGCTCGAGGAGCCAAAGGAGCTTGAGCGCAAAGAACGGACGCGGTCGGCACGCAAAATGTTGAGGCCGGTGCCGTCTCTTGCCATCAACCACGTGACTTCCAGCGCGGTTTCTCCGGTATTCTTAAATCCGGTCGATGTGACCCTGGGGGATGAGAACCTGCCGCTGAGCGGTTTCGCAGAAGGAGTGGGCGCGAGTTGGGAAACTTTGAGTTTACAGGATTTCGGTCCGCAGCAATCGAAGATCGGAAAGATGTTCATTCGAGCGAGGCGCCTCGGGGTGATCCTGGATGATTCGCCCAGCATGAGTCCCTTTCTCTCCGACTTGCGGCGCGAGATCCGGCGCGGATTCAAGGGTTCGGTCATCCGCGAGGTCACCGGTTGTTTTCTGGATGTGACGAATCCCACGAAACCGCCTCCGCAGCTTTTCTATTATGATCCCGCGGCAGTGATGCGAGAGTTTCAAGACTTGATTGAGAAGCAGAAGGTGGACGCCATTTACTGGTTCTGCGATCTGCAGGACGGCGAGACAGAGGACGCGTTGCTGCAACTGAAATCCCTGCTGGGAACTCGGCGTGTGGGAAAGCGGCCGGTGAAGCTTTTCGTGCGCAGTCTGGATCAGAAACCGGGTGACGAATTGCTGGAGATCATCAAGATGAGTGGCGGAGACGTCGAGGTGGGACCGCCGGAGTGAGCGGGAAGTGGGCCCGGAGTCAGTAGATGGGTTCGAATTCTCTAGAGGCGAAGGTAGGGCGACGCGTCCCGCGGGGCCGCCGAGGGGTCTGGAGACGAAGGACGAGGGAAGTCCGCAGTCAAAGCTATGCATCGATTCCTGCTTGCGGAGGGCGAGGGTATTGGATAGGGTCCCGGACTCTGGTCTTCCAAAAAGCGGGTATAGTTTAGTGGTAGAACGTGAGCTTCCCAAGCTTGAGATGAGGGTTCGATTCCCTCTACCCGCAGAGGTTCATTTCTCGGGCCGCCCGGTTCCCATCCGGACGCGTGGCGGGCGCAGGAGATAAAAGTTGGCCGGACGAGTTTCAGCGTGTTAGCGTCAGCACCATGAAGGGGGCTTGGGTCTTGATACCCGTGCTGTCGATCGGGATAGCGGGCTGCGGAGATTTGGGCGAGAAATCGCGCGAGACCATGGGCGCGCTCAAGGAAGCCGCGCGTCTCGAGGCGGAGAAGATGCTGGAGGAGAAGCGGCGGGCGGAGGAGCAGGCCGCAGCGGCGCGCGAAGAGCGCGCGCGAATGGAAGCCGCCCAGGCCGAACTCGCCAGGCTGGAGTCGGAGAAACAAGAAGCGGCGCGCCAGGAGGCCGGGCGACTGGCGAGAGAAAAAAGGGCAAAGGTGCGGGCAGCGCGGCTCGAACTGGTGGGATCCGGGATTCCCGAGCTCACGGCTCCCAACGGCAGAGTTTACAGAAATCTGACGGTGAAGAAAATCAGCGACTTGGATGCGACATTCAGTCACCCCTCAGGTGTCATCTCACTGCGGCTGCCGGATCTTCCAGAGGAACTCCAGGCGAAATTTCTCTACGACGCGGAAGAATACGAATTGGCAGATTCTGAATACGAAGCTGGTAAGAGAATACAATCGCAGGCCATGACCGAGGTCGCGCAAGCGCGAAAGCTCACCCAGCGAGACCGGAATCTTGAATTCGCGAAACAACAGGCGGAGCTTGAGAAACAGCAGTTAGAAGACCAGATCAGAAAGACCGAGGCCCGGATCAGCTATTTAAAAGGGCTCCGGTCGACGAAGTACCGGGAGCGGACCTCCTCCGGGGTGCGCTTTACCCGCAACCGTATCACCAAGGAAATAGCGGCGATCGAAAAAGAGATCCACCAGTTGGATGGCCAATTGAAGCTCCTGAAGGGTAAACGCAGGCGGTAGCCCTCGCCGCCGCTAGTTTTTCGATTTGCTTGGAGGCCGGCGGGTGTGCGAGAGCAGCCACTCGTAGAAGCGCGGGTTGTCGTAAGTTGCGGTCCAGGAATCGTGGCCGGCGTCGGCGTAAACGCTGAATACCACCTTCCGGTTGCCGCGTTTCCGCAGGGCGTCCACCATGCGGACGGATTCCGAAAGCGGCACCGCTTTGTCTCGCGCCCCGTGGAACGCCCAGACGGGCAGATGGCGCAGATTTTTCGTGCGAATGGGAAATCCGCCGCCGCAGACGGGGGCGATGGCCGCAAATTTTTCCGGAAGAAGGCTGGCCAGGTTCCAGGTGCCGAACCCGCCCATGCTGAGACCGGTGAGGTAAATCCGGTCGGGATCGACGCGGTGTTCGGATTGGATTTCATCGAGGAGATGCGTCAGCGCGGTGAGGTCCCACCATTGGTCTTCCGGGCACTGGGGAGAAACGATGATGAAGGGGAAGTCTTTTCCGGTCTCCACGAGTTTGGGTGGTCCATGGATCTTGACGCGCTCCAGATCCGTCCCCCGTTCCCCGGCCCCGTGCAGGAAGAGGAGCAGGGGCCATTTCCTGGTGATGTCTTTCGTGTAAGCCGGCGGGAGGTAGAGAAGGTAATCGAGGGAGAGAGAAATCTGCTTCTCGATCCGATGGGCCGATTGGACGGGATCGGCGGCCGGCGCGGTGGCGACGAGAAGAAAGGCGAGTGTAAGCGTGAGGGTGGTCTTCATTGAGGAACGGGAAGCGGATGCTTCCCGATCATGACCGCGGGACGGAACTTTTGGCAAGATCCGCTACATCCTGATAACCGATAACCGATAACTGATAACTGATAACTGATACCCCCTCACCGCGTCCACTCGAGCCACTTGGCGAAAATGTTTTTCACAGTGGGAGTAAGGCGGGTGCGATTGTAGAGATCACCCGTGTGGCGAATGGCTTCGGCTTCGGTGGGGTAAGGATGGATGACGTTGGCGAGCGCACCCAGGCCCATGCCCGCCTGCATTGCGGTGGTGATCTCGCTGATCATTTCGCCGGCGTGTGAGGCCACCGCGGTGGCGCCCAGGATTTCGCCGCCACCCTTGCGCGTATGGATGCGGACAAATCCCTCGGTGCGTCCTTCGGCGATGGCGCGGTCGAGTTCGGCCATGGGCTTGGTATAGGTATCAATCTCGATGCCCTGTTCCTCTGCATCCTTTTCGTAGAGTCCGACATGGGCGATCTCGGGGTCGGTATAAGTGCACCAGGGAATGGTGAGGGCGCTGAGGCGCTTGCGTCCCATGAAGAGCGCGTTCTGTAAAACGGTGCGCGCCGCGAAATCGGCGGCATGGGTGAACTTGTATTTCATGCAGATATCGCCCGCTGCAAAAATGCGCGGGTTCGAGGTCTGCAACTGGTCATTGACTTTGACGCCGAATTTTTTGAACTCGACCCCGGCTTTTTCCAGATCGAGACCCTCGACGTTTGGCGCGCGTCCCACGGATACGAGCAATTGATCGACGGTTTCGTCGTAACTGTTTCCGTGAGAATCGACGCGGAGGCGGACGCCGCCGCCCTTGGCTTTCGAGAGTCTTAATTCCTTGCCGCAGCAGAGCAGCTTGACGCCGTCCTCGGCGATTGCTTCGCGCACGATCTCGGAGGCCTCCGGGTCTTCATTCGGGAGGATGCCGTGCATGGCTTCCACGAGATGGACCTCGGATCCGAAGCGCGCGAAGGCTTGCGCCATCTCGCATCCGATGGGTCCCGCCCCGATAATGCCCAGCCGTTTCGGCAATTCCGTCAGATTGAAGAGGTTTTCATTGGTAAGGTAAGGGATATCATCGATGCCTGGAATGGGGGGAGCGGAAGCGCGGGCGCCGGTGGCGATGACCGCTTTCTTGAAGGAAAGTTTAGCACCGTCGACTTCCAAGCTGGATCCGTCCAGGAAGCGCGCCGCGCCGAGATAGACGTCGACCCCAAGTCCTGTGAAGCGTTGGGCGGAGTCGTGATGACTGATGTGCGCCCGGAGCCGGCGCATCCGCTCCATGACTTTAGGAAAATCGACACGGACACCGTCGGGGACTTCGATCCCGTAATCTCCTGCGCGCCGAATATCGGCGGCAGTGCGCGCGGCGGCGATGAGGCACTTCGAAGGGACGCAACCGACGTTGAGACAATCGCCCCCGAGAAGGTTTTTCTCGATGATCGCCACCTTGGCGCCGAGTCCGGCGGCGCCGGCGGCGGTGACGAGTCCGGCGGTCCCGGCGCCAATGACGACGAGATTGTATCTTCCTTCGGGGGTGGGATTTTTCCATTCGGGCGGATGCACCTGGGAGACGAGATCCGTATTAAACTCGTCCATGGGAGGGACGGTGACCTCGGAGCGGGTTTTGTTGTTGGTGGCGGTGCTCATGGGTGAAACGGAGTAGAAGTAAGAAGTGGGAAAGTAAAAGGTAAAAGGTGGGACGGATGAATCGCGTGTTGCCGGAAACTTTTCACCTTCGCACCTTTTACCCCTCTCCTTCGAGATGCGTTTTTTCTTTGAGGGCTTTGCGGGCGGATTTGGTGATGATTACAGTGACGACGATGGTGGCGAGCAAACCGACGACCTTGAGAAGGGTTTGTGCGAGGCTGGCATCCTGCGCATCTGCGGCGACCTGGGCGGTGTATCCAAGGTAAACATACATGACGGTGCCCGGTAACATGCCGATCCAGGAGGCCAGGAGGTAATGTCCGAATTTTACCTTGGTGACACCGAAGGCGTAATTGAGGAGGACAAAGGGGAAGACGGGCGAGAGCCGGGTCAGTCCCACGATTTTCCAGCCTTCCCCGGCGACGGCGCGATCAATGGCATCGAAGGTCTTATTGCCCTCGATTTTTTTGGCGACCCAGTCGCGCGCCAGGTATCGGCCGATGAGAAACGCTAAAGTGGCGCCGAGTGTGGAGGCGATCGAAGTGAGAATGACGCCCTTGGTGAGCCCGAAGATGGCGCCCGCGGCCAGCGTGAGGATGGCGCCGGACACGAAGAGGACGGTGAGGAGGATGTAAAAGAGGACAAAGACGACGGGAGCCCAGAATCCGAGACCGGAGATGTAATCGCGTCCTGCTTCGACCCATTCGCCGACCGGCAGGACGATGAAAGCGGCGACCACCGCGGAGAGTGCCAGCACAAAGAGAATGCGTTTGCCGGTTTTGCCTGGGGAGCCCGCGCTTTCGGTTGCGGTGTTTTCCTGCGGGCTGGAGGCGGAATCGCTCATTTCGGTGGTTGGTAGAGTGTCCATTTTACGGTGGTGACGCAAGGTTCGTCGCCTATTAGAGGGAAACCTTGCACGGGATATTTCAAATAAGCAGGACAGGCATCCCGCCTGTCGCCTGGGGACGAGACAGGCGGGATGCCTGTCCTACTTAAACGGCCAGAAAACCGGAATGAGAACGGCTGCGACGATCCAGAGGATGAGATTGAGCGGGACACCGATCTTCGGGAAATCGGTAAATTTGTATCCGCCGGCCCCGTAAACGTAGGTGTTGGTCTGGTATCCGATCGGGGTGGCGAAACTGGCACTGCATCCGAACATCATGGCGACGATAAAAGGGCGGGGATCGACGCCCAGCGAATCGGCGAGGCCAATGACGATGGGAGCCAGGAGGGCGGCGACGGCATTGTTCGAGATGAGTTCCGTGAGCACGGAGCAAAGCAGGTAAATGACGGCGAGGAGGATGTAAGGAGAAGAATTTCCGAAGACGCCCGTAATTCCGCTGACGAGCGCTTCGGCGGCGCCTGATTTTTCCATGGCCTTGCCGAGGGCCAGCATGCCGAAGATCAGAAAAATGAGATCCCAGTGGACCGCGGCGTAAGCCTGCTTCGATTCGATGCAGCGGGTCAGGATCATGGCGAGCGCCGCCAGGAGGGCGAGTGCGACGATAGGGAGGATGTGCAAAGCGGCGCCGAGGATAAAGGCCAGGGTGATGCCGGCGCCGAGCCAGGCCTTGCCGCGCTTGAGGGCGGGTTCCTTGGCCTCCGTCAGGGTGATGAAATCCGTTTCGCCGAGAAGGCGGTTGATGCCGCGGACCGGACCCTCGATGAGGAGGGTATCTCCGAAGGAGAGTTTTACGTCTCCGAAGTCCTTGCGCAGATCTTCTCCCTGCCGGTGGATCGCAAGTATGTGGACTCCGTAACGCTGGCGGAAGCGGAGCTGTCTCAGGGTTTTGCCGATCATGCTCGAGCGCGCGCTCACGATGCCTTCCATGATTATCAGCGGTCGGGTTTCCAGTTCCTTGAGGTTGAGATGTTTCTGGGAGGGAAAGCGGATCCCGCCCGATTCCTTGAGGTCGCTGAGGCTGGCGCTGTGGAGGGTGATGAGAAGTCGGTCCTTTTCCTCGATCTTCAGTTCATCGAGTCCGGTTTCCAGGGGGATGCCGCGGCGCCGGACTTCGAGGACGTTGGCTTCCGGAATTTCCGCGAGGAGACTCTCCGGCAACGTTTTTCCAATCAGCGGGGAATCTTCTTCCACGATGAATTGAGTGAGAAAATCGCGATGCTCGGGTTCCTCGAGATCATGTTCGTGGAGTTCGCGATGGGGCAGGAGTTTGCGGCCGAAGGTGAGCACGTAGACAAAGCCGATGAGGGAGTAAACGAGGCCCAGCTTGGTCAATTCGAACATGGTGAAGGCGGGCTGGTCGTAATCCTGTGCGATGCCGTCGATGATGAGATTGGTCGATGTCCCGGTCAGGGTGCAGGTGCCGCCGAGGATGGAAGCAAAGGAGAGCGGGATGAGGAGACGCGAGGCTTTTAATTCGGTGGAACGCGCCACCGAGAGGACGATGGGCAGGAAAACGACGACCACCGGAGTGTTATTGACAAAAGCGGAGAGGATGGCGGCGAGGAACATGAGGACGAGGAGCACTTGCAGTTCCGTTTTTCCCGCGATGCGGCGGAAGAAATTTCCCATGATATCGATGCACCCGGTTTCTTCCAGGCCGGCACTGAGCACGAACATGGAGGCGATGGTGATGGGGGCGGGATTGGAAAAGACCCCGAGGACATCCCTGATCTCGAGAATCCCGGACAAGAGGACCGCGCCCAGGGCGGTCAGGGCGACGACATCCGGGGCCGCCCATTCGCGAAAGAAAGCGAGCATCACGCCGACGAGGAGGGCGAAGATGAAGATGATTTCCCGGTTCGCGAGGAAGGAGTCCCACATGTGGTGTGATTGGTAACCGGGGAGGGGTGGGGGAGTCGATTAGATTCAGTGTTCGGTGTTCGGTGTTCGGGGGCAGCTGGGGATGGACAGGGAGGTGGAAAGGCGTGAGGAGTTGCGAGGGTCGAGGGTCGAGGGTCGAGGGGTCGATTTGGGAGTGGGGGCAGGTTTCGGTGTTCAGGGTTTCCCGACGCAGTCGGGACTTCGCTTCGCTCAGCATGTTCGGGGTTCGGGATTGGGAATTTCCCCGGGGCGGCGCATTACCTGTCCCGGGACAGGCGTGACAGCAGGAGTGTTTCGCATTAGGAACCGTCGGTGGTGGGCTCGGTGGATCGAGCGGGGAGACCGGGCAATGATTTTTGTATTCGTCGAGGACGGGACCTTGGAAGTGATTGAAGATTTGGAAGAAGCCCGGCGGAGATACGAGGGTATCGACGTGGAGTCGGGTGTGTTTCGGTTCTATGATGAGAACGGCTGTTTCCTGGCACCGAAGTTTGCGAAACCGAGCGGCGGGGAAAGCTGCTTGGCCTGATTTCCTGGGGCGAATCCGGTGAGTTCGCACTGGTGTCCAAACCGGATGCCGACGAGGAGGGGATCGGGGTGAGCCTGCAGGAGGCTTCTGCGCTCCTAGGATACCTGGCTGTTGACGAGT
>JAHEJT010000156.1 GCA_024638765.1 Verrucomicrobiales bacterium
ACTGGCGGAGAAAAAGGGTTTCGCGCGCTTCGGCCTTATGTCCAACCAGGTCTGGAAGCAGGACCCGAAGCGAATGGCGTTCGTCCTTTCGCGCTATAAGTTCGTCTCCAAGATGCTGGCTGGCAGGGAACGGGTTATCGAGATTGGCTGTGCCGACGCATTCGCAAGTCGAATCGTCAAGGAAACCGTGGGAACACTGACCGCGGTGGATTTCGATCCTATCTTCATCAAGGACGCGGAAGAAGGTTCGGACCCCGGTTTTCCCATCGAATTCCAGGTGCACGACATGCTGACAACACCCTTGGACGGCCCCTTTGACGCCGCTTACTGCGTCGACGTATTCGAGCACATTCCGCCGGACCAGGAAGACCAGTTCATGCAGAATATCTGCGCGGGCCTGACGGAACACGGAGTCTACATTTCGGGAATTCCGTCCCTTGAATCGCAGGCTTACGCCTCCAAGCCGAGTCGCGAGGGACATGTCAACTGCAAGAGCGGTCAGGATTTCAAAGATTTCCTCGAGCGTTACTTTCATAACGTGTTTCTTTTCTCGATGAACGATGAAGTAGTGCACACCGGTTTTTACAAGATGGCGAATTATCTGTTCGCCGTGTGCGCGGGGAAGCGAGCTTAAGGCTTGGAAACGCGGAAACAGATCCTCGTCCTCGGCGGCGACAGTGCGATCGGTAAGGCGTTGGCCGAAGGCCTTTCGAGGGACGAACATTTTGAGCTTTCGGCGACGACCCGCCGTCGTAAGGAACCCGCCCGCTCATTCTTCGACGCGCACGATGCGCACACCTGGAATAAGCTGCCGGATTCGCCGGCCGCGGCATTTTTCTGTTTCGGCAACACGTCACTGAAAGAGTGCGAATCGAACCCCGGCGAAACGAGAGCTATCAACGTGGAGGCGACACTGGACTTGGCACAAAAATATGCGACGCAAGGCACTCACGTGATATTCTTTTCGACCAGCCTCGTCTTCGAAGGAAAGCATCCCCTGAGCGGGCCGGAGACCGAAATCCGGCCCCAGGGCGAGTATGCCCGGCAGAAGGCCGAAACGGAAGAGCGCCTGCTGAAACTGGCGGGGATGGTGACGGTTTTGCGAATCACGAAATTCCTCGAGTCATTGGATTCTCTGATGCGGCAGTGGATGGATGAGCTGCGCGCGGGCGAGCCGGTGCAGCCCTTCCACGATCGCCTCATCTGCCCTTTTGACCGGAATCTTCTCTGCGCCGCATCCGCAGGGGTGATCCGAAAGGAAGTTACCGGAATTCTCCATCTTTCGGGGGAGGCCGACATCAGTTACCATCTGCTGGCGGCGTGGGTCGCCGAGGCTATCGGAGCCCGCGCAGAACTACTCGATCCGATTTCAGCCCGGGATCTCGCACTGGAACCGGAACCGCGGTTCGCGTGGCCTCCGTGGACTTCGCTGGACATGGCGCGCAGTGAAAAAGAACTCGGCATCCTGCCGACGCCGCTGAGCCGGGTCAGGAAACATATCAAAGCGCTGGCCGCCGAGGCCGGCGGAAACTCAGGCATGGAGAAAACCGGACATGAATGACGCCATCGGCTGCCACAGCTGCAGCGCTGCGGAGATTAACGAGATCCCTGAATTCAGGAGCTTGGCGAGGGTGTCGTCCGACTGCCACGGGCGGAGCCCGGGCGGACGCCTGGCCGTCTGCAGCCGCTGCGGCCTGGTCCAGGCAATGGTCGGTCCCGCCTGGCGCGAAGAGATCGACGAGATTTACCGGAACTATGACATCTATTTCCAATCCGGAGGGATCGAGCAGGCAGTTTTTAATTCACAAAGCGGGGCATCATCGACACGTTCGGCGCGCCTGGTCCAAGGTCTCAGCGAATACCTCGATCTGCCGGAAAATGGGCGAATGCTGGATGTCGGCTGCGGAAACGGCGCCTTTATCCGTGCGTTCGCCTCTGAGCATTCGAGTTGGGAACTGTGCGGCTCGGAGATATCAGACAAGTATCAACAGGATGTCGAAGCCATTCAAGGCGTCCGGCAATTCTTTGCAGGCGGGATCGATGGAATCAAAGAAAAGTTCGAGCTGCTCAGCCTGATTCACGTGCTTGAGCATATCGAGTCGCCGATCGAATTCCTGACCAGCCTGCGCGACCTGATCATGCCGGACGGCAACATCTTCGTGGAGGTGCCCTATTTCCTGGATAATCCGTTCGATCTCATCATTGCAGACCATGCCAGCCATTTTACCCCGAGTTCATTGACAGCTATCGCCGGAGCAAGCGGACTCAAGATCGAGGTGCTCGCGACTGATTGGGTGCAGAAGGAAATCAGTTGCCTCCTCTCCCGGGCGAAAACGGAAGACAACAAGCTTGTTGGCGGCGTCGAGGATTCACTGCACGAGGCGAAGACGCGCGTCAAATGGCTCGAGAACTGCCGCGAATCACTGAAACGCCCCGGCGATGCGCCACACTTCGGGATCTTTGGGACCTCGATCGGAGCGAATTGGCTGCACGAGGAACTGAAAACGGCAGGAAACGGGGTCGACTTTTTTGTGGACGAAGACCCGAATCGTATCGGACATCGCCTGCTGGATCGTCCGATCTATTCGCCCCCCGAGATACCGGCGGACAGCGTGGTCGCTGTGCCCCTGGCACCGGTCGCGGCCGCCAATGTGGCCGCGCGCCTCCATAAGAGCGCGGCCGGCCTGAAAGTGCTGGTGGCGGCTGAAGTTAACCCATAGCCAGTGTGGCGGCACGCAAGTAATCGATGGCGACACTTATCTTCGGCCGAGTTTTCACGAAATAATCGCGTTTATTCATAAGGAATAATGAGTCTTCTTTACTGGATCGACCGGTCCCCCGGCGGATATTGGCTCAGCGCGCTCTTCGTGGCTGCTTGCCTGGCATTTCTTGCGTTTCTCCCACTGCTGCCCGTCAAGCTCCCATGGACCCGGTGCGGCCGTCGCGGCAGGATCGGCGAGGAAATCGCCTTCTGCTTTCTTATTTTTCTAACCCTCTTCGCATTCCGCTGGGTCTTTTTCTTTTATCCCCGGTATTTCAATCCGGATGAAGCCGCCTTTGTGATGGGGGCGCTGACGTTGGAGCACGACCCTGTCTTCTGGAGATCAATCGCCCTGGGGACCTCGGGCCCCCTCAATGGATACATCCTTCTTCTTCCCAAACTACTGGGCGCCGACATCAATTACACCTCGGTCCGGATCGTCGGGCTTCTGCTCGCCGGCGGTTCCATCGTGTTCCTTTATCTGATCGGCAAAAACCTCCTCCATTCGAAACTCGCGCGACTCATCGTCCTCGGCCCGGTGGCATTCTTCGCGCTTACCGTCGAACTCGACTTCGTGCATTTCAGCAGCGAACACGTTCCGCTTTTTCTCCTGTCCGCAGCCTGTTACTTCATTTCTGCGATCCTGTGCCGGGACCGGCCGGCCGGCCGCGACGTTTACCTGGCCGGCTTGATGCTGGGAAGCGTGCCTTTCGCCAAGCTTCAGGGTGTGCCCCCGGCCGGGCTCATGGCGATTGTAGCTTACGTTTTTCTCCTGACTCGGCCCGAAAGCTGGCCTCGCCGGCTGACACTCGCCGGAACCATGACCCTGGGGGGGGCCACCATGGCGATCATTTTTACCGCCATGACCCTCGCTACCGGCTGTTTTGGTCACGCACTCCATGCATACCTGGGAATGAATTCCCATTATGCCGAGCACGGTGGCGTCACCCTCGCCCAAATGATCGGATTGCTTTCGCCGTTCCTGCACACTGCGGAAACATTCCGACCCTACGTGCTGACGGTGTCCGTGTTAGGCTTGCTGGTGTCCGCCTTCGGATTTTTCAGGCGAAAACACGCCGGAAGCGACCGCTGGATGTGGGCCCTCAGCACCCTGTCCCTCCTCGGCGCCTGGCTGGCAGTCGTTATGCCGGGCCGCCTTTATGAGCACTACCTTCTCCTCCTGGTGATTCCGACCGCGTTCTGGCTTCAGACCGCTTTGGTTCTGGCCGGCATTGGGAAATTTAATCAACCCGAATCCGACGCACACCGGGCTTCGACTCTGCTCATGGTGGTCACGATCGTCGCCATGCTGCTGTGGCCCCTCTTTGGGGGATTCCATAAATGGCAGCGACCGCTCGGCAGGCTCAAAGAATTTCGCGAAGCCCCGCCCCGGCCGGTCGTGGCGGCGGTCCGCCGCCATGCGGACGAAGGCGAGCTCGTCGCGCTGTGGGGATGGATGTACGAGATATGCGCCGAGGGCGGGCTCGTGCGAGGGACGCGCAATTTCGTCCTCGAGCACGCTTGGGTCGACACTTCCATTCCGGGCCGACCCAATATCATCGCAAATTACACCGATTTCGTGCCCAAGTATTATTTCGATCTCTTCCTCGAGGATATGGAACGTAATAAGCCCAAATTGTTTGTCGACGCCTGCGCCCCCGGTGCTTTTAACTTCAGGGACCGCAGCCTGTTTGGACACGAGACATTCCCGGAATTGGCAGCTTACGTAAGAACACATTACGAGCCTGCCGAGGAAATCGAGCAGGTGCGCATTTACCGGAGAAAAAATTAGATATTATTCTCCGAAATATTTATCAGCGCGATCGGCAATCGCCTTTCCAATCTCAAGGCTCGCCGTGGCAGCAGGCGAGGGCGCATTGCAAACGTGAATCGCCCCCGCTTCTTCAATAATCAGGAAATCGTCGATCAGTTTTCCTTGCGGAGAGAGGGCTTGGGCGCGGACGCCCGCCTGGCACGGGATCACATCCTCCAACCGAATCTCGGGCACAAGCCGCTGCACGCTTCGGACAAATAGTCTCCGGCTCAGGGAACGCGCGATTTCACCGATACCATTGGCGCCATGCCGCAAGATCAACTTCCAAAGCCCCGGGAATGAAACGGCATCGAAAAACTCGGAAGCGCGGAAATCGAGTTTCCGGTATCCTTCGCGCCGGAAGGCAAGCACCGCGTTGGGGCCCAGGTGCACCGTCCCGTCGGCCATCCGGGTGCAGTGGACGCCGAGAAACGGAAAGTCCGGATTAGGGACCGGGTAAATCAAGCCGCGAACCAACTCCGCTTTTTCGGGCTTCAGCTGGTAATACTCGCCACGGAAGGGAACGATTCGGCATTTCGGATCCACCCCGCTTTTCCTCGCCACGCGATCGGCATAAAGGCCCGCACAATTGATCACCAGTTTGGCTCGAAATTCACCGGTGCGCGTCCTCACCAGGACCCCATCGCCCGATGTACGGCTTGATTCGATCGCTTTGACTTCCGCTCCGAATTCTATCACTCCACCCTTCTCGACAATCAGGGCGGCAAGCTTTTCGGCGACTTTCCTGAAATCGACAATTCCCGCAGACTGCACCCGGATCGCGGCAATCCCTGCGGCGTGCGGCTCGAAATCGTGTATCTGATCCCGGGTCAATCGCTCCAACGGCACCCCGTTCTCGCGCCCGGTCGACTCGAGGCGCTCCAGACCCGGCAATTCCCTTTCCGCCGTTGCCATAATCAGCTTTCCGCAGGTCTCGTGAGGAATCTGATGCGCGCTGCAAAACTCTTTCATGGTCCGATTGCCCCGTGTGCAGAGTTCCGCCTTCAAACTTCCCGGCCGGTAATAGATTCCGGAATGGATCACCCCGCTGTTGCGGCCTGTCTGATGCTCGGCAACGCGCTTTTCCTTCTCGAGCAACAGGATCCTCAACCCTTCATGGCGAGACAGAATTTCATACCCGGTCGCCAGCCCGACGATGCCCCCGCCGATGATTACGAGGTCGAATTCAGAGTGGACATTCATTTTTCTCGAAGGCCGCGTACGGGAAATGAAATCCGGGGTCGTTCGGCAGGCACAGCGGTCTTCCCGGACCGGTATTTGGGAGCTCATCGTGAATGCCAGGCCATCGGTTGGAAATCAGATTCCTCGCCCAGCGCGCGTTATTCGGGAACCTCGCCGTGCGATTTGGGAATCCAGATATCAAAAGAATCGCTTCGGCCGGCCAGCTGCCATTCTGTGATGAACCTCTGCACAAAGCTCTTCGGCAAAATCAATTCCCTGTCCGGATAATAATTTCGCCCCAGGAAAGGGGTATTTCCACGCGGAATCAGCCATGCATCCACCTTCGCCGGATCCAGCACCTGTGCCGGATTCAGCTCTTCCACGTCCGCCCGCACGTCCATCAAGAAAACCGCTTCCACGAGATACGGATGTCCGAGCCGGATCAGATCCGGGCGGACCGAGGTCTTGAGTTCGGACCAGGATCCGCTGCCGAATCCCATCGCCACCCGCCACTCCGAAGACTCCGGCCCGGCACGCGGCGGAAAGCTTTCCAGGACTTCATGCAGCTCGGTCCGCACCAGCCGGCGGGCACGCCATTCAGTTGCGTCCCGGAATAGCGCCCATGGGACGAAAAACTGATGTCGCCGGACTCCTTCGACGATGAAACCCAGATAGAACATCAGTGCCAAAATAAAAACCGTCCTTAATCCGCCGTGCGCCTGTGTCCTTTCGACACCTCCTGAACCCCCTTTCCCGACCTGCGCCCCTCCGCCTCTTTCCTGCACCTCCGGATGCAACAACACCATCGCCAACCGCAAGAGCGCATACCCAAGCACGGGCAACAGCACGATTAACTGGCTACTTCCCGAACCACTTTTAGATGCGAACACCATTTCGACGGAGAGACACGGAAGGAGCACCAGCCAAAACGCCCAGTGCCCGCGCAGCTCGTGACGCAGTTCCACGCGCCTCACCCAATATGACGCCGCGCACACGACCGCCAGCGGCAACAGCAATACCGGCAATACCCAGGTCAATCGCAACAATATTTCCGCTGAAATTCCGTGCTGTGCAGCAAAACTCAGGCAGTGCACATATCCCTGCAGCGATACCTGGGGCAACACAAACGGCGCAAACGTGATCAACACTGTTGTCACCCCCGAGATGACCAGGTTCGCAAAACCGGCACGATGCCACAGCATCGCCGCCAGCGGCAACAGGGCCAGGAACGCGTTGATTTTCACGCCCGCGGTAATCCCCATGCACACTCCCAGCAATATCGCCGACCACCGATGCGATCGTAGCGTCACGCTCCACACCGCCAGCGCCGCCGGCAGGAGGATCTGACCGTCCGGGCGCGCCCAGTAAGTCACATACCCCAGGCGGAGCAGCCACCATGCCAAGAGACCCGTCAGCAAGACGGCGATGTCCCAGCGACGCGTCTCGCGCATAGCCACCCAGCTCATTACCGCCAGTCCTGCTGCTACCCCGAAGGCACTCGCCAGCTTCGACCCCAGGATGGCGTCTCCGGTGAGTCCAATCAGCGTCGCCGGTAACACGAAAAACATCGGCCCGTAATGCTGGGCGTGCGGTGCGATGTTCGGGTCGAGCGGGTAAATCTGCAAGTCACCCCCAAAAAAGAGGGCCGCCACACACGCCAGCGCCGGTTCGACATGATCCAGAAACCCGGGGAAAGCCAGATAAGTCACCAGCGTCACCAGATACCCGGCGATCCCGGCCCCGGCAAAGATAAGCAGTATCCACGTGCCTCCCCCCATCGAAAGGAATGATCCCGATATCGATTGCCCGCCACTTGAACCGGGCGAAAGGCCTTGTCTACTCCCGCTCATGCCTTGCTTTTTTCGCGTTTAAGCCCGATATAAACTCCCTAAAATGCCTATTCTTCTCGTCACAGGCTCTTCAGGTCTTATCGGTTCCGAAGTCGTTGGTTACTTTTGTAATCTCGGCTGGCAAGTCCACGGCGTCGATAACAACATGCGGGCGGATTTCTTCGGGCCTTCCGGGGACACTCGATGGAACCAGCGCCGCCTTGTCGCGGCACACGAGAGCTTCACCCATCACGAGCTCGACATCCGCGACCGCAAAGCGGTCCTCGAGTGCGTGGATTCCATTCGCCCTCAAATGCTGGTGCATACCGCGGCCCAGCCCAGTCACGATCTCGCGGCTTCCCGGCCCTTCGATGACTTCGACGTCAACGCCGTCGGCACCGTGAATCTTCTGGAAGCCGTCCGCCGCCACGCTTCCGAAGCGGTTTTCGCGCACATGAGCACCAACAAGGTTTACGGCGATCGTCCCAACACTATTGCCTTGAAAGAGGAAGAAACGCGATGGGCTTACGACGACCCCGCCTTCGCCAAAGGTATCCCGGAGTCCTTCCCCATCGACCAGAGTAAGCATAGTTTGTTTGGAGCCTCAAAAGTCGCCGGCGACATCATGGTCCAGGAATATGGCCGCTATTTCGATATCAAGTCCTGCTGCCTCCGCGGAGGCTGCCTTACGGGGCCCAATCACAGCGGCGTCGAGTTGCACGGATTCCTCAGTTACCTCATCAAATGCAACGTGGAGGGCAAACAATACAAGGTTTTTGGATACAAAGGGAAACAGGTCCGGGACAATATCCACTCGCTCGACGTGGCCCGCTTTATCCACGCTTTCTGGGAGAACCCGCGCTGCGGTGAGGTCTACAACATCGGCGGCGGTAATCGAAACAGCTGCTCCATTCTCGAAGCTTTCGACCGGATCGCCGCACTGACCGGCAAGAAAATGGATTACGAATACGTCGACAAGAACCGCGAGGGCGATCACATCTGTTACATCAGCGATCTCAGCAAGATGCACATGGACTATCCCGGCTGGGATATCAGCAAGTCACTGGACGACATTTTCGAGGAGATCTATGAAGCGTCCCGCGATCACACCCACACGTGATCGCTATGCGGCCGGGTGATCTCACTCGTCGATCGTAATGATCAAACGCCCGAAACACCGCGGTTGGCCGGGACCGATCGGCGTGTCGAAGCGGACCGTGACCTCTTCGAATTCGGCATTCACCGGAGTCACGCCCACCTCCGTCGTCGGGGTTGTAGTCCAACTCCCGGCGTCGAGATCTTCTGTGAACTCGACCGTGTAAGTGAGATCCCGAACGATCGCGTCGACGCGTCGCAAGTAGGTCAACTCCATGTAAAAGCTCCCGGAATCTTCCGTCACCGAACTGCGCGGGTCGATATCCTCGTAAGGGCTCCCCGGCTCGGGATTCCCCCCCTGCCCGTAATCTTCCACATTGGTCCGGCCGTCGCTGTCCGGGTCATCGAGATAAGCCTGCGCCCCTCCGGGGACTCCCGGATACCCGCCCATCCAGGTGAGGTAATACGAAATTCCCGTAAACGTGATGTCCATCTCGTCAAAGGTCGTCACCTGCCCGTCATCCGCCGAGAGCCGCAGCGTGTAGGCCCCCGCCAGGGTCGCCGTCGCCAGGGTTTCAATCCCCTGCCCGTCCGGAAGACTGAATGCGACGTTCCCGCCGGCCGGCGCGACCTCGGTCGACCAGGCATGCGCCACCGGGCTCACGGGTTTGCCGTCGTCGGTGACGACCCCCGCCAGGCCGCCCTTCAACGCCGGGGTCGCCGGCTGATCCGGTCCGGCCGACACGAACGCACCGATGTTGCCGAATGCATACAGCGCGCCGATCTCGTCGATCGTCAGGACGCGCCCATTGAAGTAATGATACTCGTCGATGAGTCCGGCAAAGTAAGCGCCCGTGGAGTTGCCGTCGTGAAACTTGACGTTGGAAATCGCGCCGCCGACTTCGACATCCCCGCTGTGAGCCGACATTTCCGCCGCCAGCCCGCCCGCGACCAGGGCGCCGTCGAGGTATAACCGCAACCCGTCGGGTTGCAGCGCGCCGCCCGCGGGCACGTCGAGCACCAGCGCCACGTGGTGCCACTCATCGCGCGTGAAAGGCACACCCAGGTAAGTCGTGTCCCAGCCGTTGAGGTCGTCATTCCAGCCGCCCGCGTAAAGGATGTCTCCGTCGATGTAAAGGTTCAGCCCGCGGACCGTGCCGCCCTGCTCGTGCAGCACTTCCTTCCCGCCCGTCCCCGTGGCATTCGCCTTGAACCACATCGCGATCGTCTTCTGGTTGTGCGGACTCCCGGTGTTGATGCCGTTGGAGTTTGCGATGGCGATAAAGTCGTCCACCCCGTCGAACACCGCCGCGAAACCGGACACACCGCCGCCCGATGCGGTCCATCCCACGCCGCCGGTCATGGTCCCGTCGTTGTCGCCGCCCACGGCGTCACCCGCGATCGCGCCGGTCCCTTCATCGAGCGGATAATAGATCACCTGGTTCGTCGTCGAAGGATTGGCCGGCGCATCGATCCCCACGTGGACGTTTACGTCCAGCGCAGTGGTCAAATCGCCGTCCCCGGCGGTGAGCCGCAGCTTGTAAAACCCGGTCGTATCGAACGTCGCCGTCGTGGAGGGCATCCCCGCGTCTGCAAACGTCGCCGTCCCCGAGGGCGGCCCCTCGATCTGCGACCACCCGGTCGTCCCGAGGTCAGGATCGGTGGCGGTCCCCGCAAGGACCACGCCGACGCCGTCGGGAATCACCACGCCTGCCGGACCCGCCGGCGCGGTGCCCACTGCGAGCTGCGGCCCGATGTTGCCCCAGGCGAAGAGCGCGCCGATCTCGTCAATCGAGAGCGCGCGATTCCACAAATGAAACTCGTCCACCGTCCCGTCGAATCGCAGATCCGTGCCGGTGACGTCGCCGTCGTGAAATTCCCCGCCGCCGCGCATCGCGCCGATGCCGATGTCGCCCGTGTGGCTGTTCAACGTCGCGCCTCCCCCGCTCCCGAATTCCGATCCGTCGAGATATCCGCGAAACGCGTCCGCCTGGAGGCTGGTCGCGCCCGGCGCATCCAACACCAGCGTCACGTGATGCCAGTCGGTGTCGGTGAGCGCCGTGCTCAGGAACGTGGCGCCCCAACCGTTCTCGCCGTTGTTCCATCCGCCCACGTAAAGCGTGCCCGCCTCGAGATAAATCGCCAGCCCCCGGGTACCGCCGCCCTCCTGAAAAAGGACCTGTTTCGGCGCTTTCAGGGGATCGTCCGCCTTGAACCACAGCGCGATCGTCCGCAAGTCGTGCGCCGCCGTGTTTATGTCCGGCGAGCCCGCGATGTTGATCTGGTCGTTGGCGCCGTCCAGCACCACCGCCGTGCCCGAGACGCCGCCTCCCGCCGCAGTCCAGCCGGCGCCGTTGACGAGGGTCCCGTCGTGATCCCCGCCCCGCGCATCCGTGGCGGTGGTCCCGCTGCCTTCGTCGAGCGCGTAGTAAATCACTTCATCCGTCGACGACGGATTGGCCGGCGTATCGATGCCCGCGTGTACCGCGATGTCGGAAGTCACCGCATTCACGCCGTCGCTCGCCGTGAGACGGACAATGTAATAACCCGGCGCCGAAAAATACGCCACGGTATTGAAAGCCAGCGGTGGCGCGAAGGTCACTCCCCCGCCGGCCGGCGCCTGGACCACGGACCACGCCGCCGATACCGCGCCCGGAGGATTGGGCAGGCCGTCGTCGGTCGCCGAAGCCTGGATCACCAGCCCCGTCCCCGACGGGACCACCGCGGCAGTCGGTGTAATCGACGTGATCTGCGGACTCACATCGCCGTCGTCCGTCAGGGTCACGGTTGCCGAAGGCGCAAAGATTTCGTACGCCGGATCCGTCAGCACCGTGAGCGTGATCGTTTCCGTGGCTTCGGTTTCGAAATCGTCGAGCACGGTCACCGGCACGTCGACGAACGTCCCGCCGATCGGAAGATTGACCGATACCGGAAGCGCGACGTAATCGGCACCGGAGGTCGCCGTCCCGCCGGCCGAAAGCTGGACGGTCACCGCGCTGGTGGTGTCCCCGGCGCGCAGCACCCGGAAGCTCCCCGGATCCAGGCCGGTTTCGGAAGCGGAGGGGTCGAGGGCGACCACGCTCACCGCATCGATATCCGCCACCGTGACAAAAGCGTCGGCCGAGGAAGCGCCGTCCGTCGCCGTGATCGTGAAAGGCCCGCCCAGCGTGGTCGACGTAAAGACGCCCGCCGCATCGATGGTCCCGCCGCCGCTGGCCGACCAGCCCGGAGACGTCGGCACAGGGTTCCCGGCCAGGTCCCAGCCGTCGGCCGTGAAGGCGACAATCGCGCCCAGGGGCATCGTGATTTCATAAGGACTGACGGCGAGGGTGAGGCCGCCGCTCCCGCCCAACCCTTCGTTGGCGAAAAAGTCTTTCCCATACGCGTCGAGAGTCGTCAGCGCCACCGGGTTCGTGAATTGCGGCGTAAACGTCAGGCCCAGCTTGGCGGCGGTCA
>JAHEJT010000309.1 GCA_024638765.1 Verrucomicrobiales bacterium
GCGTTGGGGAAAATACTCCCTCTGGGAGCGGGCCACGCGGGTCAACCTCATCTGGGTGGCACCTGGCGTGACCGTGCCCGGATCGACCAGCGCCAAGCCGGTGAACCTGCTCGACATCTATCCGACCCTCGCCTCCCTGACCGGCTGCGAGCCCCCTGAAAACCAACTGGAAGGGAACGATCTCACCGTCTTGATGAAAGATCCCGAAGCCGAGTGGGAGAAAACCTCCCTGACCGTCTTCGGCTACAAGAACTACGGTCTTCGATCCGAACGCTACCGCTACATCACCTACGCCGACGGAACCGAGGAACTCTACGATCACGAGAAGGATCGCTGGGAATGGCAGAACCTCGCGGACAATCCGGAATACGCCGAAGTGAAGAAAGCGATGCGCAAAGAACTTCCCACCCACCACGAGCCCGATGGCGTCACCTATGACCTGCCGGGGCGCAAGCGCAAGGCCCGGTAGATCCACGGATTTGTAAGGTAGAAGCACGAAGAACATATAAATGGAATCATCGAAACTACTCCGCTTTCTCGCAGTGGCGGGAGCGATCATTTTTAGCGCATCCGTCGAGGCCGCTCAACCTGCAGCCGAAGGCCAACGCGGCCAAAAGGGCGGCGTTGAGGCGGCGATTCCGAAGAGCCCGAAGATGCCTGCTGCAACGGATCTCCAATCGCATGGCGTGACAAACGACCAGATCGACTCGCTTTCCGAAATCATGCGTCAGGCTGTCCAGCAAGAGCGGATTGCGGGGGGCTCCTTTCTGGTCGCGCACAAAGGAAAAGTCGTTTTTCGAGAGGCGTTTGGCTATGCCGATCTCGAATCGAAGCGGCCATTCACGACGGAGGAATTGGTTCCGATCGCGTCGGTCTCCAAACCCTTTCTGGCAAGCGTGATCATGGTCCTGGTCGAACAGGGCAAGTTGAAGTTGGACGATCCGGTGACCCAATACCTGCCGGAGTTCAAGGATATCAGAGTGGAAGGCAGCCGGTCGCCCGCGCAGCCGATGACCCTTCGTCACCTGCTCTCGCATACCGCCGGCTTCTGGGGGAACAAGCAAATCACTCCTGAGAAGATGGATCTGATCCGCAATTTCGAGCGCCCCCTGGCCGAAGCGGTCAAAGGCATCGCGGAGTACGATCTCTTGTACGAGCCGGGAACGAAATTCACTTACTCCGGCAGCGGATATTGTGTGGCGGGTCGTGTCGCGGAAGTCGCTCTTGGCCAGTCGCTCGAGGAGATTGCGCAGGACGCCCTGTTTCGTCCCCTTGGTCTGAATCGCACGACCTTTTTGCCCTCGAAAGAAGTAAGAGAGACGGTGCCATCACGATATCTGAGACAAGGCGGGAAGCTGGACAAGCAACGTTCCATGGCGGAGGTCGAAGACTTCCGCTTCATCCTGCCGGGGGGATCGCTGTTCACAACCTTAGATGATATGGCAGTGTTCGGGCAGATGCATCTGAACGATGGCGTCTACAACGGAAAGCGAATCCTTTCCGAAGAGTCTGTCACCGAGATGCGGCGACTACAGTCACCTGACAGACCTAAGAGGACCTACGGATTGGGATGGTTCCGGGGCGACGTTTCAAAGTCCGGCCTGGGCGATCTCGTTTTTCACAGTGGCGCGTTGGGGGCGTGTCTACGAATTGACCGGAGCAGGGAGGCGGTCTGCGTCTTTCTCGTTCATCAGTCTTCAGCTCAAACCGTGGACCAGCCAAACAAGCTTTTTGAACAAGTCGACAAGATGTTTCCGGTAGCGAAATCCCTGCCTGATGGCCCCTCCCAAGCCAAAGGACAGGCAAGTGTTGGCGAAGCCCCGGCTCCGACGGGAGAGGTCGCGCCAAAATGGAAGACGACGGGTCTGCAGCAGGCAAACAGCATGGGGGCCGGCGAAGCGGAGATACCGAAAAGCGGGAAGTTTTGTGTTTTCGTCCTGATGGGACAATCCAACATGGCAGGCGCCGCGCGGGCGGCCGAGTTGGAGGCGCCTTACACCGATAAACACGACCGCATCCGAATCTGGGCCAACGGGAGGTGGGAATACTTTGTTCCGACCCAGCGGTTCGGGCCGGGCGTATCGATGGCGCGTGAGCTTGCCGAACTCTGGCCGGACGACACGATCGGCATCATCAAGGTGGCAAGCGGCGGGACGGGGATACGTGGGTTCGAGAAGAACTGGTCCTTTGAGCGGGCCGACCTCACCTTCGACGGGAAGAAGGGATCCCTCTACCTGGACCTCATGAACGCCGTCACCGAAGCCAGGCGCATTTCCGATCCGGAGTTCTGCGGCTTCGTCTGGAAGCAGGGCGCCGCCGACGGAACCAAGAAGGTTCTCGCCGACGAGTATTTCGATACCTTCAAACAACTCGTCGCAGACCTGCGCTCCGACCTTGATACCCCGGACCTGCCGGTCTTCATTCCGTCTAACTTGAGTGACGAGGACTTGCTCAAAGCGATTCTGGCCGGGACGAACGACCAAGACGTAGCCAAAGCGAAGGATTCGGCGGGCAAAGCTCTCGAGAATGACGAGGACTTGCTTGGGGTTCTCCTTTCCTACCTGCAGGAAAACGGTTCGTTGAAGGCGTTTGGCAAACGTCGCTACATCGGAACCGTCATCACGGCGCAGAACCGGGCCGGTCGCGAGATCCCCAACGCGACCACCATCTACCCCGGCGACTTGCCCCGCATCGGAAACGGCGACAACCACATCAACGCCGAGGGCCAGCTCATGCTCGGGAAGATCACGGCTTCCGCGGTGGAGGATTTTTACAAAGTCAAAAAGTAGCACACATCATCGAGGCGGCTCCTTGGAGTGCGGCGGCTTGACGCCGCTTTTTCTCCGGGGCGGCTCGACGCCACGCTTCTCACTGCATGACACATTTCTTCAAATACCCAGCCCCGACGGCGCCAGGCCGCCGTCCCCAAGAGCGGTGTCAAGCCACCGCACTCCAAATTCTTGCAACACCACATGGTCTTGCCATGAGAAAGACGGCAGTATAAGTCAAACTTTGATAGCCTCCCCGGCGGAGCTGGGGGATTTCCTATTGGATATTAACGTCATGCGAATTCATCTACCCCTCACGGCACTGGCCCTGTTGATCACGCCTCTCTCTGCCCCCGCGCAGAATCAGCGTGGCCCGAAGCCCGCCGTTTCCCCCGAGACCCTCGCTCTCTACGAGCCCGGTGAATTCAAAGGCGTGAAGTACCGCCTGATGAAGCCCATCGACTTCGATCCGGAGAAAACTTACCCACTCATCCTCAGCCTCCACGGCGCCGGCGGACGCGGCACAAACAACATCAAGAACCTCCGCAACTGGAACGAGTGGCTCACCGACGAAGCACTTCGCCGCAAGCATCCCTGCTTTGTCCTTGCCCCCCAGTCGCCCACCTCCTGGTTCGACCCCTCCTCCGAGCACGGGCTCCTGCCCGAGCCGGGCTCGGTGAGCCTTGAAGACTTACCCGAGGGCATGCGCAAGTTCGCCCATCGCAGCCTCGATCTCGCCGCCGAAGTCGCCGAGAACCCCGATGATCCGCGCCTCAAAGAGGGTGTCCTCGGCAAGGTTCTCGAATACATCGACACCGAGCTCACCGTGAAATACAAGATCGACGCCGACCGCGTCTACTGCCTCGGCCATTCCATGGGCGGCGCGGGAACCTTTACGGCGGTTTATCAACATCCCAATCGCTTCGCCGCCGCCATCCCCTCGGCCGGAATTTTCTTTCCCTGGCTCGACGCCGGCCGTATTGCGGACGTGCCCCTCTGGATCTTCCACGGCAACGACGACAAGGTCGTCAATTACGTCGGCTCACGAAATCCCTTCGAACGCCTTCAAAGACTCGGAGCCAACACCAAGCTTACCACTGTCACCGGCGTCGGTCACGCCGCCACCCTCTCCTTCAACTACACCGGCGACGATCCTGAAAAAGGCTACCTCACGGAATACGCCTCGGATCGCCCGGATAAAACCGACGATGTCTGGGATTGGCTCTTCCGGCAGAAGCGCTCGGGGATGACGGTAGACACGGCACTGAACGAGACGCTCTCGGAGATTAACGATCGATTTGAGAACACCGAGGTTCAACTCATCGAGTGGCCTGACAAGCTCCAGAGGAAACTCGGGAACCTGAAAGAAATAGCCTTCGTCGCCTATCCCGCCAAGAAACCAAAAGGCAAAATGCCCTTATTGATTTCGCTGCATGGCGCAGGAGGCAAAAAGCTGACCGTGGAGCAACAGCTCGCCCGATCCGCGGAAGTCAAGGGACTCGGGTTGGCGGAGCTCGCGGGAAAGGATCTGATTTTTCTGGAGCCTAATTCCTCAGACAGCTGGGACGCTGCTTCGCTCAATTCGATGCTGGACCACGTGTTGAAGACCCATGACGACATCGACGAAAACCGCATCTATGTGATGGGCCACAGCATGGGCGGTTGGGGAACCTGGGCCTGGATCAACGAATCGCCCGATCGATTTGCGGCGGCTGCCCCCTGCGGGTTTCCCGCCGATGAAACGGGTGATCCAGCACTTCTGGTGAACTTGCCGATATGGGGCATGGCGGGTGGAGACGACGGGACAAGAACGGCAGGCGTCAAACGGATGGTGGAACGCTTGAGGGCGGCGGGGAATGGGAAGGTGAAGCACACGGAGTTCGCGGGGGCGAATCATAGTGAAGGGAACGCCGCGGTTTTCAGTTCGGTGGAGTTGGTGGATTGGATGCTCGGGTTTTCAAAGAGGGATTAAGTTGCAACCCCCCGGCGCCGAAACGAAATACGTGTACCAGGTGGAGTTCTTCGTGGATCAGTTGCTGGAGAAGTAGATTCGAGTGGCACTCGAATTTTTGGGGCTTTAGAACCCCAATGTCTTCGACTGCCAGTCGAAGCTACGGCTTAACGACCTCCTGGTTGAGGCGCCTCATCATTCTGACCGTGGATACTCCGCAGGGTTGTATTCCGGATTCGGCTCCATCATTTTCGCCTTCACGCTCTTGCGCCAGGCGTGGAGCTTTTTCCGAAGCTCCTCGGCCACGGCAGGATTGGCGGAGGCCAGATTGCGCTGCTCCCCAGGATCCTTGGCCAGGTTAAACAACTGCACCGTGCCGTTCTCAAAATATTCGATCAACTTGTAGTCCCCATCCCGAATCGCCCCGGCAGGACTTTGCATGCCGTGGTTGCTGTAGTGCGGGAAATGCCAGAAAATCGGCGCGCGTTCGAATGGCTCACCCTTTAGCGCGGTCACGAAACTCTGCCCATCCGGCGTCTCTCCGGGTTGGCCGATCATCTCCAGAATCGTCGAGTAGAAATCCGTGCTCATGACGTGTTCCTCGACCACGCTGCCCGGCTTCGAATGACCCGGCCACTTCACGATCATCGGCACGCGCACGCCGCCCTCGTAAAGCCAGCCCTTGGCCCCGCGCAAGGGGAGACAGGAAGTGGCATAAGCTTTGTCGACATTTTCCTCGGGAACGACGCGCTGCGGATTGCCCACGTTGATCGCAGCCATCCCGCCGTTGTCCGAGAAGAAGATCACGATCGTGTCCTCCTCGATTTCCAACTCTTCGAGCTTCGCCACGATACGGCCCAAGCTCTCATCGACGCTCTCCACCATCGCAGCGAACTCGATGTTATCCTGTTTCTGCCGAATCTTGATCGTGCCGCGGGGCAATACCCCGTGCCGCGCAAACGCGGGCGTGTCGATCAACTCGGCCAATTCTTCTTTGGTGGGGTTGTCGGGATTGTCCGGATTTCCTTCGAGGATGAAATCGGGCGCATCCGACTTTTCCATCGCCGCCAGTTTTTCAGTGTATTTCTCCACCAAATCCGCGCGCCCCTCGATCGGGTCGTGCACCGCAAAATGCGACATGTAGAGGAAGAAGTGCTGGCGGGCTTTGCCCTGAGTTTTCAGTTTCAAGTTTTCAGTTTCAAGCGAATCAATCCAGGCCAGGGCTTCGTCGGTGATGCGGTCGGTCAGATAGTCGCCTTCTTTGCTCTCAAATGTTTTCATCCCGAACGGCCCATGAAAGGTGCGCCAGTTGGAGGGCACGTCGGGGATGTGAATATCAAAACCGTGTGCCGTCGGATCGGATGGCTTCTTTCCAAGATGCCACTTGCCGAAAATGCCCGTCGCATAACCGAGTTCCTTCAACTTCTCCGCGATGGTGACTTCTTCGTAGGGCAGGTGCTGGTTGATGACCGCGTTCTTCAGTCGCTGAAACGGAAAATCGCGCCGTCCCGCCAGCCAATCCGTCAGGTTCAGCCTCGCCGGATATTTCCCGGTCAGGATGCTCGCCCGCGTTGGCGAGCACACGTGGCAGGCGGCGTAGGCGTTGGTGAACTTGACGCCCTCCTCGGCGAGTTGATCGATGTTCGGCGTATCGTAAAAGTCACTGCCAAAACAACCGACATCGCTCCAACCGAGATCGTCGACGAGGAAGAAGACGACGTTCGGCAAGCGTGACGCTTGACCATGATGCGGCGGAGCCGCGGAGGTTGCGATCGGCGATAGAAGCAGCAGCAATGCGACCGCCACATATTTCTTAATCTTCACCTTACTCTTAATCTTAATCCCTCTCTTCTGAAATCCCAACGGGATTCCACACCAAAGCCCAGGGTTGCGATGCAATGCATCGCCTACCCTGGGGTACGTCAATAAAAGCGTGACAACCCTGAAGGGGTTGCATCACCGGCGGGATCGGGATTGTGCAACCCCTTCAGGGTTGGTGGATTGGTTTAATCGACACCCAGGGTAGGTCGTTGCTCCCGCCTTCGCTCCGCTACGGCGCGGCACGCCCAACCCTGGGCTGAGGGATGAAACGCCGTTGGCGTTTACGAATAGTGGAGTATTGATTGCAGGAGGCGCTTCAGCTCACGCAAACCGATAGTAGCACGCACACTCCGTGTGCCGTAGCCTTTTTCGCTGACGGCACACGGAGTGTGCCTGCTACTTTGGCGACCACGGGCTATTTGAGATCAGTCCTAAACCGTGTAGGGAGCGCGCCGCTCGTAGGTGCGGAAGGCATTGGCCTCGGCGTCGTCGCCGAAGTCCTCGGTCTCCGGATTGAAGGTCACCTTGCGGCCGAGCTTCCAGCTGATCGCAGCCGCGAAGCAGGCCATGTGTCCGTAGCGCACCGCGGTCGAGTTACAAACCGGTTGCTCACGGGTCTTCACGCAATCGAGGAAGTTGCGGGCGTGGTAGAGCGGATCGGTGCCGTAGATCTGGTCGGCAGGATGGCTTGCGATCAGCTCGGGATCGCTGCATTCGATGGCATCAAAATCCGCGGCTTCGACCCAGCCTTCGTCGCCCACAAAGCGCACCGGGCAGCTGCCCAGGTCATCGATCCACTCGCCGATGCCGTCGCGCGAGGAGAGCCGCATCACCAGCTTGGTCCCATTGGCGTACTTGGCGTGAATCAGGCCATCGGATTCGGCTTCGAATTCGATCGGTGTCGTTCCGTCGGCGCCGGCGGCCCACTGGCAGAGGTCGATGGTGTGGGATCCCCACTCGGGCAGTCTCCATGCGGAATACAGCCCCTTGTGGTTTCTCCAGCGACTTCTCTTGCAGTACTCTTCGTTGAAGTCCATCCAGGGCGCGGGCCCAAGCCACTTGTCCCAGTTGATCACTTCCGGATCCGGCTCGGGTTGCGCCGGCAACGGTTCCAGGTATTCCTGCAACTCGAGGATGCCGGCGTGCACCTCGGTGATGTTCCCCAGTTTCCCGGTCTGGGCGAGCTTGGCCGCAAGCTGGAAGTTGGGGACGCTTCGTCGCTGCGTTCCGGCCTGGAAGACTCGGCCTTCCTTCTTGATGGTGTCGTCCAGCTCCTGGCACTCCTGGATATTCATCGCGCAGGGCTTTTCACAATAGATGTCCTTGCCCGCGCGCGCGGCCAGGATGGATGCCGTCGTATGCCAGCGGTCGCCCGTCGCGATGATGACCGCGTCGATATCATCGCGTTCGAGGACGCCGGACATGTCGTCGTACTTCACGCAATCGGTATTCTCGTACTTGCGGTCCGCCAGGCGCTTGATGATCTCGCTGCGCTCCGCCTGTGGATCGGCGATCGCAATGAACTGGCAGTCGTCGTGCGCAAAGAACGCTTCGAGGACCTTGCGGCCGCGCGGGCCGAGTCCAATGCCTCCCAGGACCAGCCGATTGCTGGGAGCGACGCTCCCGTCTCTACCGAGCGCACTGGCCGGGATAATGGTGGGCATGCCGATTGCGGCAACGGCAGCGGTTTTCAGGAACTTACGGCGGGTCGTTTTGGTGCTCATAGGATTCTAAGGTGTGGGGTTTATTGGTCTACATGTTCGCGAGACCTTCTGCGATAAGATTCTTTCTTAAATGGCTTGAGCCTGGAATCCATCGCCGCCGTCACGGGGCTCCGTTCTTCGTCAAGACTACGAAGGGATGGATTATAGGCTATCGGGCTAGAAGGTGGGTCATATGAATAAGATACACATTAAATTGCCTTATCTTTCAGCCTTTTTAGTATAAGTGAGTTAACGCTATTTGAAATAGCAGGGCGTAGTGGCTGGCATCCATACACGCTTACCCCCCCCTAATGAAGAATCTTAATTGCCTCGGTTGCCCTGTTGAATTCTTGGTATTGGTTACAGCCTTTCTTTTGCCTGCTGTTGCTGCAAATGCCGAGATTCTTGTGCCGTCAGATGATCAGGATATTTTGTACGTGGGGCGTTTTGATGACTCAACCCCGACGGCACCGGTAGCCTACTGGAGCGGTACCCAGATCCGGGCCAAGTTTCAGGGGACGATGATCAAGGCTGTTCTGAATGATTTCGGTGATAATTTCTACAACGTGATTATTGACGGAGGGGTGCCGGTTAAGCTCGATCTTCTGGCGGGTTCGAATACTTACGTGCTCGCGATGGGATTGGCTGATACCGAGCATACCGTAGAGCTTTTTAAGCGCACTTCGCATCACAAAGGCGCGGTGGCATTCGAGGGCTTTTATATTGATGATGCGAGAGAGTTAGTGCCGCTCGAGCGCCCGCTGTACAAGATCGAATTCTATGGCGACTCGATTTCGGATGGGCACTCGGTGGATATTGTGGGAGCGGATGATGATTCTTCCACACACTGGAATAACTACTTAGCGCATCCGGCAGTGGCGTCCCGTATGCTGGGAGTAGAGTATGTGTGTAATGCATCCAGCGGTATTGCGGTGCATACAGGCTGGTCGCCGGGCGCCGAAGGCAACCTGATGGGAACCGCATATGACAACATCAATCCTACCAGTGCGGCTTCTGTGTGGGATTTCTCCAAATACACTCCTGATATTGTGGTGGTGAATCTATTTCAGAATGATGCCTGGGCGAATCCGGTGCCGCATCCACCTCCAGAAGCGACAGCTATTAAAGACAAATACCGAGACTTGATTCTTGATATCCGTGCCGAATATCCGAATGCAGAAATTTTTTGCGCGCTGGGGAATATGGATGCCTGCGCTTTCGGCTATGAATGGGGAACTTACGTTGAGGCGGTGGTTGCCGCACTTAACGGCCCTTCCTACAACGACAGTAAGGTTTACTCGACGCTTTATGCGTACATCAATGACAATGGGCATCCACATGCGGCGCGTCAGCGCCCGATGGCGCACCAGCTTGCTTCCTTTATCAAGGCGACTTTGCCGGGGATGTTTCCTGCGGATACGGCAACACCTTTGCTCGTCGAAGATTTTGAAGGTTCGAATGTGGCTTATACGTGGACGGTCAACAGCGGCAATTGGTCGGACACGGGTGTGCAGTATGAGCACACGCCGTCAGGGAGCGGCACCGCAGTTGTCGGCGATAGCGCCTGGTCGGATTACACGGTCCAGTCTGATATTCAGACGACTTCAGCCATCAATACGGATGACACTGTCGGCCTGATCTTTCGTTATGTAGACGCCGATAACTACTATTGGGTGGATATTGTCAAAAACGGCGCCAACCCAGGGCTCGTGCGCATCAATAAGCGCGATGGCGGTGCAGAATCCGTGCTTCACAGGGCGGACAATTATTTCGCCCCCGCACCGGATAGCTACGATGCGGCGGACAGCAATAAGATCAAAGTCATAGTGACCGGCGATGAGATAGTGGTGTACGTCAATGACCGTTGTGTGTTCGTCGAGTACGATTCGACCTTTGCCGCGGGTAAGGTAGGGTATCGCGCGAACAGTGCGGCGGGCATTTGCGACAATCTGACGGTGACCCAACATTCTGCCCCGCCTGCCGCAGCGCCAACTGGAGTAACTTTGCCGGCCACTCAGATCACTCACAACAGTGCCTATTTGAACTACAGCGTGGATGACGGAAATGACACGACCTCGGTTACGATTTACTGGGGCACGACTGACGGCGGCACGACTCCAGGTAGCTGGGCAAACAGCATTGCTGTTGGGAACCTGTCCGACGGCATTTATATTGAGGAGCTGACCGGGCTGCTTCCGAATTTGACTTACTACTATAATGTTGTCGCGGCTAATGGTCAGGGCGGTTCCTGGGGGACGACGCAGTCGTTTACGGCGCTTAATCAGCAAACGGCGCTCTATTACGATAGCTTTAACGTTCATGGCACGCCCAATCCGGGGGATCAGGTGCTTATCGACGGTTTGAATCCTGAGACGAACAATGATGCCGCCGCCGCGGCCTGGACCGGAAATAGAACGATTAATTCAACCCCCAGTTCCGGGTCATCATTCGGGATCGTAAAAAACAACGCGGGTGCGATTACTGCCAATTTCGGATCTCAGTCCGGCGGCAACAATGGCCAAGGCGGTTCCGCGTGGCTTCCGGTTACCAACCCGACTCAGTACGGCACGATTTCCGCGAAGGCAGAGCTTTATGCACTGAATAATGCCAGCCGTGCCTACCTCGGTTTCAGCGGTCCGTTGGCAACCAATGATAATAATCTCAGTGAAAGCGTTTGGAGTCAGGCAACTGCGGATGGCTTATATTTCGCCTTCGAAACGAATGACAGCAGTGTCATCACTCAAGCAGGCATTTACTATGGTTCCAGCGCGAACCAGGTGTTTGATTTGATGACGACGGGGGGGTACGGCACCACACTCGCTAATTATACGGGTCACACATGGGAATTGCGGGTTGATATCGACAACGATGCCTATGATGTGATTCGTGATGGTGTTGTGGTTGCCGGCGGCAATGATATCGCTTACCCAGGGGGGTTCCTCGAAGCCAATACACTTGATGTTGTTTCCATCGCTGGTGAGTTTTATCCTGGAAGCGGCTCTTGGAGAGCGGGATGGTTCGATGAATTTGAAGTTGTAACGACTCCGCCCGCACGGGCTGTAGACTTTGCGGCCTGGATGGTGGGTCACGGTGCGGCGGATACCAGCGCGGGAGGTGATGAGGATAATGACGGCGTTTCCAATTTATCCGAGTATGCCTACTCAACGGCAGCGAATCCGGTCAACCCGACTGTGAATGATGCAAGCAATTCGACATTGAGTCTGTTGCCGTCGCTATCAGTGAACGGCAGTGATCAGCTCGTGCTCCATTTTGTGCGTGCCGATATACTTCCGGCAAATGTGAGTATAAAGATAGAGGCCAGTACCGATCTTTCTTCGTGGACAGATATTACGGGGTCCGTGACGGTTGCGCATGACGGTCCCGATGGTTTGGGAGTCGGCACGGATGCGTCTCATTACACTTACACGAATCCGGCACCGATTGGCGGCGCGAACGCTAACTTTATGCGTGTGGTTATCGAAGAGAATTAACGCGTTTTGAAACTAGGGTCACATCACAACCTACAGTGACGGGATCGTTGGTCCTGGGTGGAGAGCGGTCGCGGCGGAGCGCGATCCTCTGTGCCCGGTAAGATCCTCAGGAAAAGAACTGCAGGATCGGCTGGCCGTCGGAGATAATCTCTTTTCCCTGGGTGTGATGGGTGGCGATGGTGAAGGGGCGGTCGGTAGGCGAGTAAACGACCTTTGTGATGTCGATCCCGAGGGCGTGCGCGATGGTGGCGTTGTAATCTTCCGGCGTCAGCGGGTCTTTCTCGACGGCGACGCCTTTGGCGTCGGACTTGCCGAAGGTTTGACCTCCGCTGATGCCGCCGCCGGCGAAGATGCCGCAGAACGCGCCGGGATGATGGTCACGCCCCTTGTTGACGTTGACGATCGGGCTGCGGCCGAACTCTGTGGCCACGCACACGAGGGTATTTTCCAGCAAGCCTTCGGCCTCCAGATCGTCTAACAAAGTGCTCAAAGCCCGATCGAAATCCATCGCCAGTTCGGGGACCCGTTCGAAGTTGTCCACGTGGGTGTCCCAGCCTCCCTTGACGACTTCGACGAATCGGACACCGTTCTTCACAAGACGCTTGGCCAGCAGGCAACCCTGTCCGAAGGGCGTGCGTCCGTAACGATTCCGCTTTGCATCGGGCTCTTCCTTCAAATCAAAAATCTTCAAGTCCTTGCTCTTGAGCAACTGCAACGTCTCCTCATAGTAAGCGGTGTAAGCCTGCACATGGTGGTGCCCGTATTTCTCGCGAAATCCCGCGTCCAGCTTCTCCATGAGATCCATGCGACGGTCGAACTCGGCCTTCACCTCTTCCGCATCGCGCTTCCACGCCTCGAAGGGCTTTGAGTTCTGCAGGCCCTTGTCAGGGTTCCCGATGGGGAGCGGGCTCAGTGAGGGATCGAAGAAGCCGCGGCCCGGGTGATCGCCTCCCGCCCCGATGGTGACGCTGTCGGGCAACTGGGGGTGACGTTTGCCGAGCAGTTTCTGCGCCCAGGGACCCATGGAGGGATGGAGAATGGACGGCCGGGCAGTGTAACTGGTGCGCATCTTGTAGACGCCTTGCCGATGGTCGCCGGTGCGCTGATTAAACGATCTGGCGACGGCGAGCTTATCGAAATGCTTCGCCAGTTGCGGAAGATTGGCGGAGATGATCTCGCCGTTCACGTTGGTTTTGGTGACCTCGGTCTTCCCCATGACATCCGCGGCGCCGGGCTTGGGATCGAAGGTGTCGAGGTGGGACATGCCGCCCGACATGAAGAGCAGGATGCAATTCTGCGCTTTGCCGCCTCCTTTGGCCTTGCCCCCGCGCTGTGCCCACGCCGGGCCGGCGCCGGCGCCCAGAATGGTGACTCCGAGCATCGATTTCGCCGCGGCTTCAAGAAAGCGCCGGCGGCCGGGGTCATCCAATTTTGCCAGGTCAGGTGTCACTTTGTGGAATCCTTTTCTCAGTGGTGCCTCCGCAGTCCGCTTCCCGGCACCGGGTTATTGAATGAAGATGAACTCGCGCGTGTTTACGAGCGCCCAGATCAAATCGCCATATCCCTCGTCGTTGTCTCGAATGGCCTTGTAACAGATGGCCTTTTCTTTGCCCTTGGGATATCGATTCAGCACGCTGAGATAAATCGTTTCCAGTTTGCCGCCGGTGGCGCGTTCGCCGCCGGCGTGCTTGAAAATCAGGGAATCGGGTTTCACGAGCATGTGCGTGAACGCGCCGTTGAGCATGGTCAGGATTTGCGGGATTGATCCGGCGCTGGTGCCGTTATCGATGAGATTGCGGTCGGATTGTCCCCAACGCTGGAGAAAATGATCGGGCTTGGCGGGCTGGCCGAGCTCCGAGGCGCGGGCGAGGTAAGCAGAGTTGAACCGGGTCATGACACCGGCTTCATTGGTCATGGTCGATTCTTTGGTCGCCATGCCCATCGAGGGCGCGCCTTGATAAATCGCGATGCTTTTGATCTCATTGGCGGAAGCCAGTTGTGCGAGCGCGTCTTTGCCGGTGACGGTTTTAAAATCCATGGTGATAGCGCTGCTCCATTGATTCGCGATCTCGCGCTTGGCGGCGAGGGGGTCGGGCACCGTGAGCGTGAGAAAGGAATCCCAAAGCTGGGCGGCGGTCATGCGCCGCAGGACGGGGCCGGGAAAGTGATACTTATTCTTGGCGATGATCTCGCGGGCCGGCCCCACCGGGCTCGCCTGGGACCGGTAAGTCTGGGTCGTGTAAAGCACGCGAAGCATTTCTTTGACGTCGAAATCGAGCCGCTTGAACTCGGAGGCGAGAAAGCGCAGCAGCTCGGGATTCTGTGCGTCATCAATTTCTTCGAAATCATCGATGGGTTCGTGCAGGGCCAGGCCGAAGACCTTTTTCCAGAGGCGATTGACCTCAGTGACCGCGAACATAGGGTTCTCCTTCGAGGTAAGCCACGCGGCGAAAGCGGCGCGCGGCGTCTTGAAGCTCTTCATCTTGGGGGCTTTACCGAAAAGCACGCGCGGGAAGATTTCCTTGTTGGGTTCCCCGTCTTTGTACTGGTAATCGTGCGGTAACTTAAATTTCAGTTTGGGATCGTCCGAGAGGTTGCGCCTGTTAGCGTTGAGCATGAGGCGAATCCCGACTTCGTATCCAAATTCGGGATCTCCCTTTAGGGCGCGCACTTCCTCTTCAATGCGATCCCGATGCTTCAGGAAGAGTTCCCAAGAGTCTTTGCCACCGGGGCTCATCCTGGTTTTCCCAATGAACGCGGCCAACTGATAAAAATCCATCTGCGTCCAGTCATTGAAAGGATGATCGTGACACTGGGCGCACCCGATATCGGTGCCCAGGAAGATCTTCACAGTCGCGCTGAGATTATCCAACGGCATCCCAAAATCGCGCAGCATGTATCCGGCGGCGGGGTCGTCCCACTGGCGGCCTTGGGCGGTGAGCATCTGGCGGACCATCGCACCGTAGGATTTATTCTCGCGAATGCCGTCCTTGAGCCATGCGATGTACGTCTCAAAGACGTGCATGTCGTTGAGCTGGGATTTCACGCGCAACATGTCGGCATAGAAGTTGAACATGTGAGAGACGTAACCCTCGCTATCGAGAAGCGCGTTCATCAGCTGGGTCCGCTTGTCCTTTTCCTCCGATTCGAGGAACGTCACCGTCTCTTCGAAGTTTGGAATCGTGCCGGCGATGTCGAGGTAGATACGCCGGACGAACTGCTCCTGGGTCATCGTCGGATTCGGCGCGAGCCCTTCCGCCTCGAGCTTGGCGCGCACCATTTCATCGATCTTTCTCGCGGTGTCGCGGTAATTCGTCAGATGCTTGTAACGAATGCGATGCTTCTTGCGCAAGAACGCCTGGTCCGGTTTGCTGAGGCGCAGAAACGGGAATTTGGAAACTTTTCCGGTCGCCAGCTTGAGATGGACGTTGCCGGCTTCGACCTTGACGAACTCCGCTTCCACCTTGCGGTCCTGGTCATCGGTCCAGCTGCGGGGTGCGGCGGCGGTGGCAGAGAGCGGCAATAAAAAAACGAGCGCCAGCGACAGTGCGCCGGCGCATGCCGACTCCATCGGAAATAACCGAGCGGTTTTCATGATTTCTCCTCTCCGAAAAATCGAGTATGGCTGGTCTAAGCGGACCAATTCTTAGGTTGAGGGAAGGGGAAAACGGAGGCAAGCAAAAATCGGGTGACTGCAAGGAAATTGCTTTTTCCGCCGAAAACCTAACGACGGGGCGCCCATAAACACGGGCAGCCCGGCTCGGCGCACGACCGGGTTAGGGATTTTCGTTGCACCCCCTCCAACCCGGGGCCGGTGACGGTGGTGATGACGAGGGCTGGAAAAGCAAATCCCTACCAGTTGGCGGGGTACGGGGAGGTGTTCGCGCGGGAGTTGAAGGTGGAGGATTTCGGGGACGAGGAGGGCGCGATCCGGATCGTGGAGGAATCGGAGATGAGCCAGAGCGATTTCTCAAGAGCGGGATGGGAAAGCGTTACCTGCGGAACCGGTTCAAAGATCAACTGGACGGTTAGAAGGGTTCCCCCATTAGAGATTAGACGTCGGTAAAGATTAAGAACCTGGAACGGGTGAGAATCTCTAACGGGGTAAAGCTTTCTAACGGGCTAAAGCTGCGGTCGAACCGACGAATCCCTGTTTGATTTTCGATTGCCTCGATTTGCCAAAGGCGCTTCTCTCGTCGAGGTTGGGACACTGCACGTGAGGGAAGAAGCCGGCAAATCGAAACTTCTGCGCCTCATGGCCGAACTGGGCAGGCACGCGACGGGACCGGGACGGGTTTATCTTGTCGGTGGCAGTTCGATCGTGCTTCTCGAGAAGGGGCGGGAGTCGACGATCGGCGTCGACTTGAAACTCGATCCGGAGCCGGCGGGGATCTTTGAAGCGATCGCGGCGGTGAAGGATGCGCTGGAAGGCAATATTAACCCTGCTCTGTTCCGGCAGGCCGTGGAAGCGGCCATGGCGCGCAGCGATGACGATTCCGCCTGACACTTTTTCGATGATCTCCGGATTGCCCGGGGAGGAATTGATCGCGCCGGGATTGCGAGATCTGGAGGGTGGCCGGTTCGATACGCCAGAGGCATTGTTGGTTCTAGTGGCGCGCTCGCGGTTGTCGCAGGCGGGCTTGCCTTTTCTGGGAATGCTGGAGCCCGGGAGTGAGTCCCCGGAGTCGCTGCTCTATCGGTCGCTGAGCGAAGAAGATCCGGAGTCGGCCTACGGGCGCTACAACAGCCTGAAGAGGCGGTTGGACAGTTTTATCCGGTGCCTGGAACAGCGGTAGCGGCTTCCTACTTCGCCCTTCGGAAAGCCACCCGCTCAATAGAACCCCCTCCAACCCGGCCTGCTGCGTCCGTCAGCATGGGGGCCGAGGTGTCCATCAAGCCCATGTCATCGACGAGGAAGAGGACAATATTCGGTTTTTCCGTCGCGGCGGCAGCGAAATGCCCGGCCGCCATGAGCGAGAGTGCGATTACCGCGAATCTCTTAATCTTAATCTTGATCTTCATCTTAATCCTTCTGATCAAACCTCGCGCTCCTCCGAGTTCGCTCGAATCAGTGTGAGGCTTGCCGGAAATTTGGAGTGCGGTGGCTTGACACCGCTTTTGAGGACGGCGGCCTGGCGCCGTCAGGGGTGGATTCTCTGGAGCAATTCCCAATGGGCGAAGCGGCGGGGCGTCAAGCCGCCCCGGAGAGAAAGCGCCGTCGAGCCGGCGCACTCCAAAGGCGTCCATGAAACAAAGAGGAATGCCTCCTGGTAGACCTTGAGCTTTTCGTGATCGAACTGAGCCATTGCTCCCCAGGGATTAAGATTAAGAGTAAGAGTAAGAAGTGGGGTTCATTGAGCAAACGCCGGGTCGCCCCGGAGAGAAAGCGCCGTCGAGCCGGCGCACTCCATGGGCGACCTCAAAGGACTTCAAGCCTCCGGAAACGCTTTTCTACTTCAGCGTTTTTCTAAAGAACGCGTCCGTCACCTCGATCATTTCATCGAACCAGACTTGTTTGCCAAGAAACGGATGCGGCGCGTCCACGACAACCGTGAGGCCGGACGGGATGCCCAGTTCCTCCATGCGCCGGCGAATTTCATCTGCGCGCGTGCTGGGGTCGTCCGTTTCGCCCGTGATGAACCAGCAGGGTGGATCCTTCTTGTCGAGGTGAACCAGCGGCGACGCGAGCCGATACCTTTCCGGCTGCTCCTCCTGCGAGCCGCTGAGGAACTGTTGCCAGATTTCCTTGACCTTCGATACTTCTCGCGTGCGCTCCGACATCAAATCCGTCTGCGCACCCATCGGCACGGCCGCCTGAATCACGCTGCTGAAGCCGGCATTCCCACCTTTGCCTTCCAGTTCCACAACTCCATTTGACGTGGCGAGCAAGGCCGTCAGGTGTCCGCCGGCGGAAAGCCCGATCGCGCCGATGTGATCGGAATCGATCCCGTATTCCTCTGCGTGGGCGCGCAGAAACCGGACCGCGGCTTTGCAGTCGTGGATCGCCGCCGGAAAAGGCGTCTCACCGCTCAAGCGATAGGAAATCGTTGCCGCGACATAGCCGCGCGCCGCCAGCGCCTGCGCGATCTTTGCGTGACTGGTCCGATCCCCCTTGGCCCAGCCGCCGCCGTGAATGCAGACCACCCCAGGCAACGTGCCCCAGGCTCCTTTTGGCCGATAGATATCCATCTCGAGCCTGCGATCACCATAGCGCGCGTATGTCACGTCACGTTTTGAGTCCAGGCCGGCCAGTGTCGCCTGGGAGATCTCGGTCCGCCCGTCGGCGCGGGGTAGGGGAGGCGCCTCTCCCGCGGGACGGGCGTCGCGCCGCATTTCCTCCTGGAACAGAATCGCCATGCCGCGCAGCTTGCGCTGGATCTCCGGGTTGCGCGCGAGCTTCGATTCTCCCGGGTCCTTCGCCAGGTCATACAGTTCGAGACTCGGGTTCAAATAGAGTTTCCAGTTGCGCCAGCGCACCGCGGCCAGGGCGCCGTGGCTGCCGTGATAAAAGAACGCGTCGTTGTATTCGTTGCGATGAATCAAGGGCTCCCATTCACCGCCCGGATTCCATGGACGCCGCAGCGGCACCGAGGCGTTCAGCGATTTCTTCATGCCGGGATGCGGCACGAATTTGGTTTCTCCTTTCAACAAGGGGCTGATGTCGCGGCCGTCGATGACGCGGCCCTCGGGAACCGGGATGCCCGCGAACGTGGCGAGCGTGGGATACCAGTCCATCGCACGCACGACCGCCGCCGATTCCGTGCCCGCCTGCAATCCCAGTCCCGGCCCCCATGCGATCGCGGGCACGCGAATGCCGCCCTCGTATGTCGAGAGCTTGCGTCCTCGAATCTTCTGTTGCGGTGTGCGCCCCGGCCCCCGGCCATTGTCGGAGGCGTAGATCACGATCGTATTGTCGTCGATGCCCAGTTTCTTCAGCGAATCGAAGATGCGGCCGACGTTGTGATCGAGTTCCTGAATGGCATCGCCGTATTCGCCCCAGTTCGAGCTGCCCGCAAATTCTTCGCTCACGCCCAGCGGGTTATGGAGCATGGTATGCGGCAGGTAGAGGAAGAACGGGTGCGTAGCCGCACGGGCGGTGGCGCCTTCGGCGCGGCCGTGAGTATTCGCATGTTGTTCAATGAAGGCGATGGCCTCGTCGGTGTAGAGCCTGGTTAATTCCGCAGGATCGGCGGGACGCTTGACGACCTCGCCGTTCCGCATCAGGGGCACGCCTCCCTGGTCCTCGAAATACACGACCTCGACCGGGTCAAGATTGTGCAGCAGGCCGAAGTAGTGATCGAAGCCCTGGTTGCGGGGAAGGAATGGCTCGTGGAATCCGAGGTGCCATTTGCCGATGCAGGCGGTCGCGTACCCGTTGTCCTTGAGCAACTCGGCGATCGTCAGTTCGTCCGGATGAATGCCCGTGCGCGAATCGGCACGATGCACCCAGACCTCGTTACCGACCCGGCGCGGGTAACATCCGGTCAACAAGCCGGCGCGTGAGGGGCTGCAGATCGGAGCCGCCGCGTAGTAGTCGGTAAAGCGCGTCCCCTCCTTCGCCATCGCATCGATCCGCGGCGTCTTGACCTCGGTCGCGCCATAGCAACCCAGGTCGTAATATCCCTGGTCATCGACAAAGATGAAAACGATGTTGGGGCAACGTGACCCTTCGACAGGCTCAGGGCGGGCTGTTGCATCCGGTTGCGGCTTCGCCGCGTTGGCGTAGAGCGGGGGCAGAAGGACGAGGAGGAGAGCGAGTAGAGTTGCTTTTTTCATAGGGTTGAAGTTGGGACCATCAATCATTGGTCAATCCACCACGAAGGTCACGTCATTCCACACACACCTGAAAGGTATTCTCGAGCGGTTTGGGGGTCGGACCTCGGTAAGCACCTATACGCTAACCAGTGAAGTGAATCGTTGAGTTCTGACTGGTGAATGGAGGGTCGTGCTTTATCCGTCCTCCGGACGGCTCTGCGTTATCCCTCCGGGTGTTGTGAAGCGCTTCGCGCTAGGCAGTGTCATGACCGCGGCGACGACCAAGCGTCGCCCTCCGGCAAATGTTCCCTTTCTGCACCGGGTGTTTCCGAATTTTGGCCTCTTCGTAGCGCCTTCGAGACGATTTTCGACCCCAAAAACCCGCTGGAAGCGTCCGCAGGAGGGCCTTTTCGGAGATCGCGATACTTCCACGAGATAGTATATACTACCGGGACCAACAGTATATAGTGTAGTATATACTATTGGTCTGCCTTCGATGAGAATGCCCACCCCTTCGACGAGCTCAGGGAAGGCAGCCCAATCCCAACTGGGTCACGAGCGGGAAGAAGAAACCGAGCCAGAAGCCGAAAAAGTAGGAGCGGAGAAGGATCCCGCCACTCCAAAGCTCTCAGCTCCCCTGTTTTCAGCCCTTCCGCTGTCACCTGCCCTTTGATCTTCGCAACTAATCCCTCCGAGAGGGTTTTAAGACGAAGGAGACGGGGAATCCATTTACCAGGCATGAAGCGGGAGAAACTCTCTACGACGATCGCGATCTTGAGTCTCGGATCCGCGGCCCTTGCGGGTCGCGCCACGGCAGCCGACAGCGTCACCTTCGGCACCGGCGGTAATCAGTTCGTCATCGACTTCGTGGACATCGGCAACGCCAACAACGCGGACGACACGACGGGAGCGCCGAACCCGGCGGGGAAGGTGGAATACGATTACCGGATCGGGAAGCATGAGATCAGCCAGGAAATGATTACGAAGGCGAACGCGGAGGGTGGGCTGGGGATCACGCTGGCGGACTTGACGGCAACGGGGGGCAACGGGGCGGACCGTCCGGCGACGGGGATTTCGTGGTTCGAGGCGGCGACGTTCGTCAACTGGTTGAACACGAGCCAGGGGTTCAACGCCGCCTACAAGTTCGACGCGGTGGGCGGGACGTTTGCGCTTTGGGAGTCGGGCGATGCGGGGTATAACGCATCGAACCGGTATCGCAACTCTTTGGCGGTCTACTACCTGCCGAGCATGGACGAGTGGTATAAGGCGGCGTATTACGACCCGAACACGGGCACGTATTATAATTACGCGACGGGAAGCGACACGGCGCCGGCACAGGTGACGGGCGGGACCACGGCGGGGACGGCGGTTTATGGTCAGGCGAATGCGACCGGCCCGGCGGACATCACCAACGCCGGTGGCTTAAGCCCCTACGGCACGATGGCCCAGAATGGCAATGTGTGGGAATGGGAAGAGACGGCATTTGACCTGGTCAACGACACCACCGGGGAGATCCGCGGGCGGCGCGGCGGCCCGTGGATCAACAACGGCCCGAACCTGCTGTCGTCGGCTCGCAACGGCGTCACCAACCCGGGTGGTGGGGGCATCCACAGCGGTTTTCGAGTCGCGGGAGTCAGCGTCATCCCGGCGCCAAACCTCGATGTATCTGCAAGAGTCAGCAAGTTACCCAGCGGCGAGATTGAAGCGACGCTTACCCATTTAGATGCAGCGACGCTCTCTTCCATCACGATTCTCATGTGGCAGCGTTCCGAAGACCTTCAGAATTGGACGGACATGGCGGGAAGCGAAGGGCTGCTGACGATCAATCAAACGACAGATGATCAAATCGAATTTGTAAGGGTGCTCTATTCGATGCCATGAGCTGCTCAGCCTCTTCCATTCCACAAGCTCCCGCCTTCGCTCTGCGAGGTTGTCTATGCTAGACGCATAGATACTTCGCTGCGCGATCGGCGCAGCAGGCCAGGCCTCTCCGAGACCCTTCGACGCGATATTCGGGGCCGAAAATCCGCTGTAAGCGGGACGCCTACGGCGAAATGACGAAACACCAAATACCCAATGCCGAAGGAATGACGAAGGGCGACTCGGGCCAAGCACATCATTTGTTTATGCAGCTGTTTCAGGCTTAGGACTTCTGGCTTCCTTTGGTATTTGGGTAATTCATCCAAGCCTCGCTCGGCTCTGCCGTGAGAGGGGCCAGCCCTTCAAGATTCAAACACCCTCAACTTTTTTTCGCAGGCGCCGCACTTCCACGCCGCTGAAAGATAAAGGGCGAGGCCTTCAGTGTGCATTATTCGCGGGATTTCGCGTATGAGAAAAGGTATTCAACGCGAATGAACGCGAATATCCGCGAATGGGCGCGAATGAGAGAGGTGAATGAGAACAACCAGCGCACAGACTTCGACAAGATCTGCTGGGCCGCAGATCGCGGAAATCCGTAGGCTTTGCGGATGAAGATCGTGATCCTGGACGGCCGGCGCGAGGGTGATGCTTGCCCGGTATTCGACATCCTTTTGGACGCATTGCAAAGCCGTGAGGCGGACGTGCAGACATTCCGTTTGCATGACATCAAAATGGGTTCCTGCATCGGCTGCTTTGGCTGCTGGCTCAAGACTCCTGGAATCTGTGTGGAGGCCGATGAGGGACGCGACATCGCCCAGGCGGTCCTGCGGAGCGACACGACGATCCTCATTGGTCCCGTTACCTTTGGAGGCTATTCATCGGAAATCAAAAAGGCCCAGGATCGATGGATCCCCCTCATTCTGCCGGATTTCGGACTCTTCCACGGAGAGGTGCACCATAAGCCCAGATACGCGCGCTACCCGCGGTTGATCGGTATCGGCATTCAGAGTCGTGCAAACGACGAAGAGGCCCATCTATTCAAAGTGCTGGTCGGTCGCAACGCCCTCAACTTTCACGCGCCTTCCTATGCCGCGGACGTGGTCCAGGCAACCGATTCCGAGGCGAGCCAGCACGCACAGATTCAGCGCATTCTCGAGCGGGAAGACGCGTTCCCCCTGGGAAAGGCGATTACTTCGCTGATGCCGGGAGCGGTCTCGACGGACCTGCCAGCGGACGATCAGGAATCGATGGCCCCGCTGGATCGATCGCGCCGGGCACTGCTCCTTCTCGGCAGCCCGAAGATCGGCTCGCCGAGCACGTCCGGGATCCTGGGAGGCTATGTTTTAAAGCAGCTGGCAGGATATGGGTGGGAAACGACGCCTCTGACGCTCCGGCGAAACCTCATTAAAGAAAGCGGACAAGCCGAACTCCTCGCCGCGGCGAAACGGGCCGATCTCATTTTGCTGGCGTTTCCGCTCTATATAGATTCGCTGCCCTTCCTCATGATGAAGGCGCTGGAAGTGATGGCCGGGCAGCTCGATCCTCCTTCCGGAGAAAATCCGAAGCGGCTCGCGGCCATTGTGAACAATGGGTTTCCCGAGTCGTACCAAAACGCGCCTGCGGTGGCTATTTGTCGTCGCTTCGCCGTGGATACGGGAATGACGTGGCTGGGAGGCCTGGCCATGGGAGCCGGAGAAGCCCTTTTCCGGGGACAAGCCATCGAGGAAACGCAGCGCAACGGCCCCCCTGTGGTGCATGTCCGGCGTGCGCTCGATCTCACGGGCGCGGCATTGGCAAACGGGCGAGCGATTCCGGATGAAGCCATCCGTTTGATTCGCAAGACGCCCATTCCGATCGTGCCGTTCCGTCTTTGGCGACGGTTTTTTATCAAAACGGCGAACCAGCACTGGCGGAGGGGTGCTGCGGCAAATCAGGTAGGATCCGAAGCGATGCGGGCCCAACCTTATGAACATGACCACCAATCCGCGAAGACGATATAGTTTGCGGGGCTTGCAGGTGGCGGGAGATGGAGAGATGGAGAGATGACGTGTCCCAATCTGCTCCCGATCACCAACCAGCTCATTCGAGTCATTCAAGGGTATTGGCGCTCATTCGCGTTCTCTTTCTTTTGTTTTAACGCGAATGAAAAAGAATGGTCAAAAATTGGCGCGAATGGATCGATTCGAGGAGAATCAGGGATAGAAGCGGGCGACCGGCGGGGCTGCCGCCAAGGCATGCGCCATAGTACTCCCCACACTGCGTGTGGGGACTACTTTTCACGCGAAGCTTGAGATAGGGTCTAACATGACGACTATTTCACGAAGACGATGTAGTTTCTGGGCCTTGCAGATCCCGGGATGGCTTTTGCTGATGTGGCTGATTTATGCCCAGGGAATCTCGGCATTCGGCTACGAACTCGGCGTGACGATGGGCACTCAAGAGCCATCGGAGCGTATCACGGACGTAGGAGCGGCGTTTTGGTACGGATTCGCATTTGGCGACCTTGTCGTCTACATCCCGTTGCTGCTGGCCGGTCTGATCGGGCACCTGCAGGGCACGAATTGGGGTAGGATCGCCCTCGCAGCGGCACTAGGCATCACCGTGTATTGGCCGACCGTCTCACTCGCCGCCCTGGTGGATGCCCGCGACGCACCAGGATGGGAGATCGTCAACGAAATCGGGTATTGGTGCGTGTGTCTTCCAGTCGCCGCGTGGGGCGTCTGGGGACTCTGGCTGCTCATGGGCGGAGAGCCGCAACCCTCAACGCCCAAACAGAAATGAAAACCCTGTTCTTCGGCGCCGGCCCTCTCGGGATCCTTTACGCACATCTTCTCCATGAAGCGGGCGTGGATGTGACGATTCTTGCGAGAGGGGCTGTGTTTGAGCTCATCGAGAAACGCAGAGTGACGCTGGTGGACGGATTCAGCGGCGAGCGAGCCGTCCCGGGATTCAAGGTCATCGACCAGCTGCCGAAAAACGACCACTACGATCTCGTGGTCGTGTTGGTGCGCAAGAACAAGATCCCTTCGGTTCTGGAGGCGCTGGGAGACTGTCCCGGCCTCGCGAACATCCTGTTCATGGGCAACAATGTGCTCGGCTTCGACGCCTATCTCGAAAAGCTCCCAGCCGGTAAGGTTCTCTTCGGATTCCCGGGGGCCGGGGGCGGTTGGGAAGGGGATGCCGTCGAATACGTCGATCGCGAAGCCGCAAATGGAAAAAGAATGCCGATCCGGATCGGTGAGATCGACGGCGTGCAGAGGGCACGGACTGCCGAAATTCGATCCCTGTTCGAAGGCGCCGGCGTTCCCGTGGAAACGGTCAACGATATCGACGGCTGGCTCAAGTATCATGCGGCCTTCGTGATCCCGATCGGCATGGGCGTTTACAGACACGACTGCGACCTCCACGCGCTCGCCGCCGACAGGGAATCTCTCCGCCTGGTGGTCGGCGCCTGCAAAGAGTGCGGCAATGTCTTGGAAGAGATCGGGTATACCGTGCGGCAACCTTTCAAATTCAATCTGGTTTACTGGATGCCCGAGTTTATGACCGCAAAGGTCTTCCGAGGCATGTTCGAGAGCCGCTATGCCGAGGTGGCATTCGCCAAGCATGCCGAGGCCGCACGCGACGAGTTCGAATTGTTGGCTGAGGAATTCCGATCGCTCATCGACCGGACGAACGTGAAAACGCCGCACTTCAAAACACTGGGCGGTAAGGGGTTTGGAGGCGACACCTGACCTGTCCCTAATTCTTCCCTTATGCCGTTGCATCCCAGGAATCCGTGTAAATCTGTGTTCCATCCTTTTTCATCCGTGCTAATTCTCTTTTTTACACAGATGGAACACGGATTTTAACGGATGAACACAGATAGAGGTCGGAGCTGAGAGCGGGCAGAATTAGGGACAAGTCCTCTATCGGCCCCCCGGGGCGGGCTGGAGCTCCCCCGACAGAGTAGGCCCTCAGCTGGCGCGGTCTTGCAAATTTGGGCGCTCGGGCCGATCCTTTCGGCATGGCCCCTCTCGTCAGTGCCCCTGGAGTGCTTCGAGCCGTCCTCGCAATCAGCCTTGGGACATTCTTTTGCCTGATGCCCGCACGGGGCGCCGAGGAACTCTCCTTCAACCGCGATATCCGGCCCATCCTGGCGCGGAACTGTTACGAGTGTCACGGGCCCGACGAAGAGGGGCGCAAGGCCAAGCTGCGTCTCGACCGGCGGAAGGACGCGGAGGAAGTGCTCGCGCCGGGGGGCGAACTCGTGGCGCGCATTACCGCGACCGACGAAGACGACGTCATGCCGCCGCCGGATTCGCACCGGCACCTTGAGCCGGCGCAGATCGAAATGCTGCGCCGCTGGATCGAAGAAGGAGCCCCTTACCAGGAACACTGGGCCTTCGTCCCGCCGGCGCGGCCGAAGTTGCCCAAAGTTAAGAAGGCGAACTGGCCGCGCAGCGGCATCGATCGATTTGTGCTCGCCCGGCTCGAGGCGGAAGGACTTGCGCCTTCCGCCGAAGCGGACCGCTACACCCTGGCCCGGCGGCTGCACCTCGATCTCATCGGGCTTCCACCCACGCCTGAAGAAGCGGACGCCTTCGCGGCCGACGATTCCCCGGATGCTTACGAAGAACTGGTTGACCGGCTTCTCGACTCGCCGCGCTACGGCGAGCGCTGGGCGCGCCCCTGGCTGGATCTGGCGCGGTATGCGGACACCAACGGGTATGAGAAAGACCGGCCCCGGACCATCTGGCCCTATCGCGATTGGGTGGTGAAGGCGATCAACGCCGATATGCCCTTTGATCAATTCACCATCGAACAGCTCGCCGGCGACATGCTCCCGGGTGCCACGCGCGATCAGCGCGTCGCGACCGGCTTTCACCGGAACACCATGATCAACGAGGAAGGCGGCATCGATCCGCTTGAGTACAGGTATTACGCGATGGTCGACCGCGTCGCCACCACTGGCACGGTGTGGATGGGGCTCACCACCGGCTGTGCCCAGTGCCATACCCACAAGTACGATCCCATCACGCACACCGATTACTTCAGCCTGATGGCGCTCCTCAATAACGCGGACGAAGTGGATCTCGACGTGCCCGATGCAGTGGTGACCGAGAAACGACGCGCGCTCCAGCAGGAGATCGCCGCCCTCGAAAAAGGCGCCATTGCGAAAATGGATCGGGAGGCGTTTCGGAAGTGGGCAGCGGCCCAGCGCGGGCAGGCGGTGCCGTGGACGCCGGTGACGCCGACAGAGGCGAATGCGGACATGCCGCGTCTCTACATTCGCGACGACGGCAGCGTTTTCGCGGCCGGCGATTTCAACAAGCGTGAAGTCTACACCATCAGGGTCCGTCTCGATGGATTCGAAGGGAAGCCGGTGACCGCGCTGCGGCTCGACGCGCTTCCCGACCCGCGCCTGCCTGCGCACGGGCCGGGGATCGGTTTTTACGAGGGAAGACGCGGCGACTTTTTCCTGAGCGAGGTCATCGCCCGAGGAGTGGAGAGCGGCGCAGAGATCGCGTTCGCGGACGCCAGCCACAGTTACGGAAAGATCAGCGTGGGCAGTGGCGGCGCCGACGCCGGCAACGTGCTCGACCGCGAAGGCTCGACCGGCTGGTCCACCTCGGAGCGCGAAGGAGAAGCGCACCACTTGGTGCTCAATCTCGTGGAACCGCTGGCCACGCCGACTGAAATAGAAATCGAACTTCTTTTCGAGCGGCATTTCGCGGCGGCGCTCGGCCGTTTCGGGTTCGCGGCCACAACTGCGTCGAAGAAGGCGGTGGCGTTCCCGAGCGGCGCGCCGGATCCGTTCACGGCGACCGATGCGGACATGAAGCGATGGTTTATTCGCACCGACGATTCTTCTGAGAAAACCAAGAAAGCCATTGCCGCCGTCGAAGCGAAGCTGCCGGTGACACCCGCCACGCTCGTGATGCGCGAGCGCCCGCCCCGGGATCCGCGTCTCACGCATCGGCACCATCGCGGAGAATACTTGAATGCCGAGGAAGAAGTGGCGCCCGCGGTCCCTGCGATCTTTTCACAGCTCACCGGCGATGTGCCGGCCAATCGCCTGAACTTTGCGCGCTGGCTGGTGAGCGATCGCAATCCGCTGGTGGCGCGCGTCGCGGTCAACCGCGCCTGGCAGGCGATCTTCGGCCGCGGTCTCATGGAGTCGGCCGAAGATTTCGGCACCCAATCGTCGCCTCCGTCCCACCCTGAATTGCTCGACTGGCTGGCGGTCGAGTTTCGCGAGGGCGGGTGGTCCCGCAAGCAGCTGCACCGGCTGATTGTCACCAGCGCCACTTACCGGCAGGCCTCCGCGATGACGCCGCAGCTCGAAGCGCGCGATCCCGAGAACACTCTGTTAGCGCGCGGACCCCGGTTCCGGTTGGATGGCGAAGTGGTGCGAGACCAGGCGCTGGCTGCATCCGGGCTGCTCTCGGACAAAACGGGCGGGCCCGGGGTCTACCCGCCACAGCCCGAGAGCGTGACGAAAATGGCGTACGGCAAGACCGCATGGAAGGTGTCCGCAGGTGAGGATCGTCACCGGCGCAGCCTTTATACGTTCGCGAAGCGGACGGCGCCCTTTGCGGCCTACACGGTATTCGACGCGCCCACGGGGGAAAACTGCGTGGCCCGGCGCGAGCGCAGCAACACGCCGCTGCAGGCGCTGACCCTGCTTAACGACGCGATGTACTTGGAGATGGCCGAAGCGTTGGCGTCGTCGGCGCTTGAGGGTGGGGGAGGCGAGAGGGCGATCGCCACGCGCATCTTCCGGCGTTTCCTGGTGCGGCCGCCTTCAGAAAGCGAGCACGACGCGTTGGTCGAATTTTTTACAGGGCAGCGCGCGCGCTTCGAGTCGGGAGAACTCGATGCGGATGCATTTCTTTCGACGAAGATTGTTTCGCCAGAATTAGCCGCGTGGACCCTGGTGGCGAGGGCGGTGATGAACTTGGATGAAGCAATTACGAAATCATGACGGATTGCAGTGAATAGTGGATAGTGGATAGTGAGTAGTGAGTAGTGAGTAGTGAGTAGTGAGTAGTGAGTAGTGAGTAGTGAATTGTCAATCGGTGTCGCCTTCTTGTTTCAAGCAGTCCCAATCTTAGCATCCCGTTCCCGCATGTTGTCATCCCGAGCGAAGTCGAGGGATTTCTCAACCCACCCAACGCCGCCTTTTCCCCATAATCGAACGAAAGTCTTTCATGATTCCTGCCTCTCGTTTTAGGCGATTACGTAATCCTCGTTGGTGAGATCCCTCGACTTCGCTCGGGATGACAAGCCATAGTGTGCTGACCATCTTCAATTTTCTAATGTTCATCTTCCATCCACTCTCATGAATGCTCCTTTCGAATCAGAATATCTGTTGAGAGAGCGCACCCGCCGCCATTTTTTCCGCGACTGCGGGGTGGGGGTGGGTAAGATCGCATTGGCTTCGCTCCTCGCCGAGGGGGCTTCGCGCAACGCTGCCGCCGCGGCCGGAGCCAGTCCGATCGCGCCCAAGCGCCCGCATTTCTCCGCCACCGCCAAGCGCGTCATTTATCTCTTCATGGCGGGTGCCCCCAGTCAGCTCGAGCTATTCGATTACAAGCCCAAGCTGGCCGAGCTGGCCGGCAAGCCCCTCCCACCCTCTGTCATCAAGGGGCAGCGCTACGCCTTCATTCAGCCCGACGCGGCGGTGCTCGGTCCCTGTTTCGAGTTCGCGAAGCACGGCAAGTCCGGGGCCGAGCTCTCGGAGATGCTGCCCCATCTCTCCAAAGTGGTCGACGACATCGCGATCGTGCGCTCCATGCACACCGACAAGTTCAATCACTCGCCCGCCCAGCTTTTCTTGAATACCGGCAACGGTGTGCCCGGCCGTCCGTCGATGGGTTCCTGGCTGAGTTACGGTCTCGGCAGCGAAGCCGACGATCTCCCGTCGTTCGTGGTCTTGAAGAGCGGCGGCAACCTGAGCGGCGGGGCGGCGATGTGGGGCAGCGGCTTTCTTCCCTCGTCCCACCAGGGGGTGCCTTTCCGAGAGAGCGGTGACGCGATTCTCCACACCTCCAATCCGGCGGGACTCGACATGCGCAGTCAGCGCGATTCTCTCGACCTCGTGCGCCGGCTCAACGAGGCGCATGCAGTTACGGCGGGCGATCCCGAGATCGCGACGCGCATCAACGCCTACGAGATGGCTTACCGCATGCAATCGCGCGCGCCCGAGCTGATGGATTTTTCTCAGGAATCGCAGGCGACGCTCGATCTTTACGGCGCGAAACCCGGTGACGACAAGGCGGTATTCGCGAACAACGTGTTGCTGGCGCGGCGTCTTGCCGAGGGCGGGACCCGGTTTATCCAAGTGTATCATTCCGGCTGGGATCACCACAGCCAGGTCGAGAACGGCGTGCGCAAGCAGTGTGCGGCGACCGACCGGGCCTGTGCGGCGCTGATCACCGATCTCAAGCAGCGCGGCATGCTCGACGACACCCTCGTGGTGTGGGGCGGCGAATTCGGGAGGACGCCGATGGTGGAAGCGAGCGCGGCACTGGGCCGCAGCCTGGGGCGGGACCATCATCCCCAGGCGTTTACGATGTGGATGGCGGGCGGGGGCATCAAGCCGGGGCTCCAGTATGGGCGGACCGACGAACTCGGATTTCACGTGGAGGAAAACCCGGTCCACGTCCACGATCTGCAAGCCACCATTCTGCACTGTCTCGGTCTCGATCACGAGCGCCTGACGGTCCGCCGCAACGGGCTCGAATTTCGTCTCACCGGGGTTGAGAAACATGAGCCGGTGCAGGCGTTGCTTGCGTAGGGGGCGCACGGCCGCGGTATAGAGATTAAACGCAAAGACGCAGAGGATGCGCAAAGGACCGCAAAGAAGAATTATTGGATTGGAATTCCTGAGAAGCCGGAGTGCCGGCTAGCGCTGGCTTTGCTTTATGAAGACCTTGCTTGCCATCGGCGCGCATTATGACGACTGCATTTTCGGGGTGCCGGGGATTCTCCTGCAAGCGGTGCGCAAGAAATACCGCGTGGTGATGCTGCACCTGATCGGCGATTATACGAATTGGCCTCCGGTGGCGGGCCGGGAAGACGAGCTCGTGAAATTCACGACCGAGCTTTCGGCGGATCGCGGGGTGGAAGCGCGGTTTCTCGACTTTGCTTCCCATCGTTTCGATGCCCGTCTCCTCAACCAGGAAGCCGTCGCCGAAGCCGTCGCGGACATCAAGCCGGACATCGCGCTGCACTTGTGGAAGGAAGACAATCACAACGACCACATGGTGGCGAGCGAGCTGAGCCGGGTGGCGTTGCGGCACGCAGGACGAATCTTAGACAACAAGTTCTATCGTCCGCCGCGCGCGATTTATTCTTACGACAACGGCCCGCGCCACACGATTGGGTTCGAGGCGAATACGTTTGTGGATATCGGGGAGGAGTGGGAGGAAGCGATCGAGTGGCTGGGCCGGCTCAACGCATGGGTGCGCAAAGAGAAGTACGCGAAAGGGAAGATCATCGGGTCGATGAAAACCAAGGAAACGCTGGCGCGTTATCGCGGCGCGACCTGCGGGGCGGCGTATGCGGAGGCCTTGTGGAATTCGAGGGCGGTGAAGACGGAGATTTTGTGAGGGGGAAGCGCGGCTGCCGCCGCTAAATGTCGAATGACGAAGTGCCTAAATACCCAAAGAATTCCTAATTTCGAATGACGAAGAAGCAAAGATTTACCAGCCAACGCACGTAGACCCTAAGTCTAAGGACTTAGTCATTCGGGTTTCCTTCGTCATTGGGTATTCCGCATTCGTCATTTAGCGGCGGTTCTTGGCGCCGCTGAGCTCAAACGTGCGCATAGACGGTTCTTCAGTCCCGGGGAAATCCTTTGGGATTTCCTGGGTCACTTTTCCCGTGGCCGCCCATTCGGCGCCGCGAGTGAAGGTGGTGATGAATCCGACGCAGGAGAACGATTCGTCGTCGTGACCGAGCGTGGTGTGAAAGACGCGCCCCTCGTGATAATCGATGGTCATGAGCATGGGCTCGTTGCGGCCGGCCTCCTGCAGTTCCGGGGTGTCGGCGGCGGTGGCGAGGATGGTCATGTGTTCGGCGGGTCCGCGCAGCATGGAGTAACACTCGTCCTTGGCGTGCCTCCAGACATCGGGCAGTCCCTCCGTGATCGGATGTGCCGCGTTTCGCGTGGTGATGATGAAGGCATTGCCGGGCCCGTGCTTGCCCGCTTTTCCGGGGCTGGTGTCGCGCACGGTTTTGCCGTTCTTGTTAATATAGACGTAGGGCCCGCTCTTTTCTGTGCGATCCCCCCAGCCGCCGATGCCGATCATGCGGTTGTATTCCTGCCAGAGCGGCCAGCTGTTGTCGGCGGCGTGGACGCACACGAAACCGCCGCCTTTGGCGACGAAGTCCTCGAAAGCCTTGCGAGTTTGAGGAGGCCAGTTGGCGGCTTTCCACCCGAAGTTGTTCACGACGAGGTCATACTTGGAAAAGTCGGGTTTGAAATCGGGATCCGTCTTCGGTTGCTGGTGGAATTCGGATTGGCCCGCCTTCGCCAGCGGGAGGAAGTCCCCGTGCTCCTCACCGCGCCAGAGGTATTTGGTGCGCGCCACGTCCACCTCGAAGAGCCCGGTGTCTTCGAGGTATTGCTTCATCATGATGGTCGATTTCGGCCAGACCTTGTGATTGTTCTGTCCGTCGACAATGAGCGCTTTCATTTTGTCCTCGGCGTGCAGCCCCTCGGCCAGCAGGAGCAGGGATCCGAGGCAGGTGAGGAAGAGGAGGGGGCGGTTCTTGGAAGGGTGCGGTTTCATGGGTATTGGGGGTTTTTTGTGCCACAGGCGTCCCGCCTGTGATTCTGGAGAGACACCGGCGACTGCCAGAGCGCAGTGCGCCCACTCATTGGCAAAGCCTTTCTGTAGAGCCCGCCAAAGGCGGGATAAATGCCGGTCTCACTATGAGATTGTGACACAGGCGTCTCGCCTGTGAATCCAAAAAGGACGGGTGTTTTCCCCCCTTCTTTCGAGTCCGTTCCTGCCAGGAAATTCCTTTCTCAGCCACCCGTTTGACGAAAGCGGGATTAGGGCCGAGGATACCCGCAACCAACCATGAAGCGCCTCCGTCTCCACTTCTCCGCGGGGCTCTGGCGGGGTGTCCGGATTTCGATTCCGACTCTCGTCACCGCCCTCACCGCGTCCCTGTTACTGCTCCAAGCCGCCCCCGGCGTCGGGGTGCCGCTACGGATCAATGCTGGAGGACCTGCGCTCGGGAAGCCAGGGCAGCCCGGGCATTGGGTATCCGACCGGGAGTTCGCCGAGGGAGGCGGTATCTACAAGTTCCCGGGGAACCACGACACCTCGAGGGTGGAGGACCCGGGCCCGGAAGAGATTTACCAGACGGTGCGGAACAAGAATCACCGTTACCGGATTGCCGGGCTTCCCGCGGGGTATTACCGGGTGCGGTTTCATTTCACGGATGGGTTTGCCTCGAATAAGCGGGCGATGGATTACCGGCTTAACGGTGTGGTCGTGATCAATAATCTGAACATTTACGGCGCCAGTGGCGCGGTGAATCGGGCGCACATTATCGAGGCGACGACCGAGGTCAAATCCGGCCAGCCCCTCATTATTGAGTGCCTCGAGGACAAGGGACTGGATGTGTTTGAAGCCGGAATCGAAGTCCTGGCGCCGGGCGATCCGGGAGCGGTGGCAGCGCCGACGACTCCCGCGGCCAAACCCAGAGGGACGAATTCCACCGCCGCGGAAATCGAAAGATTCACGGGCGCACATACCCGCCTGGTTTGGCTTCAGGCCGCGAAAGGCAGTCATTACACGGATGCTAAGAGCAAGGCCACTCTGATGGGTTTGGATACTGCGGATGGTTTCGGCGAACGCGAACTGATTCCGCAGGAGGGTGCCTGGTCCAAGCCTGTTTTCACGCCCGGAGGAGAAGGCGTCGTTTTCAGTGACCGGCACAAGCGACACGTCTATTATGTGCGTTGGGACGGATCGGATCTTCGGGATCTCGGGGAAGGATTCGCTTCGGACGTGTGGCGCGATCCCGACACGGGCCGCGACTGGGTTTACCTCCGCCGCGGGCGTGGCGAGATCAAGGATCACATCGTCAGGCGCCGGCTCGACAATCCGAAAGAGGAGGAGCCGGTGTGGAGCCGCACCCAGAACGGGCACAAGAAAGTGCCCTGGTTCCAGTTATCCGCCGATGGCAGTCGATTTGCAGATGCCTTCCCATGGAACCGATGCGGGGTGGGCCGGCTCGATAAGAAACCGGATTGGGATCAATATGGCATGGGATGCTGGCCCGGCCTGGCGCCGGACAACAGCTATCGCACCTTTATTTTTTCCGGTAACCACGTGGACATCACGGTTTACGACGACGGTGGCAAGAATCCGCGAACCATCAACTTGTCCAGGAATATTCCCGGGCAAAAAGGCAAGCAGCTCTACTTTCCTCGCTGGAGCAACCATGCGCGTTTTCTGACGGTGTCGACGCCGGAGGAGAGCACCAAGGCGGAGTTGTATCTTGGAAAGTTCGATTCGCGCTGGGAATCCGTGGAGAGCTGGGTGCGGATCACGCACAACAATCGCGCGGATCTTTTCGGTGATGCCTGGATCGGCACGCGCCCCGTGCTTTCTTCGCAGTGACCGTGTCTCCTGCAGGCATCCGGCAGGGCCAAGAAGGATCCAGCCGATGATCAGCGGTACCGCAGGCCGCGTGCTTCACAAAACCGGACAATAGCGCCGTTGACACTGCCCCAGACGATGAAGGGACCCAGGACGACGAAAACACCGGGCATCAACACAAAGAGGATCCCGGCGGTCGGCACGCCCGGTTCCATGATGGCCTGCTCCGGATGCTTCGGATTGTAATACACGGTGAGGGCGCTTCCTTCCGGGTGCTGGCGGATGAATCCGGGGATGTCGCGCGCGTCGACCTGATCCTTTTTCTTGAAGGACAATTGATCGGATTCATGCTCGCGGCCATCGACTTGGTAGCGGTATCGGAAATCGAGTTCGTTCATCACGTAGGCGTTTCCTGCCCCGTCATGCGACGTGGATTCCCTGGTGCCGGAAGTGATGACGACCGCTTCCACCGGTTCCCAGCTGCGGCTCTGCATGCCGGTCAGCCATTCCCATCCCACCGAAAAGATCATATACGATCCGATGACGACGAACGCGATCCCCACAAAGATCCCTTTACCCCGAAAATAGAGTGCGTTGCTCAACGCGACGCAGAATACCATTGAAGCGCGAATACTTGAAGCAAATCCGCGCCACCACCGCCTGATTTGTGCTCACAGGGGCTGCACGGGGCGGGATTGTCCTCCGGGTGTCTGGCGTGGGTCGCAGACAGGAAGACTCACTGTTCCTCGTGAAATGCTTTCATTTCATTGAGCAATCGCTCCACCACTTCAGGGTGAGAGCCGGCAATGTTGTTGTGCTCACCGCGATCATCCGCGAGATCGAAGAGCAGCGGCGGGTCGTGTCGTGCGATCGGTTCCCGCTTGCGGGTATCCGGATCCGATGAGCGCGCCTTGGTTGCCGTGTGAATCTTGTAATCCCCCGACCGAAACGCCGTTGCGCCCCCGGTGAAGAACCACTGCGTCCGGGGACTCGCTTCCCCGCGCAAGAGCACACCTGAGAGGTCTTTCGACATGTATCCCGGTTTTTCCCGGGGTTCAGTCCCGCCCCCGGCCAACGCCGCAAAAGTGGCATAGAGATCCAGGTTTGCCGCGATGGCATCGATTTCGCCGGCAGCGATGGTGCCGGGCCAGCGAAAGATTCCCGGCACACGAAAGCCCCCCTCCCACGAAGTGCCTTTCTCGCCGCGCAGGGGACCCGCCGTCCCGCCATGCGGCCCGAACATCGACCAGGGTCCGTTGTCACTGGTGAAAACGATCAGCGTTTCCTCGTCGAGCCCGGCCTGATTCACCGCGCCCATGACACGCCCCACCGACCAGTCGATCTCTTCGATGACGTCGCCGTATCTTCCGCCCGCGCTCTTTCCCTGGAACGATTCCGAGGCAAAGATCGGTGCGTGCGGCATGTTGTGCGCGAGATAGAGAAAAAAGCGCTTGTCCTTGTTCTCTCGAATCCACTTCACTGCTTCCCTGGTATAACGCTTCGTGAAAAGCTCCTGGTCCGCGGGCTGTTCCACGACTTCACGCCCGCGTATCAAAGGCACCGGGAACGAAAACTTGTCGCAACTGTCGAAAACGTCCCGAGTCTGCCTCTTCCCCGGGGGTGCGGGGACATCATTGCTGCCCGGGGTGCCGTAATGCAAATCGAAACCGCATTCCAAAGGGTGCATCGGGCTCGTCGTGAAATCCTTCGGGTATCCCGCGAGATGCCACTTGCCGAGGATGGCAGTCGTGTATCCCTGCGCCTTGAGCATGGCCGGCATCAGGCTCTTTGGTGAGGCGGCCAGCTTTTCTCCGCCGAGCAGGGCGGGATGCCGTCCGCTCATTAGGCCAGTGCGACTGGGGACGCACGTCGATCCCGAGGAATAAAAGCTGGTCCAGCGTTGTCCCTCGCTCGCGAGCCGATCGATATTCGGCGTGAGGATCTGCTTATTCCCGTAACACGCCAGATCGCCGTATCCCATGTCATCCACGAAGATGAGGATGATGTTGGGCCTGCCCTGAGCTTGTCGCAGGGCCGCGGCACTTTCCGCAACCCACCAGAAAGAAAACGCACACAGCGCGATTATCAGTTTCGTTTTCATCATGATTCTATACGACATCCTGCTTCCGTGTTATCGGGAATTTTCGTGGCGGAGGTCGAGCCCGAAGATTTCGAATTCGTTTTCCCGGCAAGAGAGAAGGGTAGCCGGCGTGACGATGGGGTCGGTCGCGCGTTCCGCCGCACCCGCCTTTAAGCGCCTTCGATCTCTCCGGGAGCCCCGCAGTGTTCGCAAAAGGGGAGGAGGGTGGGGCGCGTCTCGTGGCAGGAAGGGCATTCGCCAAAGAGTTGCGTGCTGCAGGAGGGGCAGGTATAGGGATCGTCGGCGGGTTCTTCTCCGGAGGCGGAGGCGGGCAGGCGGAGTTTCTTGAGGGAGCGCCGGTTCCAATAGAGGAATTTCATGGGGCCACGGCGAATCGGGTATTCGCAGACGGGGCAGAGGAATTTCTCGTAGGCGTCACGGTATTGGCGGATAAGCTTGTCTTTCTTTGGTGCGATGATGGACCGGATGAAGTAGACCAGGAGGCGCGCCGCGGCCGCCAAGCACAGGAGGATTAGAATGTATTTGAACCAGCGCTGCGGAAAATGCTCATGCATGACCATGAGCATCTTGAGTGAAGTCGCGCCGGCAAAGGCAAGGATGAGCGGATAGTAAGCGTGCCCGCGTTTTCTCAAGACAAGCCAGACGCCTGCGGTGAAGAGAGGGATGAGCACCAGGAGTTTGAACATCGCCAGGCGAGTGCGATGCCGCTCCATTAGCCGACGATGTTCCTCGAGCGCGGGCTTGCGCTGTTCATCCAGCTGAGCGAGCACGCCTCTCTGTTCATCTTCGAGGCCCTGTTGTTTCTCCATGAGGGCGGCAATTTCCTCGTTGTTGTCCTGAAAACGTTCCTGGTTCGAGAGAAAGACTTCGAGGCTGTTGTTGAAGGCCTCCGATTGGTCGGGAGACAGGGTGAGGTTTTTCTCGAGGCTGATCCGCTGCAGATCAAGCAGCTGACTCATGGTTTTCTGAAGTCCCTGGCTGCTCTCAGAAAGGATTTGTTGCTTCTTATTCTGTTTGTCGAGGAGGCGCGCGGTTTCCTTGATATCGCCCGCCAGAGCTTTTTCCCGTGCGATCAGTGCCTGATCGATATGGCGTTTTTCCACCTCGTCGTAATCGGGCCCCGCAACCGAACCGATATCGTTGACGATGAAGCCGAGCAGCCAGTAGATGAGCACGGCGACGACCACGGTGAGCACGTTGATGGCAAGGCGCGAGAGCCAGGGGCCTTTGGTCCGGGGTTTTCCGCCGTCTTGGGGCGCGCTGGTTTTGTCTGCTGTCATAATCTCCTGAAGAGTTTCATTGTGACACTCTAGATCACGAGAGGAGGGCAGGGGAAATCGATAATCGTGATTGTTTAATCGATGAGAACGATGCAGGGGTGCGATCCCGAGCCGATGAAATCCCGGGAGAGGCGCCCGCCCCAGGGCGCCCGTGATCTTTGCCTTTCCCGAACGGCACCCGATTCAATTTGGTGATCCGATTGCAGAGTGGGAGCGTCCCGACATGTCGGGATCCCGCCTGCTTCTAAATCACTGCCGGCGACTGCCGGGCCGAAAAAGCGGCAATTCCAAAAGGCGAAGCGTACCTGCAGAGCACGCCGAAGCAGCGCTTCAACGATCGCCGGATTGGCGCATGGCGCCGGCGCCGCCGTGGCGAGTGCCGGCGGCGGGCGCGGCCTTGCCTGCGACCGCTTCCTTGCGCTTGGGCCCGCCCTCGGCCGTTTCGATGTCGCCGGCTTCGAGAAGTTTGACCAGGGGCGGGTGCTCGAGAGCTTTCTGCGAGACCTGCCCCGTCTTTCCGGGTCCGAGAAACAGTTTCTTACCGCCCGGCAGAGGAAGGCTGAGAGATTTACGAGTCTTGTTGGTGATGTCCATGATTAGGTTCCAGCGACCGCACAAGATAACACAGACTTTGCCGGCGTCCAGTCCAGCGATGGCACGGTCGAAACGATGAAGGCGATTATCTGTTTCACCCCGGGAACCAGGCTTTTGGCACGGATTGTGGCGACGGAGCTGTAGAAAGTAGCTGCGGCTTCCAGCCGCAGTTTCGTTTTAATTCTGCGGCTGGAAGCCGCAGCTACTTTCGCCCTACATCTCCTCGATCACCGCGCGCATGAAGTTCCAGGCGGAGGCGCTGCCGGCCGGGTGGGCCTGGGTGTAGGTTACGGTCGAGGTGCCGTCGCCGTTGTCGCTGGCGCCGCGGGTGTAATCGACGCCGCCCCCGGTCAGATCCGACCAGGCGGAAAGGTCGTCGCTGACCTGGATCCGGATGCCGAGATTGGGTGGAAACGTGTTCGGTTCCAGGATCTCCATGGAGAGGGCCCCTCCGCTGACAGTCGCGTTGCGAAAGATCTGGAAGTTATCGGGCGCGGACGGATCGAGCGCCGTGAACGGCGGGGTATTCGAGAATGCGAATTCCCAGAGATTGGCGAGAAGATCATGGTCGAAATCATCGCTGGCGCCCTCCTGGCCGCCGACTGCGAAAAAACCGATCCAGTCCGCAAACGTAATGACGCTGCACGCGGCCGCGCCACCAGCATGACGGAGGCTCTTACTGGAAACGTAGTTTCGTGGGGCACGGACAATGTGTTCGATAACGTTGCTTCGAATAATAACAACATTGAGCGCATCGATTTCGTATATCCGGGTGGCATCCAACCGCAGAACGCCCTTCAACTTGCAGTGGGATTTTCGGTCATCGAGCGCGGTGGGAGCGACACCTTTCAGATCGCAGCAATTACGGGAGTGGACGGTTCAGGAAATCCGACCTCCTACGGCACCCTGACAATCTCCGCGTTGGAATGGGGTCCGGGGCTCCTGGCGACCGACACGGTGATCGTGCGCGGTCCGGACACGAGTCCTTACGAATTCGAGCCATCGGGATTCGTGGAAGGGCAATCGGTTGCGGGAGTTTTCTTTTCGCTTTCCGACTTGGGGGTCGGCGTGCTCGACACAATTTACGGTTATTCTTTATTTGGCGGAGATGTAACCGGTTCCGATTTCGATCTGATCGACTGGGACAATCCAACCTTTTTCCCGACTGCGACGACTGGCGTGGACGGAGGACTGGATCTGATTTCCGGGGGGATTCTTTGGACGCCGGACGGATTGGATACAACGGGTCTCCTGGTTCCCGAACCAACCGCAGCCGTACTGGTGTGCGTCTTTTTCCTGTCGGTTTGCAGCCGGCGGCGTCGACTGGACGAACAGGCGCGCGCTTGAACTCGACGCACAAGGCCGCGATGGGCGCTCCGATTGAGGAATCCTTTATTCTGCCTTCCGGTCGCGCAGGACTTTAATTACGGAATTCACATCGGCACGCCAGGTGGGGGACAGGATTGTAATCAGCAGCGCTTCCAGATTGGTGAGGGTGACGGCGGTCAGCGCCGTCCGCAGAGGCCACAGCGCCCACCCCCCGAACAGGCACACCGCACCCACGATGATCAGGAACCACGACGTCTTGGCGGCGCGGGTGTGATAACTCGGCCAGCGCTGGTACTTCCAGAAACCCGCCAGGGTGGAAACAGCATATGTGGCCACCGGCGGAATAATCCAGCCGAGTTCCGATCGGAGGTCGGCTCCGTGCAGCCATAGGGCGCCAAAGAGCAGGGCTGCATAGAGCGCCGCATCCGCCCAGCTGTCGAGGCGGGCCCCGAGCACCGACCGCTGGTTCAGGAGAATCGCCAGCTTTCCATCGAGCCAATCGGTCATGGCGAGCACGACGAAGAGCCACAGGAAAATCTCGCCGCGTCCCGTGCATGCGAGCACGACCAGCGCGACGGAGCCCAGCAAACGGATCACGCAGAGGACATTCGGCACCGTGAGGACGCGATTCATTCGCTCACCACCGGGCGGGACGGCCTCGCCTGACGGAGCGGCTTGCGCGCCTTCGTCCCCGCTGTCTAGGCGATCCACCATATCAGAAAATAGACAAAGACCGGCGCGGTGAACGTGAGACTGTCGACCCGGTCGATTAGTCCGCCCATTCCCGGCAACATCGTGCTGCTGTCCTTTGCGCCGGAGTCACGCTTGATAGCCGACATGTTGATATCACCAAAGAAGCCGGCCACCGCGATCACGAGTCCCGCGGCCACCGGCCCGAGCCACGGCTGCAGCGGTGCCGGCAACGCCGGCGCTCCCGGGGTCTTCCCAAGGGTAGTCAGCCATGGCGCCAGCATGACCGCCAGTCCGATCGTC
>JAHEJT010000157.1 GCA_024638765.1 Verrucomicrobiales bacterium
TGGGGGAGACGGGGCCGGAGATCGATGAACGGTGATCAGCGATCGGGGATCGGTCCCTGAGGCGTGTCGATTCGGCGACCGCGGACGAAGGTCGCGAGGTGGGCGTGGGGACCGCCGCGATAGATGAGTTGGGCGAGGATCTCTTCCGCCGCGAAGTTGCCGGTGTCCTGGAAGCGGCCCCGGTAAGGGAGGACGGCGTTCAGGTCGAAGACGGCGAGATCGGCTTCTTTGCCGGGATCGAGTGTGCCGATGGCGGCTTCTTTTCCGAGGACCTCGGCGCCGCCGAGGGTGGCGAGATGGAACGGCAGCGTGACGCTGCACCCGGAGGCGCCTTGGGCGCGGCCGGCCGGGTGATCGAGGCCCGCGAACCGGCGGGCTTTCCGGACTTCGATGGCGGAGCGCATGACTTGCCACAGGTTGAGCTCGGGGCCGGCGGCGACGTCGGATCCGAGCCCGATTTTGAGGCCAGCCGCGCGGAGGCGGTCGAGGGGGCAGAGGCCGGAGTTGAGGAAAAAGTTCGAGGTCGGGCAGTGGGCGACGCGGGCGTCGCGTGCGGCGAGGGAGTCGATCTCGCGGCGGGAGAGATGGATGCAGTGACCGAGGATCGTGCGCGGGCCGAGGAGACCGCATTCCTCGTAAACGGCGGTGTAGTCTTCGGCATCGGGGAAGCGCTCGCGGACGGTGGCGATCTCTTGCGGGTTTTCGGAAAGATGGGTCTGGATATAGGCGCCGTGTTTGCGCGCCAATTCGCCGGCGGCAATCATGAGTTTGCGGCTGCAGGTGACGGCGAATCGCGGGCTGACAGCGTATTCGAGGAGGCCCTTGTTGGCGCCGTGCCATTTCTCCAGGAGGCGCCCTGTTTCGGTGAGGGAGATTTCGCGGGTGGGCTCGGGCGCCAAGTCGCCGTAGGTGCCCTCGTCCATCATCACCTTGCCCATGATGATGCGCAGGCCGCGTTCGGCGGCGATTTCGAAGGCGAGATCGCAGGAGTCCTCCCAGATGGCGCTGTAGAGGACCGCGGTGGTGGTTCCGTTCGATGCGAGCGCGTCGAAGAAGGCATCGATGGCCTCACGCGGCCCGCCTGACTTGTCGCCGCGGAAATTTTTTTCGAGGGGAAAGATGTACCGGTTCAGCCAGGGGAGGAGCCCGTCTTCGACGCGGGCGACGGCGGGGTATTGGGGGAGGTGGGCGTGAATGTCGATGAGGCCGCTGATGATGACGGGGATCGATTCGTCCGGAAACGAGAGGCGGCGAGCGTCTTTCCAGCGCGGATCGGCGCGGATTTCGGACTCGGGACCGGTGGTGGCGATGGTGCCGTCATCGTCCACGACAAGGGCGCCGCCGGGGACGTGGCGGAGTGCGCCGGGGGCGGGCGTGTCCAGGAGATGGCCGGTGAGGAGGAACATTTCTGAGTGAGCAGTAAGCAGTGAGTAGTGAGTAGTGAACTGCGGGGAGACTACTTACTATTTACTTTTCAGTATTTGCTGCGTCGCCCTCGACGCTCGCGTCGCGCGCCAGGGCGGCGGAGCCGATGATGCCGGCGTCGTTTCCGAATTTTGCGGGAAGGATTTCGAGGTTTTCCCAGAATACCGGGGAGAGCATGGAGGTGAGTTTCTTTTCCAGGGGATCGAAGAGGAGTTTGCCGGCGCGGGAGACGCCGCCGCCGATGACGATGGCGTCCGGGTTGAGGAGCCAGACGATGCTCGAGACCACCGTGCCGAGCCAATTGGCGACATCGCCCCAGATCTGGCGCGCGATCTCGTCCCCGGCCTGGGCGGCTTGGGCGATGGCTTTCGGGGTGCACTCTTCCCTGGACTTGGCGATCCCCAGGTTGGCGTATTTGAGGATGGCGTGTTCCTCGATCTGGGCGTTGCCGACGTATTTTTCGGCGGCGCCGGTGTTGCCGTATTCGCCGGCTTTACCGCGGTAATCGATGCTCATCTGTCCGATCTCACCCGCGCCGAACTGGCTGCCGCGGTAGAGTTTGCCATCGAGGATGAGACCGCCTCCGATCCCGGTCCCCAAAGTGAGGGCGATAACGTTCTCGCGTCCGGCGGCGCTGCCGTATCGCCATTCGGCGTAAGCCATGCAGTTTGCGTCGTTGTCGACGACGGCGGCGAGCCCGGTTTTTTCGGTGAGGATGTGCGCAAAAGGCACATTCACCCAGGTGGGGACATTGGTGAGGTCGTGGACAAAGCCGCGCTTGAAGTCGACAAACCCGGGCACTCCCGCTCCCACGGTGGCGACGCCGGGGTGTGCGTCGCACAGCGCCTGGATTTGATCTACCATCGCGTCGATGAGATCTTCGGCGGACTTGTAGTTGTCGGTGGGGATGGGATCGCCTTTCGCGACGAGTGTATCCCCCTGGCAGACGCCGATTTTGACCGAGGTGCCGCCGAAATCGATTCCGGCTGCCAGCGCAGGATTCTCAGTGCTTGGTTCAGGGCTCATGGTTGAAGAGAAGGAGTGCGATTGCGGCGGCGACACTGCCATAGCGCGGAGCGCATTATCAATCCCGAAGGCACTCCGCAGAGCCTGCGGTGCGGGATAAAGCGTCGCCCTCCGGTCAGGGGTTGAGGTTGGCGATGATGCGGAGGCCTTGAAGGGTCAGATCGGGGTCGACGGATTGGATTACGGGGAGTTTGGACGCGATGAGATCCGCGTATCCGCCGGTGGCGATGATGTCGAGAGGGGCGCCGGCTTCTTTTTCGATCTCCGCGAGGATTTCCTTGATGAGGCCGCGGTATCCGTGGACCACGCCGGAGAGCATGGCGTTTTCGGTGGAGGTTCCGACCACTTCCGGGGGTTCACTGAGATCGATTTGGGGCAGGAGGGCGGTGCGCCGGGAAAGATATTCGGTCATGACCTCGAGTCCGGGGGCGATGACGCCACCGATGTAGGCCTTATCGGCGGAAATGACGTCGAAGGTGACCGCGGTTCCGAAATCGACGACCACGGCGGGCGGATGGTGAAGGGCGACCACGGCCGCGGCGTTGGCGAGACGATCGGCCCCGATGGTGGAGGGGTCGGGAAAGTCGATAGCGACTCCCAGTTTGAGCCGGTGGGATATCTCGAGGATTTCCCGGCCGTTTTGCTGCATGAAGTAATCGCGGAGAAGGCGCGCTTTCTCCGGGACCACGGAAGAGAGCACGATGCGATCGCAACTGAGGTCGCGGGTGAGGTCCTCGAGGGAGGCGGCGTCAAGGTCGGCCGTGGGGATAGTGCGTTTCTCGGCGAGGGCATCCGCATCTGCCGCAGCCAGCTTGGTGCGCGAGTTGCTGTTGTCGATGAGGAGATAGGGATGGAGGTGCGCCGGACTCATATTACGGGGCGCCCCACTCGGTGCCCCGCACGACGAGGCTCTGCTGGTTGGGGATCGATTCCAGGTCGAAGGGGCCGGCGGACTTGATTACTTGCGCGTCGTCGAGGATGCGCAGCCAGAGGGATTGTTCCAGGTGCGATTTCTCGGCCCAGAACTTGAGGACGGCGGCGGAGACCTCGCCCGGTGGGATAGCGGGCGGAGGGGAGAAAGCCAGAAAGAAGGACTCCACCTCGGTGGCGTCCTCTTCCTTTTCGGGGCCGGATCCCGCGAAGAGGCGTGCGGCGGGCGAGACCAGCTGGAGTTCCTCCCCGGTGGGGTTCTTACAAGTGACATGAATTTCCAGGATCGCGTTCCCGTAATCCCGTTTCACCTCGATCTTGCCCACTGAGAACGCCGGCTCGGCGCGCTCCGATTTTTCCGCCGTGGAGGAAGGCTGGCGCGCAAATTCTTCATCGTCGCGGGTGGTGGAAAAAACGAAGATGACGACTCCGGCGACGAGGAGAAGTAGAATCCAGATTTCGACTCGTTTGAAGATGTGCATGGGATGCCGGGGAGAATCGTTCTATATTGACCGTGAATTCCTGAACAGGGTCAAGCCCGGTCGGGACTGGGACCTGAGAGATGAGCGGAGAAACGCGGAGTCATCGCGAGTTGAAGCGCGCGGCCTTGTGCTGGGCGCAGGTGCAAGGCTATCGAATTGCGGCGTTGGAGGTGGGAGTCCCCAATTCGTCCTTCCGGGCGGATGTGGCGGCTTACCGTCCGGAGGGGACTGGGGGGAGGGCGGTGATTTTTGAATGCAAGCAGTCGCGCCCGGATTTTCTGAACGATTCACGCCCGGTGCGGGAGACCCTCGAGCGATTGGAGGAATTGCATGGACGCCGCCGGCAATTGGAGAGGCAACTGGGTGTGCATTATCCGAATCTGCGGGTGGGAGAATCGCTTTTTCCGGAGTACGACGCCTATGCATTCGACGAACTGCCGCACAAAGGATACCGGAGGTTGATGCGGGATATCCGCATTCACGAGAACCGGGTGTATGGGAAAACCAAGTTTGACCGCCTGGTGCGGTATGAATGTGCGCATCTTTTTTACCTGGTGACGACTCCTGACGTCGTGAAAGAGCACGAAGTGCCGATGGATTGGGGATGGCTCGAGGCCGACCCGCTGGCCCCGGCGGTCGAGGAAGAAGACGCGGAGAAGGGCGGCGCGGAAGGAGAAGAGGAAGAGCCGGTGGCAGAATTGCGGTTGCGCAAGCAGCCGGTGCTCCAGGAGATCGCGGGCGGCCGCGCCCTCCAGCTTCTGCACCGCCTGGGTGTCAAGGCGACGGGCCATGTCAACCGCGAGGCGGGGATATCCTATGATGCCATCCGCGCGGCGCGGCGGGGGCGCGGGCTCTCGGAAGAATAACGTCTTGTGTGGCGCAAAAAAAGGCGGGGGGACTTTCGTCCCCCCGCAAGATTTCACAAAACGGATGCGCGATGCGCGGCGCCCGGATTATCCGTGGATCTCCGAGTAGGCGGGCACACCGTGCTCGCCGACGTCGAGTCCTTCGACTTCTTCTTCCTCCGAGACGCGGATACCCATGATCATCTTGAGCGCACCGAAGACGATGAACGAGAAGAGGAACGCAAAGGCGCCGATCGCGAGGGTGCCGAGGATCTGGATGCCCAGGCTGTGTTCCGAGTTAAAGGAGAAGATGCCGACGGCGATGGTGCCCCAGATGCCGCAGACGCCGTGGACGCTGATGGCGCCGACCGGGTCGTCGATCTTGATGCGATCGAAGAACATGATGGCGAAGACCACGAGGGCGCCGGCGATGAGGCCGATGATGATGGCGCTGCCTTCGCCCACGGTGTCCGCGCCGGCGGTGATGCCGACGAGACCGGCGAGGATGCCGTTGAGGGCCATGGAGAGATCCGGCTTCTTCAGCATGATGAAGGAAACCATGATACTCGCCACGGCGCCCGCGCCGGCGGCCAGGGCGGTGGTGGCGAAGACGTAAGAGACGGCCTTGGGATCGGCGCTGAGGGCGGATCCGCCGTTGAAACCGAACCACCCGAGGAAGAGCAGGAAGACACCGATGGTGGCCAGGGGCATGCTGTGCCCGAGAATGGGCCTGATGCCGGTCTTGGTGTATTTGCCCTTTCTAGGCCCAAGCAGCAGGACGCAGGCCAGGGCCGCGAAGCCGCCGAAGGCGTGCACCACGGAGGAGCCGGCGAAATCGTAAAAGCCCATCTGGTCGAGCCAGCCGCCGCCCCATTTCCAGGAACCGGTGATGGGATAGGCAAACCCGACGAGCAGGACCGCAAAGATCATGAAAGCGGGCAACTTGACGCGTTCGGCGACCGCGCCGGAAACGATGGTGGCGCCGGTGGCTGCGAACATGGCCTGGAAGATGAAGTCACCCCACCAGGTGTATCCCGCGTTGTATTCGGCGGTGGTGAGGGCGGCATCATTGAGATCGCCGCCGAACCAGCTGCCGACGGCAAAGATGCCGTTGAAGTCGCCGGGGTACATGGCATTGAATCCCCAGAACGCGTACATGAGCATACCGACGGAAATGATCCAGACGTTCTTGAAGAGGATATTGACGCAGTTCTTGGATTGGGTGAGTCCGGATTCAAGCGTCGCGAAGCCGAGGTGCATGATGAACACGAGGGCTGCGGCGATGCAGATCCAGAGGTTGTTGACTGCGAAGGTGGCGTATTCCGCGGTGGCGACGTATTCCTCGGAGGAATAAGCGTCTTCATCGGCGAGGGCGGAAAAATCGCCGCCCAGGATGAAGGCTGCGATTCCCGCGAGCGCGATGAGCAGGAGTTTAGGATGATATTTCATGAGTTCTTGGTGCTGTGAAGCGGTGTCTGTTTCGTTTTGTGATTTGGGACTCTTGTGTCAGGTCGACCGGGCGTGCCCGGACACTCGCCGCAAAGGCGGGAATGCAGGGCGGTAGGGAGCAAGGGCCGTGCCAACCTTAGCGGGAAGGGTGAAAAACGCGGATTTCCCTCGAAACCAATGGGAAAAGTAGCGCCGGGAGGTTTCCGGAGAGAACCTCAGGCCCGCGGGTGGGCTTTCTCGTAAGCCTTTTTGAGGCGTTCCGCGGAGACGTGGGTGTAGACCTGGGTCGTCGAGAGGCTGGCGTGCCCGAGCAGTTCCTGGACGCTGCGCAGATCGGCGCCGTTGTCCAGGAGATGGGTGGCGAAGCTGTGGCGAAGCTTGTGGGGACTGATCTTCAGGGGGATATCCGAGTGATCGAGATATTTCTTGAGGAGATTGCCGATGCTGCGCCCGGAGATTCTCTTGCGGAGTTTGCTGACGAAGAGGGGGCCCTTTTGGATACGGGCTTGGCCCCGGTACTTTTCAAGCGCCACGAGCGCGTGCGAACCGAGAGGACAGATTCTTTCCTTTTTACCCTTTCCGAGCACGCGGACCGTTTCGTTGTCGAAGTCGAAGTCCTCGACGTTGATGCCTGCGAGTTCTTCCAGGCGCATTCCGGTGCTGTAAAAAAGTTCGAGGATGGCGGCGTCCCGAGCCGGCATCCATTCCGGAGCTTGTTGCTCGCGGGGAGTCTTAAAGGGGAGCTCCAGGAGTGCGATCACCTGCTTCTGCGTCATGACGACCGGCAGTTTTTTCTCGGTCTTGGGAAGTTGGACTTCCTTGAGCGGATTGCGGGCGAGCCCCTTGCGTTGCGAGAGGAATTTGAAGAAGCTGCGGAGGGCGGCGAAGTGCAGGCGGATGGTGGACCGGGCGCGTTCCTCTTTCATGCATTGGAAGAGGTATTGCCGGAAGTCGTCCGCAGTGAGGGCCTCCCAGCGGGAGAAATCCGGATAATTGGCACGGAAGGTTTTCAGCGCGTGCTCGTAATTGAGGAGAGTGCGCGGCGATGCGTTTTTCTCCGTGCTGAGGAATTCGAAGAATTCTTCTTCCCAGGGGTGCGCAGGCGGAATGGGTGCGCGATCCTTGGCAGTCTTGCGGTTCTTTCGGGTCTTGGCGGGTGCAGGCATTCGGCGTGTCCAGATTATGGGCGCGAGGGTTTTTTCGTCGGGGCAGGGAAGCCGGCGCGCTCTTGATATCCATGCATCGTGCCGGCGCTGAGTGCGGCGCCCCCTCGCGAGGGTGTCCAGAGGAGCCGGCGCAGCGGTGGCGGCGTGAAGAGCGCGGATCTTTGTGGGGGCGGATCGGGAGTAACGGCGGTGGCGCGCGGGGTGACCACGGTTCTTTCCGCGATCAGGAGGACCATGGCGCCGCGGGCGAGGTCGGCATGGGGAAGGAATCCCAGGCTGAGACGATAGGCGCAACCGGGTTGGGAGACTGGGATGAAACGGGAGCCCGATGGCTGGGCAACGTCCAAGGTGGCTTCGCGGGCGCCGTCCGCCCGGGTGAAGACCAAGGCGAGGCGGGCGCCGGGAATCCGGACGAGAGGAAGTTGAAGCTGCCAGTAGACGAAGAGCCGATGGGGGTCCCGGGCGGCCGCCCAGAGACGGGTGGAGGAGTAGGAGGAAGGAAGAGAATCGTGAGCGCTCTCGAAAGCCGGCGGGAGGGAGATGCTCGAAGAGTGGCCTTGCGGGTCCCCCTCGATTTGAAATCCCGATTGACCAGCCGGGAGCGGGGTTTCAGGGTGATCCGGGTGCGACCCGTGGGCAGCCTGCGGATGCTGGGTTTGGAAAGTCATCGACGGGCGGGGGGAGGGAAAAGCCTCCCCTTCCAAAAATTCTAATAAAGCTCAATACATCTTGAAAATAAAGCGATTAGTCACGGAGGCGGGAGTAGGTCCCGAGACGAGAGAGGGGGTGCAATGCTGACCAAGAGGATTATCCCCTGCCTCGACGTCACCGACGGGCGCGTCGTCAAAGGGACCCGGTTTCTCGATCTGCGGGACGCGGGCGACCCGGTGGAATGCGCGGTGGCATACAACCGCCAGGGCGCCGATGAGCTGGTGTTTCTCGATATCACCGCTTCCTCGGACGACCGTAAGACCATGGTCGAGGTGGTTGAGGGCACGGCGCGGAAGTGTTTCATGCCTTTGACGGTGGGGGGAGGGATTCGCACCGTGGAGGACATGCGTGAGATGTTGTTGGCGGGCGCTGACAAGGTGGCGATCAATACGGCGGCGGTGGAGCAACCGGGTTTGATTTCGGAAGGGGCGGAGGCGTTTGGATCTCAGTGCATCGTGGTTGCGATGGACGCCAAACGCCGCGAAGGGTCGCCGGGCTGGATCGTGTACACGCACGGTGGGCGCCGACCGACGGAGCGCGACGCGGTGGAGTGGGCCCGGGAAGTCGAGCGCCTGGGTGCGGGAGAAATTCTTCTTACCAGCATGGACGCGGACGGCACCAAGGCCGGATATGATCTCGAATTGACGGCGGCGGTGAGCGAAGCGGTATCCATTCCGGTAATTGCGAGCGGCGGCGCGGGGACGCTTGCGCACATGGCGGAAGTTCTAGGAGAAGGCAAAGCGGACGCGGTACTCGCGGCGAGCGTCTTTCACTTCGGCGAGTACACGGTGGCGGACGTGAAGCAATACCTGGCGGCCCAGGGCGTGCCGGTCCGTCCCGAGGAGCGGGTCGGCTAAAGGTAGCTGCGGCTTCCAGCCGCAGCACAAGTAATAGTCTGCGGCTGGAAGCCGCAGCTACTGCCCCCCGCCCGGCAGCAAAGCCTCCAGTTTTTCCGAGGGGATCGACTCCGTTTTACCGTCGAGATACGCGGCAGTGCGGACGCCGTCCGTTTCATCGTGCGGGGAAACGAGCACCAGGGGCGGCGCATCTTTTGTGGAATCGGCCTCGGGCGGGGGCGGGTAATAAATAAAAGGCGTGATCTCGCGAATGCGGGAGGGAGGCCTCCATCCCAGGGACTGCGCCTTCCGCGGGGTGAGAAACTCTGGAGATAGATCCTCGAGAGTGTCCGGGTATTCGCCGTCGTGCGCCCGGGCGTATCCGGAGAGCGCTTCGACGATGGCGGCGGCCGAATTCTCGTTAAATCTCTGCACGCCGATACCCCAGAGTTGTTTCCACGGCAGAAGAATCCCCGCCGCGAAGAGGAGAATGAAGAACAGATAACCCAGCATGAGTCCCCCGGTGGCCAGGCCCATGCCGGTGAGTTTGCCATGAGACTTCTGGATGTTGCCTCTGCCGATGTGGCCACAAACGATGGCGGGCGCTGCGAAGAGGGGGCCGATAGGGCAGGCGGCGAAAGCTCCCGCGCCGCAGACGATGCTCCAGAGCGAGGCTGTGGAAACGCGCGCTTCAGCTTCGGGGGCGTCGGGCTTTGAATCCTTTTTTGGGGAGACCCGCGTGAGTGACTTCAAGGCGGGGGCCGGTTGCTTCGAGGAAGTGGAGGCCTTGGCCGCGGCGGCCGCGGCGGCAGCGACCCGCCGGGTGGCGGCGTTCTCGGCGGGGGGAGCGTCTTTTTCAGGGGCGGCACCGGAGGCTGTCCCGGGTTTCTCGGCGGCGGCTTCTTCTATTTCCTCCGGGAACTCGATAGAGGCTGCGCAAACCGGGCAGGACACCCTTTTCCCAAGGAAGCTCTCGTCACCGGAAACGCGTTGTCCACAGTCCGGGCAGGTGACTTTAAAGACTGACATGGAAGTTACTGATCTTGAATTCCGGCCGCGACGGGGGAGTAAAATATTTTCACGGACATTGATATTGTACTGTGCGCGAGGCAAAGGATGTCAAGTGCGTCCCGCCTTTTCCGTAAGTTCCAGGGTGGCGAAATGGATCGCCTCCACCGCGCGATCGATTTGTTCCTGAGTGATGCAAAGCGGCGGCATGAGGACGATGGTATCTCCGATGGGACGCGTCAGCAGTCCGTGATTGCGCGCAGCCAAACAGGCGCGCGCGCCGGTGCGCTTCTCGGGTGGAAAGGGAGTTCTTTGGGCGGGATCATGCATCAGCTCGATACCCGCGATCAGCCCGCAACGGCGCACCTCGCCAACGTGGGGTGTCCGGGCCTGCAATTCCTCGAGCTGTTTTGCGAAGTGTTCGATCAGGGGAGCGAGAGACGCGAGAGTATTTTCTTCTTCGAAGACATCGAGGCTGGCGAGGGCGGCGGCGCACCCGAGCGGATTACCGCAGTAACTATGCCCGTAATAAAAGGTGTTGTCCGTTTTTCCCGAGGCGGCGAAGGCGCGATAAACGCGTTCCGTGGTGAGGGTGGCGGCCAGCGGGAGGTAACCGCCGCTGAGTCCTTTGGCGAGCGCGAGGAAATCGGGGACGACGTCCTCATGCTGGCAAGCGAACATTTTCCCGGTGCGTCCGAAGCCGGTCAGGACTTCGTCGAGGATGAGAAGGACATCGTGGCGCCGGCACCAGTCGCGGAGGCGGGCGAGCATCCCTTGCGGCCAGGGGCGCATCCCGGCGGCGCCTTGCATCAAGGGCTCGATAGCCACACCGGCCAGGTTTTCGCGGGTGGCGGCGGGCAGTTTTTCAAGGGCGTCCAAGTCGGTGACGTGATGGGTATGCAGCCCGAGGCCGGAGAAACGGGCATGAAACGTCTCGATTCCGCCGAGAGAAGCCGCGCCGAGAGTGTCCCCGTGGTAAGCGCGGGCGAATGCGAGAAACTCCCGTTTATGGGATTGTCCCTGGATTTGCCAGAACTGCACGGCCATCTTGATGGCGCATTCCATGGCGGTGGAACCGTCGTCGGTGAAGAAGATCCTGTGGAGCGGATTTTCGCCGGCGGGAAAGAATGCAGCGAGGCGGGCGGCAAGCCGGATCGCGGGTTCATTGGTGGCGCCGAGTGCGGAGCAGTGGGCGATTTTTCCGAGCTGTTCCTCGAGGGCACGGTTGATGCGCGGATGATTGTGGCCGTGGATATTGGTCCAGATCGAAGCATTGCCGTCGATATACTCGCGCCCATCGGCGTCGCGAAGGAGCGCGCCGCGGCCGGATGCGATCACGACGGGGCGATGTTCGGGGGCGCACCATTCCGCCATGGGAGTGAAGGGATGCCAGAAGTGTCTCTTATCGAGCGCGATCAGTTCCTCGGTGTGCGCGGGAGGATCAGCGTTCCGCGATGAGGTTTTCGATCTCTTGGACATCTTCGTAAGAAGCGCGCCGCCGCTGGTACTTGCGCCGGAGGATTTCTTTCAGCTCCCGAAGATCGTCGAGGGCCGGGACCTGGTGGGTGGTCCACTCCTCCTCCGACCTGAGACGGGATTGAAATTTCCAGTTACCGCCATGTTTGGTGGCGCGAATGAAGCGTAGTTCTCCGTCCTTGGTGCGCTCTCTCCAGGCATGGCGAGTCATGCGAAAGCTGGTCGCGGGTGAAATAAGTCGACTGCCGATTGAGCCGGGCTAAGTTAACATCGGCCGCGCAACTCCGGTCGGGGTTCAGAAACCGGACTGCGCCAGGGACTAGTAGAAAAGCCGCGGTGAGCAGCATTATCAAGAACGATCTCTTTAAGATAGGGATGTATTTCGTGTGCACCGCGCTGCTGGGGGCAGCCCTGGCGCCGGTGGTGTTTCATTCTGCCAAGGGGATGGTGGCGTGGGGAGGGTTTGCGGACAGTTCGCTCGGTTGGCTGCGCGAATTGCACCGCATCATGGATCAAACCAATTTTCAGCGGTATTTCAACCGGGCGATTTTGTTGGCGGCGTTGCTTTGCCTCTGGCCGTTTATTCGCTGGCTTGGGATTCGGGGAAGGGGTGTTTTTGCGCTGGAACGCGATCCGCACCGCTGGCGGCATTTTGGGTTGGGGTTCGGTCTGGCGGCGGGTCTGCTCCTGGTGATGGGATGGGTTTACCTCTCGGTGGGGG
>JAHEJT010000296.1 GCA_024638765.1 Verrucomicrobiales bacterium
TCACCGCCACCTCTGAACCCGCATCGCCACCGCCACGCAGCAGCGCGACCGTCGCCACGCCGATGGCCACCAGGGCCGCCGCCGCCAATCCCGCGCGGCGCACCCAGACAGCACGCCCGGATTCCGCGGGCATCGGCGCGATCTTACCTGGTGTCACCTTTTGGGTCACCGCGCCGAAACAATTGCCCAAGGTCACATGGACACTGGTGTAAGCGCGGTACAATTCCCGGGCACCGTGGCTGCGCTTTAGCATCCGTTCCAGCTGCGTCAATTCCGGGTCCGTCAAACTTTCGTCACAACACTTCGCCGAGAGTCGCAACAAATGGTTGCGATCAAAATTGTCGTCTTCTCGTGTAATCAGTCGATCCTTGGGATTCATGCGGGATGCTCACTCTCCTTGAGTTCTTTTTGCACGCACTCCAGGAGGACAACCCGGAGGCGATGGATGCGTTGGTAAAGTGCCATGGCGCTCTTGCGGTAAACGCGGGCGAGTTCTTTCATGGATCGTTCGCCCTTGTAAAAATCTTCGATCAACTGCCCCTGCTCCGGGGGCAGCTTCCGCAGGCAGTCGCTGAGCGCGTGCCGCTGTTCCTCGAGCCGATCTTCCTGTGCGCGGTCTTCCTCCGCTTCCGAACCCAGCATGTCGACCAGTTCATCGGAAAAAACCAGGCGGCTGCGGCGCTGCTTGCGCAGGTAATTCAGAACCTCGTAGCGGGCAATCTTGAAGGCCCAGCTCCGGAAATCCGTGCCCGGCTTGAACTTATCGAATTTCTCCCACAAGACGATGCTCGTCTGCTGGAGGATCTCGTTCATGTCCGCCCAGTTGACCACCTGGGAGTAAATAAAGGCGCGCAATGCCGGCTCGTGCTCGATGAAGAGCTTCACGAAGGGCTGCTCGCCGCGCGCCGCCCGGGCGGGCGCGCTCCGCAGCGGCGCGGTCCGGACCGTGGACGTGGATACGTCCGGGGCCGACGAGTGCTCAATGACATGCACTTGCGCTTTCACCTGCGGCTGCTTTGGGGGGGAAGGTTCAAAATGAGGATCACGTGTGGCCATAACGATACGTTCGGATACAGCGGTTTTTGACAGCGAATCCGCCGGTAACTGCGTCGATCTCTCGCTGGATCGGGGTTCCTACCCCGCCAGGATCCATCCTACGGGGCGAAATCCCCCCGGGCAACCCCTCGCTGCCTCCCCGTGGGCCTCACCCCATCGAAAAATGCCCCAAAACAACTTCACCGATATAAAAAGACTGTCAAAACACCCCCCCCGACAACGTATAGTGGCAAGTCGTAATCCGGTCACCCCGCAAACCCCGATGCATCCACAACCCCTTGTTTTTCAGTATTTCTCGCAAATTGTGATGGGCGTGAAATGTCTGGTAAATCTCGTCCCCTCGAAGTTTTCCCTTCTTTCTCTCTCTCTAATCATCAACCCATCTGAACCAAGGCCTATTCGATTGCGGTGCACCTCTTCCGTTGGCATATTCCCGTGGTCGTATCTCTCTCGCTTATGAAAATCCCCCAATCGCGCTCCGGCGCCACGCTTGAATCGTACCCTGGTATCTTCAACAGCTGGCTCGCTCTCGCGGCCTGCCTCGCCCTGTTCCCATTCTCAAACGCCTCGGCGATCGTCGATCTCGACTCCGATACCCTCGACGATGTCTGGGAAGAACGCTTCAACGCCCAGAGCGCCCTCCCCGGCGATGACGACGATGGCGACGGCCACACCAACCTCGAGGAATGCATCGCAGGCACCGATCCCTACGATCCCGCCAGCTGCCTCGCCCTGAGTTCCGCCTCTGCGGTAGCCGATTCCACCACCGACCTCACCTTCCCCACCGTCGACGGCAAGTGCTACCAGGTCCAGATCGGTAACTCCACCACCGGCACCGGCGTCTTCGCCAATGCCGGCCCCGAATTCAACGGCACCGGTGGCGATCTCACCGTCTCCCTCTCCAACTCCGCCGACACAGACACTACCGGCTCCGCGACCGCGGAACTTTGGATGGGCATCACCAGCGGCGCCCTCGGCTCGCTCACCAATGATCCAGATTACCCGGCTAACCCCGACGCCACCCACGCGCTCGACTCCCTCCAGATCGCATCCAATGTCGACGACAATTACGGCGGCCGCGTCCTCGGCTTCATCAAGCCCCCCGACGACGGCAGCTACACCTTCTACATCTCGGGCCGCAACCAGAGCGAGTTCTGGCTCAGCACCGATGACGACCCCGCCAACATTACCCGCGCCTGCTACGCCTTCAGCGGCGCCATCACCGAGGGCGATTACACCAAGTTTTCCACCCAGATCAGCGCTTCTATCTCCCTGACCGCCGGCCAGAAGTATTACTTCGAAATCCGCCACAAGCACGCCGGGCAGGAGGACTTCTGCGCGGTGGCCTGGGACCGCCCGACCACCCCGCCCTCGACCATCGAAATTGTCGACGGCGCTTTCCTTTGCCCTTACCTCACCGCGCCGGATACCGATCCCATTTCGGAACTCGACGGCAACTCCCGCAAGTTCGCCCGCGTCATCGTCAAGGACCTCGACCAGGACGGAGACGGCGTCACCGACTGGGCCGAAAAACAAATGGGCGGCCAAGGCAACTTCCACTTCGCCGATCCCGATTCCACCACCGCGCCCGGCACCCCCAATGACCTCGTCGCCGTCACCAACGCCCTCGGCGCCGGCGGCGAAACCATCACCGTCTCCGTCCCCGACGGCGTCGCCCGCGAGGACAACCGCACTTCCAACCAGATGAATAACGGCACGCTGCTGGCCAACACCCCGCGCAACCCGGCCCGCTTCCGCCTCAACCGCGCCGGCACCCTCCAGCCCGTCACCGTCAGCTACTCCCTTGGCGGCGTCGCCCTCCCAGATGAAAGCGCCGAGCCTGCCGACTACTCGGAACAAGACGTCAACGGCGCCCCCCTCTCGGGCACCGCCAATATCCCCTTCGGCCACGTCAGCTGCGAGATCGTCCTCGATCCCGTCCGCGAGGGCGTCCACGAATATCCCGAGCACGTCCGCCTCACCGTCGATCCCGGCGCGTACACCGTCGGCGCCAACTCCACCGCCGACATCGAAATCTCCGATGCCCAGGACATCCCCGAACAGGAAATCCTCTTCGTGGGCCGCTCCACCGATGAACCCGGCTCGGTCCTGCCCAAGGGCACCGCCCTCGTCTCGGGCTTCGTCAACGGCCGCAAAGA
>JAHEJT010000297.1 GCA_024638765.1 Verrucomicrobiales bacterium
ATGACCGATGAGGCCCCGGCCGCGGGCAAGCGGGTGCGCCAAACCGCCCCGGAGTACGAAGGCACGGACGTCTATCACGCGCTCTACTTGCCCGTGGACTGGAAACCGGGAGAAAAGTACCCAGTCATCGTCGAATACACCGGCAACTACTTCCCTCCCGGCAAAGGAAGCGGCGAGGTAAAGGACGCCAACCTCGGTTACGGCATGAGCGGCGGCCGGGGATTCATCTGGGTCGTAATGCCCTACGTGGAAATGGGGCGCAAGATGAACGCCGTCAAATGGTGGGGCAACAAGCAGGCCACCGTCGACTACTGCAAGACGAACCTCCCGCGTATTTGCGCAGAGTTCGGCGGCGACCCGGACAACCTCTTCGTCTGCGGCTTTTCCCGCGGCGCGATCGGTTCCAGTTACATCGGTCTCGCCGACGACGAGATCGCGGCCCTGTGGAAAGGCATCTTCACCCACGACCACTTCGACGGTCAAAAGGCCTGGGGCTATCCCGAGAGCGACCGCGCCTCGGCCCTCAAACGTCTCGCCCGCCTTAAAGGTCGGCCCGTGCTCGTCTGCGGTGTGCGCGCCAGCGCGGTGCGGGACGGTTACCTCGTGAATCACCTCGACCTGGCCGACTTCACCTTCCTCGATGTGCCGACGACGAAGATCTTCAAGATCCCCGAAGGCCCCTACCTTCACCCGCACACCGACCTGTGGATGCACCGCGAAAGTAGATACCGCCGGCAGGCGCGCGCGTGGCTGCAAAGTGTGCTCGAAGAAACGAAGCCCTAGCGGGAAATTTACGAGATGGGTTCTAGTGTGCTGTTAGCGAAGTTCGGTGCATAAATGCGTGAGTCATTTTTTCCAGGATCAAGGCGCGGCGATGGAGCTGAGCGAGCTCAGTGACTGAGCCGGAACGTAGATCCTGGGAAAAAGGGCCACGCTTCCTTGGGCCTCCGACCGCAGGGAGGCAAATTTTACCGGCTGAAAGAAAATCATTTATGTAGCGAAATTGGCTAACAGGACACTAATGTTCACGGCAGTGTAGTTCCCACACTCCGCCCGGGGGTTCCAACCAGATTCCCCACACGAAGCGTGGGGACTACTTTGGGCGTTCGCCCCAAATCAGAACCTCCATGCCGCGCTGAGATCGACCATCAGCACAAATTCACGGTCATGCGTTTCCATTCGCGTTAAAGAAGGTATTCATGGTAAACCCCATCGGCACAGACGCATTTTTTCCCCGCGATCGGTAGCATGAGTCCCTCGAATCACGCTGGAGCATCCGACGCAATGTCCCGCATCGCGCTAATCCTTCCGGCGCTCTCTTTGGCCGTCCTGCTGCTCTGCGCATACTACCCGGCGATCCACGCCGGCTTCATCATGGATGACGACAAGCATTTTCTGCGTGACAATCTCATGACGCAGCAGGGCGGTCTCTACCGCATTTGGTTCAATCCCGACCGGAATCCAATATGGAATTACTGGCCCATCAGCCGCACTTCCTTCTGGATCGAGCGCCATATCTGGGGCGTCAACGCCGCGGCGTCCCACGCCGTGAATGTCTTCCTCCATCTGACCGGTGTGTTAATCTTCTACTTCGGCCTTCGCCGGTTCCGCGTCCCCCACCCCTGGTTCATCGCGGGACTTTTTGCCCTTCATCCCGTCTTTGCGGAATCCGTCACCTGGATATCCGAACGGAAAAACAGCCTCTCGGGAGTCTTCTACCTCTTGTGCATCTGGAGCTATCTCTCCTTCGACGAAAACCGGAAGGGACGCTGCTACGTCGCCGCGCTGCTGCTCTTCGCATGCGCCCTCCTCAGCAAGTCGTCGACCATCATGCTGCCGGTGATTCTCATCCTCTGCCGCCTCGCCCTCGGCAAGTCGTGGGCACGACGCGATTTCCTCCAATTAATTCCTTTCTTCCTCCTCTCCATCATTTCGGCCTTCACGAGCATCTGGTTTGAGCAAAATTACATCGGCTCAACCGCACCGGATCTTGAGCGCAATTTCGCCGAAAAGGTCGCCTTGGCCGGAAGAATTCCTTTCTTTTACCTCGGAAAAATCTTTTTCCCTTATCCCCTCATCTTTATCTACCCGAAGTGGGAAATCGACACCGCCGATCCGCTCCAATACCTGCCCGCACTCGTCTTGACTGTGGGTGCTCTCGTGCTCATGGCGAAATACCAAACCTGGGGACGCTACCCTCTGCTCGGTCTCGCCGCGTTCGTCGTGACTCTTTTCCCCGTCCTTGGCTTCTTCAATATCTCCGGGATGCGAATCTTCTACGTCTCCGATCATTGGGCATACCTTCCGGCGCTGCCCGTCCTCCTCACGGCCGGCCTCGGTCTCGGCATCCTGCTGCAGAAACGGAAATGGAGCCGCTGGACTCTCTTCGGAGCAATTCTCCTCGCCTGCGGCATCCTGACGTGGCGACATAATCACGTTTTTCAAAGCCCCGACATCCTCTATCGAGACACGATCGCAAAGAATCCATCCTGCTGGGCGGCACACAGTAGCTTGGGAAGCGCCCTTGAAAGCCAGGGACGACTCGATGAGGCGATCGCACATCATTTGCAAGCCATCCGCATCAACCCCAAATTTGAATATCTGCACCTCAATCTCGGTACGGCGCTCCATAAACAGGGGAAGATTGACGAGGCTGTCGCATACTTATCTGAGGCGCTCCGCATTAATCCATACTGTGCGCAAGCGCATAATAACCTCGGTTTTATTCTGATCGAGCAGGGACAAACCGATGCCGGTATAGAGAGTTACCTCACAGCGCTGCGTGTTAATCCCGAATACGCGCAGGCGCACTTCAATCTGGGCAACGCCCTGCTCACCCAAGGCCAGCTGGACCGGGCCATAAACCACTACTCGGAGGCCGTGCGCGTCAACCCGGAATACGTGCAGTCGCACAACAATCTCGGCATCGCGCTCTTGCGCAAAGAGGATTTATCGGCCGCCATCAGCCATTTCCGCCAGGCGCTCCGGTACGATCCAAATAATGCGGACGCGCACAACAACCTCGGCGTCGCGCTGCGCAGAAGAAACGAATTCGCCGGCGCCATCGACCATTTCCGCGAAGCGCTCCGCATCAACCCCGATAACCCGAGCGCCAAAATCAATCTGAAGGAGACGCTGATACTGCAGGATCAGAATCAATGACTTCTGTCGCAGTCAACATATTCGACGGCAAC